>CALIJJ010000029.1 GCA_938017515.1 uncultured Pseudanabaenaceae cyanobacterium
TGGGCCGACCACATTTTTGTGATGGAACCCAAGCACAAGAATCGGCTCAAGGCTCAGTTTGGCCGAGTGCTAAGCCACAAGCCCATCCATGTGCTGAACATTCCCGACGACTATCAATACATGGACCCGGAGCTAGTGGAAATGTTTGAGGCAGAGGCCGCAGCATTCCTTGAACGCTTGGACGAATAATCGCCGCGATCGGAACTGGGGTAACCGTCAAGATTTCCCCAGATGCCGCCCTCCCCTATGATGAGAGGCGCAGTTATTTGAGAGGAGCGATCGCCATGTCCGGTCAAGATCCCGTCACCGTAATGAAGCAGGAAGTGGGTCGTGCCGCTGCCCAGCGTGTCAAGTCCGGCGCTATCGTTGGCCTCGGCACCGGTTCCACCACGGCCTACGCCATCCAGTTCATCGGCGAGCGCATCCAGTCCGGCGAACTCAAGGACATCAAGGGCATCCCCACCTCCTTCCAGGCCCGCGTCCTCGCCAAGCAATACGGCATCCCCCTCACCACCCTCGATGAAGTGGACCACATGGACGTAGCCATCGACGGCGCCGACGAAGTGGACCCCAACAAAAACCTGATCAAGGGCGGCGGTGCTGCCCACACCCAGGAAAAGATTGTCGACTCCCTCGCTGCGGAATTCATCGTCGTCGTGGACGGCGGCAAGCTGGTGGACAAACTGGGTTCCACCTTTTTGCTGCCTGTGGAAGTGCTGCCCATGGCCATGACTCCAGCCATGCAAGCGATCGAAAAGCTGGGCGGCAAGTGCCAGCTCCGCATGGGCGTCAAAAAGGCTGGTCCCGTCGTTAGCGACCAAGGCAACCTGATCATCGACGCCAAGTTCGACAACATCGCTGACCCCGCTGCGCTGGAAAAGGACATCAACAACATTCCTGGCGTTCTAGAAAACGGCCTCTTCGTCGGTGTCGCTGACGTGGTCCTCGTCGGTGAAGTGAAGGACGGCGTACCTTCCGTTCGCGAGATGTAAGGCACGAGGATAATACCGTAGGGGCGCACATCCCGCGCCCTCAGGGGTCTAGGATGCATCCCAGATCTCTGAAGGGCCTGGATACAGGCCCCTACATTAGAATTCATCAATCACCATGACCTCCCAAACCCAAGCCATCCAAGTCACCCACACACCCAGCGAAGCCCAACTCAACGAACTCGGCGTCAGAAGCTGGCCCACCTGGAGCAAGGAAGCCTCTAAGTTTCCCTGGCACTACGACGATCGCGAAACCTGCTTTTTTCTAGAAGGCGATGTCATCGTCACCCCCGAAGGCGGTGAGCCAGTCTCCATGGGCAAAGGCGATCTGGTGACCTTCCCCGCAGGCATGGCCTGCACCTGGGAAATCCGTGCCGACGTCAACAAGCATTATCAATTCGGCTAGGACGCGACTTTGCGAAAGCCATTGCCGTAGACGATCACTTCTACACCACCCTCTACAACTGAGGGATTGGCAATCTTGACGCCGATCACCCCGTCATAGCCCCTATCCTTGGCTTTCTGCTCCAGCTCTTGTAGCGCATCATCGACGGCACGGCCAATCAGTTTTTCGTAGTGAACCATGCGCCCGCCCGTAAGGTTTTTGATGTTCTCGCGAATGTCGTTGACTACATTGGCCGCTCGAATCACGACAACCGTGAGCAGTTCGCCCAGTTCCAGGGAGGGGTCGGGGGCATGGTCGAGGCTAATGAGCATAGAGCTTTTCAGTAAGGATGACGGGGCTTGATGGACGAGGAATTGGCAAGCGATTGAAAGGGGTGGGCGCTTGAACAGAAGCGTTATTGCAGCGCTATTGCTCAGAAGCGTTATTTATCCGAGGCGTTAAGCTGAGGTCGCTTTTGGCGCAGACTGTTGATTTGCCGCTGGAGCCAGAGCAGCAGGGTTAGCGTGAGCAGCGCCGTGATCACGATCGCGAAGGCCACGCCTCCCACATACAACTCACCATATTTCACCAGCACCAACTGCCACGCGATCGCCCCCACCGCCACCAGAAAACCACTCTGGAGCAGCCCCCAGGCACTGCGTTGCTCCTGCCAAAACCGAATCGCCACGTTTATATCGTGACTCTGAACAATGTGGGTCATCACCTCAGCATTTTTGATGGTTTCAGAACCACCATCGAGCAAAAACTTGATCAGATCATTGGCGTCCGCTTGTTTCAGTCCAGCGATATAGCCCGAGAGGCGCTCTAGGTCCTGGGAAGAAACGGCTTCGCCCAATTGGATGAGGTTGGGGCTGGCGATCGCCAACAAGCGACGAATATCTTTTGCCCCCAACAGCGACAGCTTCGCAATCACCGTCGGATTATCTAAATTCAAAATTTGGATAAGTAGGCGATGGTCTAAGCCGGTTCGCGACAAATGCTTATACATTTCCATGGCGACGACATCGCCAATCCGGTTGCCCGCCAGCTCATACCAGGCAACCGCCTCTGCAATGCTGCCCGTATTTCTGACAATGTCCTGGGCCACCGTCGGTAGGTCCAAGGCTTGCTCAAAGCTACCGTCCTGAATCGCGGCGATCAGGTTTCTGCGCCCCATGTTGTCCAAAGCAATTCCCACCAAAGCTGTGACACGGGAAATATTAGTTTCATGGGCAACCAATTGTTGAAACTCAGGCAGTTCATTAGCAAGGGTCAGCGTCTCTCGATAGTCCTTTTGAAAATCAAGCCAGTTGGCATAGAGCTCCGTCGCAATTTCTCGCGCAATTTGGGGGGATTCTCCACCGATGGATTGGGCGATCGCCCCTGCCACACGATCTCGCAGCGTCTGCTTCACCCCCGGCGACTTGATCTGCGCCTCAATTTCATCAAAGGAGCCGGAAAAACTCTGGGCCAAATCGGACACCAACAACACCCCACCGACGAGTTCTCCAATCACCGGCACCACCGTCGTTCCGAGGCGACCCAGCACCCGTTCACTCACCTGGGCAAGGACGCGCTTGGTCATGGTTTTAGTCACCCGCCGGGTGATTTGCGCCACGGCAATCGTAGCCACACCTCCGGCGGCTAAACCATAGGAATTGATGTACTTGCGGCTTTCGGGAGAGAATTCGGCGAGGAATTCATTGGAGCCGGATTGGGCTGAGCGATCGGCCTTGGCATCAAACAGGTCGAGGAACGTTTGGGAGTAATGGCCGCTGATGAAGGTTTGCAAGCACTGCATTCCGTAGGAGGCAGACTGGACGGTGGCCAGTTCAATTTGGTCGGACAGCTCGTTGCCAACATTGGCAGACAGCTTTTGGAGCGATCGCTTCAGCTCCCGATTATCAAACGTCACCGCAATGACTTGCTCAGCCAACTGTTCCGCCTTGGCCGGGCTCCAACTACTGGCAAACTTATCCAGTGCCTTGGTATCGGCCTGAATGCTCTCCACCGCCTGGACCACAGCGCTGTCGATTCTGGCATCCAGTTTCAGCAGTTTCCATTCGCGAGCCACCTCCGCCTCAAAGTCAAAGGCGGTCTCGTTTTCAAAGAAGTTCTGAATCGTCCGCGTCAGTTCCGGCCGCAGTTCCGTTTCTGTGATGCCCTGGCACTGTTCTGGGGTAATGGCGTCAGACGCATTGATATTGGCCATTCCTGGATCTAGAGGGGCCGCGAAGGCGATCGCCGGTTGCAGCCCAAGAAGACCAGCCAAGCCAAAGGCTAAAAGCTTTTGTCCCACAAGCTTTTGCGTCATCAGCTTGCGCATCATACCCCTTTGCCCAGACAGCGTTGAACGTCGGCGACAGAAAAACATTAAGGCAAAAGACTCAGGACAGCAGGACCGCTAGGATTATCGCTCTAAAGATCCCCATTACCAAGTCGCCCTCTCCCCAAAAGCAGGCCAAAAAAATAGGCAAAAAACAGGCCACCAAAAAACAGACAGAAAAAAGGACGTGGATAAACCACGTCCCTTTCCAATATCCAGACATGACCTTTCGGCACACATCTCACGGAGAAGGAGGGATTCGAACCCTCGATGAAGTTATTCACCCCATAACTCCTTAGCAGGGAGCCGCTTTCAACCGCTCAGCCACTTCTCCAGGAGGTTAATTGCTCTCGCAATCCAGCACATCTTAGCAAAGAAATTGAGCCATGTCACAGGGTCTGAGTAGATTTTTTGACCTCGAATATTTTTTGGCCTATTCCGGACGCTGGGCAATCTGTAACGGAATGACGGGCTTATGAATCACCGGGTCACTTTCTCGTACCCGCGCGACTCGGGGCAGCCGATGCTTGAAGCCGCAAAGGATCTCCCAGGAAATCGTGCCCAGCATTTCAGCCCAGTCGTCGGCAGTGATCGTCTCATCGCCGGATTGCCCCAGGAGGACCACGCGATCGCCCGGTTCAATGTCCTCAATCTCCGTCACATCCAACATGATCTGATCCATCGTAATGGAGCCCAACTGACGCACACGCCGTCCCTGGATCAGCACCTCCAGCTTGTTGGACAAATTGCGGGGAATCCCGTCGGCATAGCCCACCCCCGCCACGGCCACTTTCATGGGTCGCTCTGCCACAAAGCGATGACCATAGCTGATGCCGGTACCCGCTTCCAGCCACCTCACTTGGCTAATGCGCGCATTGACTCGCAACACGGGTTTGAGCGAAATCCTGTCGGCCAGGTGGGGCGCGGGATAGAGGCCGTACAGCGCGAGGCCGACGCGTGCCATATCATATTGCAAATCAATGCCGTCAAACCCTTTGCCGACCAGGGTTGCTGCGGAGTTGGCCAGGTGCAGACGGGCGGGGCAGAGGTCCTGGGCACGCAATTGGGCGATCGCATCCTCATAGCGGGACTGTTGCCGCTTCATCGTGGTGAGGTCCGGGTCATCCGCCGTGGCCAAGTGGGAGTAGACACTGGCCACTTGCAGATGGGGCAGGTTTTGGACATGTTCCACAAAGGCAACAGCATCCTTCCAGGACACGCCCAAACGGGACATGCCCGTATCCAAAATCAAATGGACCGGCAGCAGTTCGGCAGCCTGGAGACTGCTGGACATCAGGGCCTGGGAAAATCGGGTGGCCTGCTGGGGAGAGCTGAGCGTGGGCTGAATCTTCCAGTAGGCGATCGCCAGCACCTCATCGGGACTATTCGTCGCCCCCAGCAGCAAAATAGGAACCGTGATGCCAGCGCGGCGTAGTTCAATGCCTTCGGTGACGGTGGCAACCCCGAGCCAAGTGGCACCGGCAGAAATCGCAGCCTGGGCAACGGTGACAGCACCATGGCCATAGGCATCGGCCTTGACCACCGCCATCAGGTCTGTGGTGGGATGAATGTGCTGACGAAGCTGATGGACGTTGTGGACAATGGCATCTAAATCGACTTCCACCCAGGCACGCTGAAGCGGTAACTCCTCTAAAAACGATGAATCGGCCCGTGACGCTCCATTCAGAAACTCGTCCTGCATCGCTTTATTCCTTTGCCTCAACCACACAGATCTCATTGCCGCGATCGATCGCGCAACCGGCAACCAAGTCGGACATTGAGTTGGATGTAGTCTAATTGCCCCATTCAAAATCGGCAATCCGTGAATCGATAAACTTCGTAACCTAAATCGCCTGGGTCGCAGCGGCATCACGCAATTGTCAGAGCGATCGCAACATCGAAAATCAGTCTAAATTGACCCTTTTAGCCAAAATTGCGGCAAATCCGGCGATTGCCTTCAAAATAACGCCCAAAACTTAAACCAATGTTACAGAATCGGCTGTGACCGCTGTGCTAGCATTTCCCCATCAGGGATCCACTGGCGATGGAACCTGGTTTCAAAATTCATACCGACAAGATCAATCCCTGACACAACGATGAGCAAGGTTCTGGTGCTGAATGCCTCCTACGAACCGCTCAACATCACAGGTTGGAAGCGGGCTGTGGTGTTGATGTTGAAGGAGAAGGCCGAGCAGGTTGAACACAATGGCAAGATGCTACGCGTCGGAATGCCCCTGCCCACGGTGGTGCGCCTACGGAACTATGTTCGGGTGCCCTATAAAGAGATTCCATTGACACGCCGAAATGTACTCCAGCGGGACAGTCACACCTGTCAGTACTGCGGCTACCACGGCGATGAGTTGACACTGGATCACGTGATTCCGCGATCGCGCGGCGGTTCAGACAAGTGGGACAACATGACCACGGCCTGTGTCCGCTGCAATGTCAAAAAGGGGAGCCGCACGCCCCGCGAGGCTGAAATGCCTCTGCGAAGCAAACCTCGCCGACCTTACAGCAGTCTGCATTTTGAAGTGGTGCGCCACCTCAATAGCGGCAGACACGAAGAATGGCGCAAGTATGTGATTGGTCTATAGCGTAGCGACTCATTCCAAAATTCCAAGATCACTTGGCCAAACGAGTAAATACTCGATACTTGATAGCTATCGAGAGGGAGACTCCGTATCCCTGGCAAAATCTCATTCCGCTGGCGACCTAAATTTGGAAAGCGGGCTATTTTTGCCAACTTCTTGTCCAATTCACTCAAAAATTGCTCCGCCCTTTTCAATCCGGAACGTTGAGGCGGGGCGGCAATACCATGGGTGTAGGGTGTAAAGACCGATCCTGACAAAATCCCTCAGGTTTTTACAATAGGTGCATCAAAAGCGCCCCTGATGAACGACCTATGCAACCCAACAACCCTGATCAATATACTGAGAAGGCTTGGGCCGCGATCGCGCAAACGCCGGAAGTGGCAAAACAGGCCCAACACCAACACATTGAAAGTGAACACCTGTTTAAGGCCCTCCTAGAGCAGGAAAACGGTCTGACCACCAGCGTCTTTAGCAAGCTGGAGGCGAACCTAGAGCGACTGCGGGCGTTCACAGAAAAGCACATCAATAAGCAGCCCAAAATATCCGGCGGTGGTGACTCCATCTACTTGGGCCGATCGCTAGACACGCTGCTCGATCGCGCCGAAGATTTGCGCAAGGACTTCGGGGACGACTATATTTCCGTCGAGCACCTGCTGTTAGGCTTCACGGGTGACGGTCGCTTTGGCAAGGGGCTGTTGCGCGAAGTCGGGGTTACAGAAGACAAGCTGCGGGAAACGATCACGCAAATTCGGGGGAATCAGAAAGTGGACAGTCAAAATCCGGAGGGCAAGTACGAGTCCCTCGAAAAGTATGGTCGCGACCTGACGGAGGCTGCCAAGGCGGGCAAGCTAGACCCGGTGATTGGCCGAGATGACGAAATTCGTCGCACGATCCAGATTCTGTCCCGGCGGACGAAGAACAATCCGGTGCTGATTGGTGAGCCCGGTGTGGGCAAGACGGCGATCGCCGAAGGGCTCGCCCAGCGCATCGTCAGCGGCGACGTTCCCCAATCCCTCAAAGATCGTCAGCTAATCTCCCTCGACATGGGCTCACTCATCGCCGGAGCCAAGTTCCGGGGTGAATTTGAGGAACGCCTCAAGGCTGTTCTGAAGGAAGTCACCGAATCCGAAGGCCAAATTATTCTGTTCATCGACGAAATTCACACCGTCGTCGGAGCCGGTGCGAGCCAAGGTGCCATGGACGCAGGCAACCTACTTAAACCCATGCTGGCTCGGGGCGAACTGCGCTGCATCGGTGCCACGACGCTGGATGAGTACCGCAAATACATCGAGAAAGACGCAGCCCTGGAGCGCCGTTTCCAGCAGGTGTTTGTCGATCAGCCCACGGTGCCCGACACGATTTCGATTCTTCGGGGTCTGCGGGAGCGTTACGAAGTTCACCACGGCGTCAAGATTTCGGACAACGCACTCGTTGCTTCAGCAACTCTTTCGACACGGTACATTAGCGATCGCTTCCTGCCCGACAAAGCCATTGACCTGATGGACGAAGCCGCCGCGCGGCTGAAGATGGAGATTACCTCCAAGCCAGAGGAACTGGATGAGGTTGATCGCAAGATCCTCCAGCTGGAAATGGAACGCCTCTCCCTCCAAAAGGAAAGCGACCCCATTTCCCAGGAACGCTTGCAGCGTCTGGAGAAAGAACTCGCTGATCTGAAGGAACGCCAAAGTGCTCTCAACGCCCAGTGGCAAACTGAGAAGGGCGGCATTGGCAAGCTTCAGGAGATCAAGGAAGAGATCGATCGTGTCAACGTCGAAATCCAGCAGGCCGAACGCGACTATGACCTGCAAAAGGCCGCCGAGCTGAAGTATGGCAAGCTCACGGCACTCCAGCATCAGCTCTCTGACGTGGAAGCACAGCTCAGCAATGCCCAAACCAGCGGCAATACGCTGCTGCGGGAAGAGGTGACGGAAGCGGACATTGCTGAAATTATCTCTAAGTGGACCGGTATTCCGGTGAGCAAGCTGGTGGCTTCGGAAATGCAGAAGTTGCTGGAACTGGAAGATGAGCTGCACAAGCGGGTGATTGGCCAGGAGGATGCGGTGACAGCAGTTGCTGACGCAATTCAGCGGTCCCGCGCGGGCCTCTCGGACCCCAACCGTCCCATTGCCAGTTTCATCTTCATGGGACCGACAGGTGTGGGTAAAACGGAACTGGCCAAGGCTCTGGCCACGTTCATGTTTGACACGGAAGAGTCCATGGTGCGCATCGACATGTCTGAGTACATGGAGAAGCATTCCGTGGCACGGCTCATCGGTGCACCTCCCGGATACGTCGGCTATGACGAGGGGGGGCAGCTAACGGAAACGGTTCGCCGCCGCCCTTACTCGGTGATTTTGTTTGACGAAATTGAGAAGGCGCACCCGGATGTCTTCAATGTCATGCTGCAAATTCTGGATGATGGTCGCGTGACGGATTCTCAGGGTCGCACGGTGGATTTCACCAACTCGATCATCATTATGACGAGCAACATTGGTTCGCAGTACATCTTGGATGTGGCGGGCGAGGATCAGTATGACGAGATGCGCGGTCGGGTGATGGACGCCATGCGCGGCCACTTCCGTCCGGAGTTCTTGAACCGGATTGATGACACGATTATCTTCCACGGTCTCAAGAAGTCGGAGTTGCGCGAGATTGTCAAGATTCAGGTGAAGCGGTTGGCGACGCGATTGGACGATCGCAAGCTGGCGCTGAA
>CALIJJ010000030.1 GCA_938017515.1 uncultured Pseudanabaenaceae cyanobacterium
GGTCCCTGCGGCACCAGGGCTATCTCTGGCTCCTGTTTGTGGCCTGTCTCTGGTTGGGCAAAGCAAACGTTTTTGCACCGGATCGCCAAGCGCAAGTTCGTCTTTCTCCAGCATCCAAGCCGACGTCTCGGCGGACGCCTTCTCAGCGGATGCCCGCTCTGCGCCTAGGAGTGTTTACGCTGCTGTTGGTACTGCAATCGTTTGCGGGGGTATTCCTCTACAGCCAAGATTTGCTCTATTCCTTCTCGTCCAGTCGTCAAACGGCCCATTACATTCGACAGAATCAGTTGGAGAATCTGACCCTGGTGGGTGTGCGCGATCGCGAGACCTCAGTTCTGTCGGGCTACCTCAACAAGCCGCTGTTCTACCCCGAGCGCGATCGCTTTGGCAGTTTCTGGGATATTTACAACAAACCCCTGGAAGCCGCCGAATTGGCCCGTCGCATTGAACGATTGGCTGAGCAGGAGCCAGAGGACCTGCTGCTGGTCTTGAGCGATCCCCTGGAGCCAGCCCTGGAGCAGGAACTGGAGCATGTTGCTGTGACACCGCTGGCCGACTTCCAGTCAAAGCTGATCGACAGCGAGTCGTTTTATCTCTATCGTTTACAGGACCGGGCCTGAGGGCGAAGTGGGGTCGATGGGTTGAGGCAATGATTCAGGCAATAAATGGAGCAGTAAAGCGATGCCAGAGATGAAAACGGAGCAACCCTTTTTCTCGGTGGTGATTCCGACGTACAACCGCCCGGAGCGTTTGGCGGCCTGTTTGGAAGCCTTGGCAGGCTTGGACTATCCCCGCGATCGCTACGAGGTCGTGGTGGTGGACGATGGCAGCCCCATGGATCTCAAACCCGTAGCGCAGCCTTTCTTTGAACGTCTCAACCTCAAGCTCATTACCCAGGAGAATCAGGGACCTGCAACGGCGCGCAATCGCGGTGTGCAGGAGGCCCAAGGACAATGTATTGCCTTTACCGATGATGACTGTATGCCGCTGTCGGATTGGCTGACGCGGTTTGCCGAGGGCTTGGCCGTGGCGACCGACTGTATGGTGGGGGGAAAGACGCTGAATGAGTTGCCGAACAATCTCTATTCCACGGCGTCGCAACAGTTGATCGACTATCTCTACGACTATTACAACCAAGAATCAAAATCGATTCAGTTTTTTGCCTCGAACAACATTGCCATGTCACGCGATCGCTTCCTAGAAATCGGCGGCTTTGATGTCTCGTTTCCCTTAGCCGCGGCGGAGGACCGGGAATTTTGCGATCGCTGGCTGCAAAACAACCTGGGCATGAAATACATCCCCGAGGCCCAAATTCGCCATGCCCACCACCTTTCGCTGGCAAGCTTCTGGAAACAGCACTTCGGCTACGGACGAGGCGCCTTTTGCTTCCACCAGGTGCGAGCCCAGCGCAAGGCAGAACCGATCCAGGTGGAGCCGCTATCGTTTTACACCGATTTATTGAGCTATCCGCTCAAAGCAAAATCCAGCCATCCCGGTCTGCTCCTCTCTGGGCTGTTCTTCCTGTCCCAGGTTGCGACAACAACGGGCTTTTTCAAAGAACGCTGGGAAACATCCAGGCAGACAACATAAGCCAGATAACGTAGACCAGACAACGTAGACCAGATACCGGGCGTTTTCAAAGCATCTTGCCTTGAATCGCCTTGCCTTGAATCGTCTTGTCTGAAATCGCCTGCACTTGCTCGCGTTAGGATGGACGTAGTTTTAGCTGGTGCTGGATTATGGTTGCGGACCCTGTGCCATTGCTATCGCCGGAAGAGTATTTGGCCTGGGAAGCGCGGGCTGAAGTTCGGCATGAATATATTGACGGTGAAGTGTTTGCAATGGCAGGGTCGAGTGATGACCATGCAACGCTTGTGCTGAATGCTTCAGTGGTTTTGATGCCGTTTGCAAGGGGTCAGGGATGCCGGATTTATCCCCAGGATGTGAAGGCGAAGATCGAGGACCAGTCGCGGTTTTATTATCCGGATTTGTTGGTAACCTGTGATGCGCGCGATCGCGACGATCGCTTTGTAAAGCGGTATTACAAGGTGATTGTGGAAGTCCTATCGGAAGGGACAGAAGCCTTTGATCGGGGACGAAAATTTCAGGATTATCGCTGTGCTGCGTCGCTGGAAGAGTACGTGCTCGTCGCGCAGGATCGCATTTGTGTCGAGGTCTTTCGGCGCAGGGCCGAAGGACGCTGGGAATTGGAAAGCTATGGCGTGGGCGATGCGGTGAGATTGGAGAGTTTAGGGGCCGCATTTGCCATCGAAGAGCTGTACATTGACGTAGACATCGCCGAGCAATCCTGACTTCGTGGCGGTGCCAGATTGACCCATTGCCATAGCCGTTTTCCTCGTATCACAGGGCCAAGCATCACAAGGCAAAGAAAGCCATTTCCCCTTCATCATTTCTAGCCTCAACCCTCCCCATGCCTAGCCCCCAAGGCCTTACGGTTCGCCCCACAACAATCCAAAATCACCACTCTCAAAGACCCTTCCATAAAAAACTGACACCAGAGAGGCGAATCTCTGGTGTCAGCAAAACTGGAAGCTTGTGGCTCAATTTTGAAAAATTAGGGCTGCCTGTGGCGATGGGGCAACAACCCTTTATCAGATAACGCCTAAAGCAGATACAACAGAATAAATAGGATGATCCAAACCACATCCACAAAGTGCCAGTACAGCTCCGCCGCCTCAATGCCAAACTTGCTCTCCTCGCTGTAATGACCCTCCTCACGGGAACGCCACAACACCGCCAGAATCGTCAGCACACCCACCAACACGTGCAACCCGTGGAAGCCCGTCAGCAGATAAAACGTGCTCGCAAAGATATTGTCCGTTAGGCCAAAGTCCAGATTGCTGTACTCAAAAACCTGACCCCCCAAGAAAATAATCCCCAGAAGCGCAGAAATGCCAAACCACTTCTGCACGCCCTTAATATCGTTTTCCTTAATGGAATCCTCGGCCTGGTGAATGATGAAACTACTGCTAATGAGGATCATCGTATTGATCCCCGGCAACAGCAACTCCAGCTCCGGCATCTGATCTTCCGGCAGCGTTGAAACCGCCCTAAACGTCAGATACGCCGCGAACAACCCCAGAAAGATCATGCTCTCTGCGATCAAGAACATAATGAGACCAAAGATCCGAAAATCGGGATGGTCAGCATGATGATCCACGGCAGTTGTACCCGCCACATTCATCATGGTTTCAGTATCAGCAGTAGAACCTTGCATAAGCCAAATGAGGGTGCGTTTCCATCAACATCAATAAAACTTTCACAGCGTTAGGAGAGCGATCGCGCCCCTAACGCTAGCGATGACCAACTACGGCTTCGCCGCCCACAAATCGGAACCCCGAATCGCCCCGATCGCTTTCCGTCCCGGCTTCAGTCCATAGGCATAGGGATCGGTGATCAATGGTGGGTCGCCCTCCCAATTGGTGGGAATCGGCGGAGACTCCGTTTGCCACTCCAAGCTAATCGCATTCCAAGGATTACTCGGCGCCTTTTCACCCTTCACCCAACACCACACGGCATTGACCACAAAGGGGATCGTCGAAATCGCCAAAATGAATGAACCGATGGAGCAAATCAAATTCACCGTTGCAAACTGTGGGTCATACTCAGCCACGCGGCGGGGCATACCCTGCAACCCTAGCCAGTGCATGGGCATGAAGCAAAGGTTGAATCCGATAAACGTCAGCACAAAGTGAATCTTGCCCCATAGCTCGCTCATCATCCGGCCCGTCATCTTCGGGTACCAGTGATAGATTCCGGCGTAGAGACCAAAGACACTGCCGCCAAACAGAACGTAATGCAAGTGCGCCACGATGAAATAGGTGTCGTGGACGTGGATGTCGAAGGGCACCGAGGCCACCATGACGCCACTGAGACCACCCACCACAAACATCGACACGAAACCCATGGAAAACAGCATGGCGCTGTTGAGCCGCAGCTTGCCGCCCCAAATGGTGGCCACCCAGCTAAACACCTTGATGCCGGTGGGCACTGCGATGATCATGGTGGCGACCATGAAGAACATGCGCAGCCAGGGGGGAGTACCACTGGTGAACATATGGTGTGCCCAGACAATCAGGCCCAGGAAACTGATGGCCAGGGAGGAGTAGGCGATCGCCTTATAACCAAAAATCGGTTTGCGCGCATGGACCGGCAAAATATCCGAGATCATGCCAAACACCGGCAGGATCATGATGTACACCGCCGGGTGTGAGTAGAACCAGAACATGTGCTGGTATACCACCGGCTCGCCACCGCCCGCCGGATTGAAGAAATTTGTGCCGACAATCAGGTCAAAACTGAGCAGAATCATCGCGCCAGCCAAAACCGGGGTCGAGATCAGCATCAGCGCTGACGCAGCTAACATCGCCCAACAGAACAGGGGCATTTGGGTCAGCTGCAGCCCGGGACGACGCATCTTCAAAATGGTCGTCGAAAAGTTGATCGCGCCCAAAATCGACGAGGTACCCAGGATCAAAAGGCTGAGGATCCAGCACATCTCGCCAAACTGGCCACTGACCAAACTCAAGGGAGGATAGGAGGTCCAGCCCGAAGCCGGGGCTTCCACCAAGAAGCTACCAATCAGCAGAATGCCAGCGGGCGGGATCATCCAAAAGGCCACCGCATTGAGCTTGGGGAAAGCCATGTCCCGCGCACCGATCATCAGCGGCAACAGGTAGTTGCCAAAGGCTCCGGTGCCAGCGGGGACAATCCACAAAAAGATCATCACCGTGGCATGGACCGTGAAGAGTTGGTTGTATAGCTCACGGCTGACCACATCGACCTGGGGGGTCGCCAATTCGGCGCGCACCCCAACGGCCAGTGCCCCACCAATCAAGTAAAAAATAAATGATGTAACGAGGTACTGGATCCCAATCACCTTGTGGTCTTCACAGAAGGTGAAATAGGTTTTCCAGGTCGTGGGCTTGTGGTGCCCATGGGCCGGTGGCGGAGAGGAGCCGGGTAGATTTTCTTGAACAGTTTGTGTCATGGGGCGATGGATGGTCGGGGATGAATGGTCTCGAACGCGTTCGATCGCTCTGCTGGGGATGCGCAAGACATGGGCTTACGCAAAAAATCGTTGGCTTAAAAATCGTTGGCTTAGGCAAAAAATCGATTCAGCTGTCGGAACCGATTAGGAAGGGGAACCGCTTAGGAGTGGGAACTGCCGGCGTGCATTTGGTGCATCATTTCCGGTGACATGTCCATGGCCATGGCCTCTGCAAAGGGTTCGAGGAACTCGCCGTCGCTTTGGGAGTCGGATGGGGGAGCCATGGCGATCGCCTCAGTCTCAATCCCCGAAGCGATCTGGGTCTGTTTCCATTGCTCATACTCCTCAGGCGTATGGACGAAGACCTGGGTGCGCATGCCGCCGTGATAGCTGCCGCAGAGTTCCGCACAAACGATGGGATAGGTGCCTGGCTGAGTTGCCACAAAACGTAGCTGGGTCGTCTTGCCCGGAATCGCGTCCTGCTTCAGGCGAAACTGGGGTACCCAAAAGGCATGGAGGACGTCCTGGGCCGTGATGTCCAGCTCCACATCCTGACCCACAGGTATATGCAACTCACCGCTCACCGACCCTGTTTCTGGGTAGGTAAAGATCCAGGCATACTGAAGACCCATGACGTTGACGGTGACATCCGCAGGATCCATTTGCCCCGGTTTGGCACCAACACCTGCTGCAAAGTTAGGGCGGTTGGGATCGGCGGACGTCCCATCAGCCAGTAATCCACCCGCCATGGCATCGGTCTGCATCGCAACCTGGACCGCAGCCGGTTTCATGTGGGCGCTGTGGTCCATGGGGTCGAGGCCACCCATCTGGTTGTAAATCTCAAAGCTATAGACGGAAATGCCCAGAACCAGAACCGCTGGGATCGCAGTCCACAGAATTTCGAGGGGAATGTTGCCATGAATCGGTGGGCCATCCGACTCGTCGCCGGGCTGCTGGCGAAACTTGATCGCTGCAATGACTATCAACCCCTGGACTAGGAAAAAGAGCCCCACCGAGATGGCCAGCATGGCGTTGAACAGGCTATCAACCCCCGCCGCGTTATCCGAGGCTGCAATGGGGAGTAGGTTATTGTTCTGCCCTAGCCAAAGGCTTAGGAGCGTAATGGTAATCCCTGCAAGCAGGGTCAAAATTGTGGTTGGGATATTCACAGCAGCTCTAACCGATCGCTAGCAATAGGGTGACCCGGTAGATGCGCCAACAAAGCACTGAAGGTAAATCTGTCTCAATTCTCAAGATTGCCTTAAGGAATGCTGTCCTTAGGGATTGCTTTCATCGCACAGCGATCGCCCTAGGAAACATGCCAAAACAGCCATGTCAAAACAGCAGGGTCAATGAGGGATTGGAGACAGAGCCTTGTCATCCTAAGCACAGGCATGACTACCGTTTGCTCTCACTACGGTAAGACAGTCTCCTCATTGGTGGGGGACCCAAGTCGTATCCTTAACAATTCCTTCGGGATTACTACGGGATAAGGGTTTTCAGTCCTGATAAATAGATAAAAATGGTGGAAAACTAAAATAAATCTTTCCAGAGATAGTTGTAAAACTTAATTGCCTCCCGGCGGCTTTCAGCAACTTCCTAAAGTAATTGTGACAAGTTTGGGGCAAGTCTTCAAAAAATTGGAAGAAACCGCGATTTTCCGCAATCTTTTGGGAATCACTCGCTACAGTGAGGGTGTTGTTTTGAAATGCCAATCCATCATTTCAATCCCCTACACTTCCAGCGCCTTAAATCTCAGGGATTCGGAGTCTAGGGAGCTATCCCCAAGCGCTTCAGTTCGGATGATTATCCGCTCAAGTGCTTAGGAACCAGGGCGCAGACTTGAGCAATCTTTCGGAGAGCTAATTAATCGGAGAGCACTATGGTCGAATCGCTTCTGCCCCAATCCGATTCTTCTAAACGTCCCCATGGTCTTCGTTGGCAGCAACGACTGGGAACGATGTTATTGATGGCGGACAAGACAGCCTCGGAGCAGGTGCAGTGGTTGGCTGGGAAACTGGCGATCGCCACCCTCATCCTCATGGCCATCGGCAGCGCCACCCGTGTCATGAACGCGGGGCTCGCCTGTCCCGACTGGCCCCTCTGCTACGGCACCCTGTTTCCGGCCCAGCAGATGAACCTCCAAGTGTTTTTGGAGTGGTTCCATCGCTTGGATGCCTCCTTCGTTGGCTTTGGCACCATTGCTCTGGTGGGACTCAGCGCCTGGAAGCGCAGAGAACTGCCCCTTTGGGTGCCTTGGATGGCTCTCCTGTCCCTGGGGATGGTCCTTTTTCAAGGGATCTTGGGTGCACTGACGGTGACGGAGCTGCTGCGATTTGACATTGTGACGGCTCACCTGGGAACTGCATTGCTGTTCTTCAGTACGCTCTTGGCCCTGGCAATGCTGTTGCGTCCCTATCAGCCCGTGGGCTCAGCCGGGAAGCTACGCTGGCTTAGTTTGACGGCCGTGCTCTTCGTCTATGGCCAAAGCCTTCTCGGGGGGCTAGTGGCCTCTCGCTGGGCGCTGCACCAATGTTTGGGCGGTGGTGCCCTCTGTACCGTCATGAACAGTCACATCGTTGGTGTCGTGCCTGCCGCAGCGTCCACGCTGGCGCTGGTGGTGTGGGCCTTGCGATCGCCAGCCCTGCCGCCCATCCTTCGCCGTTTGGCGATCGCCGCTGCCACAGCCCTCGTGACTCAAGCGAGCTTGGGTGTTCTCGCGCTGAAGCTGCGTCTGCAAGTTGAACCCATCACGGTCACCCACCAACTCGTTGGGGCCACACTCCTGGGCATCCTGATTGCCTTTACGGTCCTGTCATGGCGAGATGCCTCGCAGCTCGGGTTGACCCACAGTATCCAAACCCAGAACGAGACGACCGAACCAGAATTCTTTCCCCTTGGTTGATCATGCAAGAAACGTTTAATTCAGCACCTCGTCTCCATCAATCCTGGCTCCAGGTGCTCAAAAGTTACTATCAGCTCACCAAGCCGCGTATTATTTTGCTGCTGTTGATCACCACCGCCGCTGGTGCCTGGGTGGCATCCCGTGGAGAGGTGGATGCGCAACTGATGTTGGCCACGTTGGTGGGTGGGGCCATGGCCTCCGGGGCTGCCAATACCATCAACTGCTACTACGATCGCGACATTGATTACGTCATGGAGCGCACCCGCTGGCGGCCTTTGCCCTCCGGGCGCATTCAGCCTCGGGACGCCTTGATTTTTGCGGCGGTTTTGACGGTTGCCTCCTTTGCTCTAATCACGACCGTCGCTAATCTGCTGGCGGCCTGCCTGGCCATGTCCGGCATTGTCTTCTACGTCCTGATCTACACCCATTGGCTCAAACGCCACAGCACCCAAAATATTGTCATTGGTGGGGCTGCCGGTGCCATCCCGCCCCTGGTGGGCTGGGCTGCGGTCACCGGGGACCTGAGCTGGTCGCCCTGGTTGATGTTTGTCATCATCTTTCTCTGGACGCCTCCCCACTTCTGGGCCTTGGCTCTGATGATTCGGGATGACTATGAATCGGTGGGCGTGCCGATGTTGCCCGTTGTGGAAGGGGATGAAGAGACGGCACGGCAGATCTGGATCTATTCGCTGCTGTTGATCCCGGCTTCCCTGGGGCTGGTGTTTCCCCTGGGCACAAACGGGGCGGTGTATGGAGTGATTGCCCTTTACCTGGGAGGACAACTCTTGGTACGGGCCTGGCGCTTGCTTCAACAGCCGAGCGATCGCGCGATCGCCAAGTCTCTGTTTAAGTTCTCCATCCTTTATCTGATGCTGCTCAGTGCGGCCATGGTCGTGGACGTTGTTCCCGCCGTGAGCAACATCTCCCAAGGGTTTTTGGACCAGGTTGCAACCATGGTCATGACTGTTCCGATGATGGCAATCTAGATTGCCAAGAACAAAAAGAGAAGCCCTCATTTGAGGGCTTCTCTTTTTGGGACGCTGATCGTCCCGATGCTCTTATCGTGCCGATAGGGCCGATATTTTAGTCTTGAACCCAAACAAACGTGACACGCTTGCCAACCATGGCCGCCAAGACGTCATCGGTGAGGGGCATCTCGTAGGTGCGGGCTCGAACGCCAAAGGCTTTCCCCTTGACGAAAACCAGCTTGCCGCCCTGGAGGTAGGACGTATCTAGCGTGGTCCGACGTAGGCGTGTGTCGGCATCCTCCGCTTCCAGGGCAACCAATTCGCGACCCTGGGCATCCACCACCCGAACTTCCTTGGCCCAATCCATTAGTGAGCGAAAGCCAATTTCAAATTCCGTTGCGCCCAGTCCGGGTTGCTCGGTCACCTGGTACTGAATGTCATCGCTGGCCTTCAGCAAGGCAACTTCGCTCAAGCGATAGCTCTCATTGCAGGAGAGCGTGCGGCCCACACAATCATTGGTGTTACTGAGATCCTGAAAGGAAATCGTTTCGTTGGCTTGGGCTGCACCGCCCAATCCCAGCACGAGTGCCAATCCGCCCAGGGTATATCCCAGTCGAGACTTGAGCAGCAGAGAAAGGGATTGAGAGAAGAGGCGTCGTTTCATAGGTCGTGGGTGAAGTACAACAGGTTCGCAATACGATCTAAGTCAGGATGAATCGATTTTAGGAGTTTTGTTCCATTTGGCAAGGATTTCACGAATCTTTGCTGCGCTGCTTCCAGTGCAGCCAGCCATTGCCTCAATAATATATAGGGTTCCCTCTTTGTCACATTCAGGTTCTACATGATGCAGGTGAAAGCTGCCGTTGCCCGGGAAGCGGGCCAACCCCTCACGTTGGAAATGGTCGATCTAGAAGGACCAAAAGCGGGTGAGGTGTTGGTGGAAATTAAGGCCACCGGGATTTGTCACACCGATGCCTATACGCTGTCGGGGCAGGACCCCGAAGGTCTGTTTCCTGCCATCTTGGGCCATGAGGGGGCTGGCGTGGTTGTGGATGTTGGTCCTGAGGTGAAGAGCCTCAAACCTGGAGACCATGTCATTCCGCTTTATGTTCCGGAGTGCCGTAACTGTTCCTATTGCCTGAGTGGCAAGACCAATCTCTGTCAGGCGATTCGTCTCACCCAAGGGCGTGGGCTAATGCCCGATGGCACCAGCCGCTTCTCTCTAGATGGAGAACCCTTGTATCACTATATGGGGACCTCCACCTTTGCGAACTACACGGTGGTGCCTGAGATCTCTCTGGCCAAAATCCGTAGTGATGCCCCCTTTGACAAGGTGTGCTACATCGGTTGTGGGGTCACGACAGGGCTGGGAGCGGTGATTAATACAGCGAAGGTGGAGGCGGGGGCCAATGTTGTGATCTTTGGTTTGGGGGGCATTGGACTGAATGTGATCCAGGGCTGCCGCATGGTTGGGGCCAATAAAATTATTGGTGTTGATCTGAATCCGAATAAAAAAGAGCTGGCGAAAACCTTTGGCATGACCCACTTTGTCAATCCCCAGGAGGTGGATGGTGATTTGGTGGATTATCTGGTGGACCTCACCGGCGGCGGGGCAGACTATAGCTTTGAATGCATCGGCAATGTCAATGTCATGCGTCAGGCCCTGGAATGTTGCCACAAAGGATGGGGCGTCAGTGTCATTATTGGCGTGGCTGGAGCCGGTCAGGAAATTAAAACTAGACCGTTTCAACTGGTGACGGGACGCGTTTGGAAAGGGACGGCCTTTGGCGGTGCGAAGGGACGGACGGATGTGCCGAAGATCGTGGATTGGTATATGGATGGCAAGATCAATATTGATGATTTAATCACCCATGTTATGCCCATTGAACAGATCAATGATGCCTTCGCACTCATGCACGAAGGCAAATCCATTCGGAGTGTTGTAACCTTTGACTCGTGATGGTTTGAGCGTGGTGTGGTTTGGACATTGTTCCAGGTTTAACGTCCTTTGAACAATTGCTTCACGAGATTGTCTTTGACCATCATTTGCCGCATGATTTCAACGACATAGTCCTGGGCCTGTTCAAGGCTGAGGTTTCGCACCTGTGATTGAATCACTTGCAGTTGAAACTGCTGCTCTAAGGTGAGTTGACCACTAGATTCCATGGGAATTTTCCTCCATTCATGCTGGCTTAATTTTGATTTGATTTTGATTTGATTCTGTGGATGTTTATGTTGATTCATTTTGGGATATGCAGGTTTCTTGAACACGTCATAAAGCTTCAGATGTTGGCGGGGAACTTCTCATCACTTTCCCCTGAGCATGCACCCATGACTTTCCCGCGCGATCGCACTTCGGCCTGTTCCGTGATTGAATATTTGGCCGTTGAAAATTAAGGAAGCACCATGCTTCTCCACCTGAGATTTTCCCCAGCGCATCCTCAGTTATTACTAATCTTTGAGCGAGTTACATCCTCTAAGATGGTTCAAGTTATTGTCTTTCTCTACCTCTTCAAGACTTTTTGCATTCATGGATACATCCGTAACCACCAGCACACCTGCTGTCAATAGCCCTGCCATTGACAGTGCCGTTGACTACGACATTGAGCAAGCGGTTCTAGAACGCTATGAGGCCGGGGCAAGACAACCTCAAGCAGCCCTGTGCTGCCCCACGGATGGCTACGACAGCCGTTACCTGGAGCCACTGCCCCAGGAAATTATTGAAAAGGACTATGGCTGCGGCGATCCGACTCGATATATCAACGAGGGCGAGGTCGTCGTGGACCTGGGCTCTGGAGCCGGAAAAAACTGCTACATCATGGCCCAAAAAGTGGGGCCATCCGGACGCATCATCGGTGTTGATATCAACGATGAAATGCTAGGGCTTTCGCGCAAATATCGCGACGAAATGGCCCAGAAATTTGGCTACCAGAATGTTGATTTTGTGAAGGGAAAAATCCAAGACTTGGCCTTGGATGTGAGTCAGCTTGAGCGCTGGATTCAGGCTAACCCGATTACCGGAATTGAGCAGATTAGCCAGTATGAAGCTGAGTGCGATCGCCTGCGCCAAACCGCTCCCCTCATTGCCACGGGCAGCGTTGATGCCGTGGTTTCTAACTGTGTCTTGAACCTTGTCAAGCCCAAGGATAAGCAGCAGCTCTTTGACGAGATTTTCCGTGTGCTGAATCGAGGAGGGCGAGCTGTTATCTCCGATATTGTCTGCGATGAGCCCCCCACGGAGAAGATTCTCAATGATCCGGATCTGTGGAGTGGCTGTATTGCTGGTGCTTTCCAGGAAGTCGAATTTCTGGAAATGTTCGAACAGGCTGGATTCCATGGTGTCGAAATCCTGAGCCGCCAAGCAGAACCTTGGCAGGTGATCGATGGGATTGAGTTTCGTTCCTTGACAGTGCGAGCCTACAAAGGCAAGCAGGGGGTCTGTCTAGAGCGTAATCAGGCGGTGATTTATAAGGGACCCTGGAAAGCTGTATTGGATGATGATGGCCATACCTTGACCCGGGGTGAGCGCATGGCGGTGTGCGACAAAACCTTTAAGCTCTACACCGATCCAACGGGGCCTTATCGTCAGGATTTCCTGGCAATTGAACCTTACGAAACGGTGCCTTTGGATGAGGCAAAAACGTTTGATTGTGAGGTGGATGCCCTGCGTCCCGCAGCGGTAACAAAGGGATTGGACTACAGCGAAACACGTGTGATTCAGACCTCTTCTTGCTGTGACACAGATACGTCCGACGCAACCAGTTGCTGTTAGGGATGTAACGGATTCTTGCTCGTTTTTCGATGAATAAGGTCCGTCACTGGGTTCAAGTTTTACGCCTTCTTAGTCTCTGTTATGCAGAAATCTAGGAAGGCGTTCTTATTCGCGTTACAGTGAAAAGACTGAAGCTTCAACCCAAGATTTATACCTCGTCCATGTCTAAGGCTCCGATTCTACGTAGTGAAACCAAATGCTTTGGGGGAAAGTTGGGCTTCTATCGCCACTTCTCTAAGCAATGCCAGACCGATATGTCATTTGCTGTCTTCACACCCCCTCAAGTGAGTCAGGGCCCGGTACCGGTGCTTTACTATCTATCCGGGTTGACCTGTACCGAAGAGAACTTCATTACCAAGGCCGGTGCCCAGCGCTATGCCGCTGACAACGGCATTATGCTGGTGGCCCCCGATACGAGTCCGCGCGGTTTAGACCTGCCAGGGGAAGCGGATGATTGGGACTTTGGCACTGGAGCTGGTTTTTATGTGGATGCAACTGTAGAGCCATGGTCTAAGCATTACCGAATGTACAGCTATGTCGTGGAGGAATTGCCGGCGTTGATAGGCCAGCATTTTCCGGCGAATACGAAGCGACAAGGCATTATGGGGCATTCCATGGGCGGACATGGTGCCCTGGTCTGTGCTCTGCGCAATCGCGATCGCTACCTTTCGGTTTCCGCTTTTTCGCCCATTGCTGCACCGATGCGATCGCCCTGGGGTAAAAAGGCGTTTTCGGGGTATCTCGGTAGTGATGAAGCAACCTGGAAAGACTACGATGCCAGTGAACTCGTGGCCACCGCCAACTTTGGTGGCAATATCTTGATTGACCAAGGCACGGCGGATCAGTTCCTAGAGACTCAGCTCATGCCCCGTGTCTTTGAACAAGCCTGCGAGGCTGCGGGGCAACTGCTGACGCTACGAATGCAGCCCGGTTATAACCATAGCTACTATTTTATTGCGACGTTCATAGAAGACCATCTCAAGCACCATGCGACGGCCTTGTTGGATTGAGGCGATATTGGACTGAGGTGATTGGACTGAGGCGATCGCAACAGCAAAATACCGTGCGGGTATTCTTCTTTCCTGAAATCTCCTAAAGACTTGCCCCAGTAGCGGTGAATCGACCACTAGAATGGAGAAGCTCGCTCCCTGTTCTTCTTCTACCGATTGCTTTCCTATGGCTCCCGCAGTTCTCATCGAGAAGCTTCAAAAGTCCTACGGCGATGTTCAGGCCGTCAAACATGTTTCTCTGCAAATTGAGGCGGGAGAGATTTTTGGATTGCTGGGTCCCAATGGTGCCGGAAAAACCACGACGCTGCGCTGTCTTTGCACCTTGAGCACCCCCGACAGCGGTAGTCTGGAGGTCTGCGGTGTCTCGGTGCTGGGGCAGCCGAAACAGGCGCGGCAAAAATTGGGATATATTGCCCAAGAAGTGGCTCTGGATAAGGTGCTGACAGGGCGAGAGCTGTTGAAGCTTCAGGCGGCGCTGTATCACTTGCCAAAAAAGAGCATTCGCGATCGCGTTCAAGCGGTCATCGATCTCCTAGGCATTAACGACTGGGCCGACAAAAAGACGGGGACGTACTCCGGCGGCATTCGCAAGCGTCTGGACCTGGCGGCTGGGTTGCTCCATGAGCCGAGCGTTTTGGTGATGGATGAGCCGACGGTGGGACTAGACATTGAAAGCCGCACGGTGATTTGGAATTTTTTGCGAGGGCTGCGGGATCAGGGCATCACCATTTTGATTACCAGCCATTATCTCGAGGAGATCGATGCCCTGGCGGATCGGGTGGCGATTATTGACCAGGGGGAAGTGATTTCGGTGGGAACGCCCTCGGAGTTGAAGGATCGGGTGGGGGGCGATCGCATCACCCTACGCCTCCGCGAATTCACCCCGGACGAAGAAGCCAATCAGGCGAAGCAGATGCTGGAACAACTGCCCGTTGTCCAGGAGGTGATTCTCAATGCAGCCCAGGGTAATTCGCTCAACTTAGTGGTGAGTTCCCAGTCGGATTCGTTGTCAACGGTACAACAGGCGCTGAAGGAGGCTGGTTTGCCGACGTTTGGCATTGCCCAATCTCGGCCCAGCCTCGACGATGTCTATCTCGCGGCAACGGGACGGACCTTGATGGATGCGGAGCTTGCGGCGGCAGGCACGCGCGATTTGAAGAAAGAGAAAAAGCAGGCTATGAAGGGCAATTAGCCAGTGCTAAGCCAGTGGACACGGCTATACGGCTATTGTGCTGACCGGGCTTCGGCTTCGCTTAGCCCTCGTCTCTTTATGGTGCGAGGATGCTGCTGGTTGAGTGGATCCGATACGAATAGAAGGAAAACGACGTTTGTTTGGGGCTGCCGACTGAATTGAATCTGTTCTACTGAATGAATTCCTCAGGGGAACCGGGGGCATTGGTGTTCCGATTCGGGGGATGTTGGTACGTTCCGGGTAGGGGATCCTGTTCGACTAACAGGTAGCGTTCGCCCCAGCCGCCATTAATGTCTTGGACGCGTAGCCCTGGAGGAGTCGTTTGCCCTGTGGGGAGTGGAATCGGCAACAGTTTAGCCGCTTGGAAATATTGCTCCCCTTCAAGGGAGGTTTTAACCAGGGTATTGCTGAGGACCAAATGTGTTTCTGCGAGCTTGTTTTGGACAGGTTGTAGTCGATCGGATGCGCCATCAACCACAAGGGTTGCCAGAAAAATGACGTCTGATTCTGGCTTCCACTGGAGTTGCAGTTCTTTCTGATGGATTTGCCAGCTTTCGAGGTATTGGCCATCCCTAGCAACCTGCCAAAGATTGAGTTTTGAGGACCAGCTTCCATCGATGATGTCTGTGAGCTGATAGTCCAAAATGACGTAGCTTGGGTCGAGGGCAAGTCGCCGCAGCAGAGCGTTAGATTGCTCGGGAGATTTTTTCGATAATGATTCAGATAGCACTTCGGTATTGCTGTGGCTTGAAGCGTCATCGACAGGCGTATTCGTGGGCCCGGTTGAGTCTTCAGCTAAAAAAGATGGAGCCAAAGAAGATGGAGCCAAAGAAGCAGGCGTTAGAGTTGAGCCTTCGAGTTTGAGATAGCGGATGGCAGCGATCGCCAAGCGACTTCCCTCCGGCAACTGAGTTTGGCCGGACAGCTCATAGCGTCCCGTGGATAAAGCCTCGACATCAAAGCTCAGCTCCACTTTCTTTTGCAGTGAGTCCTCTAGGGCGGGGTGCCAGGTCAGCCACTGGCCATAATCTTGACCGAGTCTGCGATCGCCCGTGCAGCCCCCCAAGCTCAGACCCAGCATGATAAAGAGGGCAAGATGATGGGGTCGGGGGCTCGGAGCATTCAAAACAAACATGGCGATCGGGGGCTAGAGAAACAGGCGTAGCTTGGGTCTAAATTGGGGGATTAATAGGGGGTGACACCGTGGTAACCGCTGGATTCTGGCATGATGGCGTAGAGCAAGTTGGCATTGGCTAAATTGGTTTTGCTGAGGTCGGCTCCCGTAAAATTAACAAACCTCAAATCTGCCCCTTCAAAGTTGACCCCCTCCAGATTTGCTTCAATTAAAACAGCACCATAAAGGCTGGCTCGATGACCATTGGCATCCCGCAAATTTGCACGTTTGGCATTTGAATCTCTGAGTTCTGCATCAAATAGATTAGCTCTGATGAGCGTGGCATTTTCTAAGCTAATATTGAGCATTTCGGCATGCTTTAGACTGGCCTCAGTTAGGTTAGCATTTTGGAGGTTAGCCCCCTGAAGCACTGCTTTTTCAAAGCGTGCTCGGCTAAGATTGGCGTCTTTTAATGTGGTGTTGATGAGTCGTGCGCCGGAGAAATTGGCCCCCTCCAAATCCGCGCCCATTAGATTGGCTCGGTTGAGGTCAAAGTCGCTGAGATCCGCCCCCCGGAGATTGCAGCCGATGCAGCGACGGGTGCCCCGCAGTTTTTTTAGGTTAGCGTTGACGCTGGCGGTTTTTGCAGTTTTGCTGGCTTGATACACCGGCTCTGGAAAAAGCTCAGACAGTGGGCGAGCGTAGTCAGATGATTCATCTGTAACGGGCGATGGTACTGCCGATGAGAGTTCCTGTTTTCGGCTGAGCTGTACCAGCACTGCGATGCCTAGGGAGCCGATAAACGTTCCGAGCAGCAGGAAGAAAAAGCGCATGGGGTTGGGTTACTCCTAATCCAAGTTCTTTGCACACTAGGTCGTCACCATCATGGCCTCTAGTTCTGCTAGCAACTCCTGCTCGTTGTAGGGTTTGGAAAAGTAGGCCGATGCGCCCAGGTTCATGGCTAAGTTGCGGTGTTTGTCGCCGCTGCGGGAGGTGAGCATGGCAACGGGGAGATGGGCGATCGCCGGATCGGCCTTGACATGAGCCAAAACGCCGTAGCCGTCCAGCCGGGGCATCTCGATGTCGCAAATAATCGCCTGGACTGAAATGTCACCGGCTAGCAGCTCAAGGGCCTGTTGACCATCCTTGGCCTGTTCTACGCGGTAGCCTGCTTTCTCTAGGGTTAGGGCCAGGAAGCGCCGTACATTGATGGAGTCATCGACCACCAAAATCGCTGGCTTACGGGCGGAGAGAGGCGCTGGGCGATCGCCGGGAATTTCTGGTGTTGAGTCAGCATCAGCCAGGTCGGCATGGGCCAGCAGGTCCAGCAGTTCGGGCACGCTGACCAAGGGAATAACGCGGCCATCACCCATGATGGTGCAGTTGCTGAACCCTGCGGGCATACCGATTTGACCTTCGATGCGGCGAACGGCCACTTCTTGTTCGCCCCAGGAACGCTCGATCTCTAGTCCCACAAGCTCGTTGTTGAGGGGGGCATTGTTGAGAGGGTCGTTGTTGAGGGGGTCATGGTTATCGCTTGGGCTGGGACGATTTCTCGGGCGCTCAACATTGACGACGAGTAGCGCCGGGGTCTCGATTTTAGGGTCAGCTTCTAGGCTGTAGGGAGGACGGGGGCAGTTGAACCGCAGCCAAGGCGATAGTTCAATGCGTTCTAGGGATTGACCATTCCAGGTGAAGCAGGCGCTGTCCTGTTGGTGTTCGGGGAGCTGCTCAATCAGAATCACTTCAGCGACCCCCTCCGCTGGAATCGCCAGCAGCATGCCCTTGCATTCGACGACCAGAACGCGCAGCACGGCGAGGCTGAAGGGAACGGCAAGGGTAAAGAGAGTGCCCTGACCGGGTTGTGTATCCACCGAAATTTCTCCTCGGACGGGCTTGAGGCGCTCGCGCACTACATCCATGCCAACCCCGCGACCGGAGAGGTTCGTGACGCGATCGCTCGTGCTGAAACCTGGTTCAAAAATCAGCGAAAGCAGCTCCTGCTGACTGGCTTCTGCCAAGAGGGCTTCGTCAAGACCCAAGTTCGTGGCCTTGGCTCGTACCTTGTCTAAGTTGATGCCACGCCCATCATCCTGAAATTCGATCAGGGTGCGGTTGCCGCGCTGGCGGGCTCGAATCGTGATGTTGCCCTCGGCGGGCTTGCCCACGGCTTGACGATCGTCAGGGGATTCGAGACCGTGGTCAAAGGCATTGCGCAGCAGGTGCATGAGCGGTTCTTGCAGCGCCTCCAGCACATTGCGATCGACCAGGGTTTCGCTGCCTTCTAGTTTGAGCTGAACCCGTTTGCCATGTTCCTGGCTCAGTTCTCGTAGTGCCCTGGGAAAGCGATTGAGTACGTCGGACAGGGGACGCATGCGCAGGTGCGTGAGCTGATTGCTGAGGTGCTTGGTGGTTTTGTTGAGATTGCGCAGCGTGATGTCGGCTTCTTCCAGGCTCAGGTCCACGTCCGTGGTGACCTCTTGCACCTGGACAATGGTTTCCATCACCGACTGAGATTGCAGGCTGAGGGTGTCGTATCGGTCCATTTCCAAACGATCAAATTCCAGATGATCCAAGGACGGATGACCAAAGCCCGAGCCATTACCCGAGCCATTACCTAAGCCATGGCGTGATGGGAAAACGTTGCTGGCTCCAACCATGGCGGGCTGTTTCATACCAACCGCGATTTCGTCATAGGAAGACCGTAGGGAGCGATTGCTCTGGTCCAAGACCTGAACCCGTTGCTTGAGCAATTGGGTAAGGCTTCGGAGGCGATCGCAATACAGGGCCAGTGCATTGCGTTCAATGGTGAGTTCTCCGAAGAGGTCATTGAGCTGATCGATACGTTTGAGGGAGACGCGCACCGTACGGTCAGCATCTTCGGCTTCGTGAGAAGGTGCGTTTGCTGAACGATGGGCTGCTGCACCCACGTCTGCTTCTGAGGGCAGTGGCTCTAGGTCCGTTGGTTTGAGTCTGGTGGGCTCCGCAACAAATTCTGACTGAAACTCGGGTGCTGAATGGGGCTGAACGGCCGCTTGGGATGCGGGAGTTGGGGACGGTTCAAGGGATTCAACGCTTGATTGGGGGAGAGCCGTGGGTGGCCTAACCGTGTTCCCTGCCGTCGGCAAGACAAGCTCCGTTGAAATTAAGTCGAGTTGCTGAGCTAGGACCAGGGCCTGGGCACGTCGCCAAGCGTTCAGGGCGGCTTCAGCGACGAGCCCAGCACCATGATGGTCGAGAGCCTCAATGACGGCTTCGCAGAGCTGACTAAAGGCCGAGAGCTGAAGCATCTCGCCCAGTCCACCGAGTTCGCCCGCGAGGGTAATGAGTTCGCTACGCAACTCAGTCTCCGGCGTTTGTTGGTTTAGAAGCCCTTCGAGCTGCTGAAGCACCCCTTCCACTTCGGAGCTGAACACAATATCCAGCAACGCCTGACCCCCGTCGTCCCCCCCAAGGACTGAGGCTGCCGTTTCTTCGTCAGCATCACCGAGTTCGGTTCGCAGCTGATCAAAAAGCGGATGAGCTTGCTGGGTGAGCCATGTCTCGTCAGGCTGCTGGTCTTGGCGAGCCATCTGGATGACCCGCTGGAGGCAGTCCACCCCGGCCAGGAGTTGATTCTCTAGAGCAAAACTGATTTCCAAGGACTGGCGCTTGGTTTTGAGCACCTTGAAGGAGTCTTCCAACCGATGGGCAAACTCGCTCAGGGTTTGGTAGCCCATCATCGCAGCTCCCCCCTTGATCGAATGGGAGGCGCGCATGGCTTCGTTGATCTTTTGCAAGTCAATACGGCTGCCCGCCAGTCCTAGGACTGCCCCTTCCAATGCACCGAGGTACTCCTGGGCCTCGTCGAGAAACTGACGTTGAATTTCCTGTTCCCTTGGATCCTGTGCCATAGCTTCACTCCTTCCCTAGACCACTTTGAACGTACCGACGGATTCCTGAAGCTGTTCGGTCACGCCCATGGTGTCCTGCAACGACTCGGAAACTTGGGTTGAAGCAGTCGAGGTTCGGTGGGCGATCGCCGACAGTTTCTTCATCAACTCTGTAATGGATTGGGAGGTATCAGCCTGGGAGACCGTTGCATCGGAGATCGAATTCACCAATGCGTCAATTTCCTGGGAAACCGATACGATTTGCCCCAGGTTTTGCTTGGCATCCTCGACGAGGTGTGTCCCTTCGACGACCTGAGTGGTGCCCAGCTCCATGGCCTGGACCACTTCGCTGGTTTCCCGCTGAATGGTTTCGACGATTTGCTCAATTTCTTTGGTCGCGGTGGCGGAGCGCGCCGCCAGTTCGCCCACCTCTTCGGCAACCACCGCAAAGCCCTGTCCCTGTTCGCCTGCTCGGGCCGCCTCAATGCCTGCGTTAATGGCAAGCAAGTTGGTCTGCATGGCGATTTGGTTAATCAGATAAACCACCTTCGAAATTTGCTGGGAGGATTCGCCCAAGCGTTTGACCTTCTTGGCGGTTTCGCCGATGGTTTCCCGCAGGGTCAAGATATTTTCGACCGTACGGTCCATGGACACGCCCCCCGCCACGGCCGTTTCTGCTGCGGTCTGACTGACGGCGGCGGTTTGTCGAGCGCTCGTGGCCACCGCCTGAATGGAGCGGGTCATGCCCTCAACGGAGTTGAGCGCTGCCGTAATCTCCTCGGACTGGCGTAGCGCTTCATGGGCCAGTTGGCGAATTTCGCCGCCACTCTCACCCACGGATTGATTCACCTGGATGGCGGAGTCTTTCACCTGAGTGACGACTTGCCGCAGATTTTCCACGATGGAGTTGAAGAAGTCGGCCACGGTACCAATGGCTCCTTCGCTCACATTGGCCCGCACGGTCAGATCACCATCAGCCACATGTTCGACATCGCCCAGCAGCTCGATGAGCTGCATTTGCAACGTTTCGTTTTGTTGTCGCTGGGTTTCGGACATTGCTTCTGCATCGATGCGAGCCTGCTCCTGGGCACGAGCCAGTGACGCCTGCTCCATGGCATAGCCTAATTGAATTGCAACTTGCTGGGCAAAGTTGACTTCATTCTCTTGCCATTCCCGTGGACTTTGGCACTGATGAATGCACAACAGGCCCAATAGTGTTTCGTTGACCAACACCGGAGCCACGAGATTTGCCTTAACTTCAAAGGGATCTAACTCCTGGCGATAGCAGTCTTCGAGTCCTGACGTTGCGATGTTGCTGATGACATGAACCCGTCCCTGGCGGTAGGGTTCCACATACTTTTCTGCAAAGCAAGGGTCGGCGACTTCTCGGCCGATGACCGATGACCAGCCCGGTAGCACGGATTCCGCTGCGATTTTGCCGCTGTAATCCTCGTCAAACTGATAGATGACCGCGCGGTCTGCATCTAGGGTTTCCCGGATGCCATCCACTGCGGCCTTGAAAATTTCTGCATCGTTGGGGGTCTCTCGCATGGCCACTGTGATGTTGGCCAACTGGCGTGCTTGGTGAGCTTGGGTTTCTTGGCGACGGGCTTCGTTGGCAAGCGATGTCTCGGATTCAACAATACTGTCCGCCATACCGTTGAACGTCATGGCAAGCTGACCCACTTCATCCACACTGTAGATGTTGGCGCGCTGGCTGCGATCGCCCTCGGCAAAGGCTTCCGTTGCACGCCCTAGATTGAGCAGTGGCTTGAGCACGGTTCGTCGGAACACAATCGCCCACAGGCCAATGAGACCTGCGGAAATACCCAGCACAAGCAATTTTTGCATCAAACTCCGGTTCAGAAGTTCTGTGATGATGCGCTCGGGCGTACCGTGAACCAAAATGGCGTGGGTTGATGCCGGATCATAAATCGGAACATCGCGGCGAGTGTTGGAATAGTCGGTGTAGATACGAGAGGGCTCAGCCTGGACGGCCACGGTGTGCATCTGCCCATTAATCGCCATCCGTTCAATGAATGTTTTGCCGGGACTTGCGACGGCACGTTTCAGCAAGGCGTCGTTGTTGAGCTGAACATCACTCTTATAGAGGTTGATGTCTTGCCCCTCCTCAACTAGGATTCCCGATGACAACGTAAACTCGCCGTCCTCTGTATGTTGGTAAATCGCACTGTAGCCCTTTTTCAAGGATTGCAAAACGGCTCGTGCGATCGAAGGTTTTCCGTTGATGATGTCACCGAGGACCAGGGCACCAATGGTTTGCGTCGAATCCTGTGGGTCAAAAATAGGGGTTACAACATAGCGAATGAGGATGTCCTCTGGGTCCATCCCTTCTGCGAGGGGAGCACCTTCCTGTTTGATTTCTGACCAAGGGACAATTTCGTTGGCTTTGACCTGGCGTCCTTGCTGGAGGGTCAGGCTGACCAAACCGGCGGGATCAAAGGTTTCACCCGTGCGATCGCGATTGGCACTGGCGAGGATTTCGAGGTCTGTTCCAACCAGAGTTGCATACTCAATCTGACGGGCATTCACTTCATTGCGCAGAATCTGGGTGACGCGAATGGCGGCATCCGGTGCCATCGTTTCACCGTATTGGTCCGTCAGAGCAGCGTTCACCAAGGCCAAATTGTCTGACTGCCCCCGGGAACCAAACGCCATTTGGTTCACTTTGGTGCGGTACTCAATGTCAGTGATCGCCACCTCCGAGCGAGCAAGCTCGACGAGCTGCTGACGGAGACTGCTGTTGAGAATCCAAATGGTGCCAATGCCCAAACCCACCAGGGGAATGAGTTCGGAAATGATCATCGCTAGGAGCTGTTTCCGACCAATGGGCAGATTCGTGAACCAGCGCTGTAAGGGAAAGCGTCGCGGTTTGATCGGCTTTTGGAGCGATCCCTCCTGCGGCTGCGGTGGAATTGCCTCGGGTTCCAGGGATGCCCTAGAGCGATTGCTCAAATCACCATGAGCCTGTTCCGAAGGAGCGGAGGACCGATCCATTGCTTCGGACTGAGGAGCTAGTGGCTTTTTCTTGGGTAACCCGTTGGTGAGTGTCATTGGTTTTTCTAGCGTGGCGAATGGGCAAGGGCAGGGGAGGCGCGAAGTCAGGTGCGAGGGGAAGGAACAGTAAGGGGGACAGAAGACTCGGGAGAAAGCTGAGGACTATTGCAAGCCAAGCGATCGCAACACCGGCGCTTGTAAAATGGCTGCCCCATCTAAAATTAGAGGGCTGGGCTCGCCTGCTTCTGTGGTGCGACTGCCCGCCACAAATGAGGTCAGCGGACTGGGCAAAGATGGGGGAGCGGATTGGGTTTCTTCCTCCCCCAGCCACTGCATGCTTTCGACCTGGTTGACCGCCAGACCCAGAGCCGCGGAACCCGAGCGTAGAATGATGACACTGTGCTGCTGAGTGCTGGGTTCTAGGCGGGAGATTCCCAGTAGCTGAGCGAGGTCCACGAGCCAGAAAATACGATTGCCACGGTTCATTAATCCCAAGACGCAGCTCGGCATATTGGGCATGGGGCTAAGCCGTTGAACGGACAGCGACAAAACCTCTTGAATGTCGCTCATCTGTATTAGGGCGGGAGCCGAGGGCTGCGATTCGGAGGCAGGTAGTTGGAACTGCAAGTAGCGTTCACCGGATTTTGTGCCACTTCGATTTTTGCTGCGATCGCTAAGGGAAGGCAGTGATTGAGTGATCGATGGGGCATTAAGCTCGGCCTGGGCCATGGCAATAGCGTCCTGGGGAGATTGCGAAAAGGAGGATAGAAAATCCCTGGAGATAGTTTGAAAAAAAGCTGCTCCGCTTTAGCTCAGGATGGATTGAATGACCTGAACCAATTCATCTCGCGTAAAGGGCTTTGTGACGTAGGCCGCTGCGCCCTGTTTCATCGCCCACAGGCGATCGATTGCCTCGCTCTTTGACGAACACACCACAATGGGAATGGTGGCTGTCTTCGGATCTCGTTTAAGGCTGCGACACAGCTCAAATCCGCTCATGTCGGGCATCACAATGTCCGTCACAATGAGGTCGGGTAGATTCTCATTGATGCGATTTAGGGCATCCTTGGCACTAACGGCATTAAAAACAGAAAAGCCGCTTTCACGGAGATAGTGGCTAATAAGCTCCATCTCAGAGAGCGTATCTTCAACCACTAAAACGGTAGATTTTTTGACAACAGTATTCATAAGCTTGTCTTCCCTGATGATTAAAAAATGAGCTGCATCTTTTCAATCTATAGAGGCCATAGAAGCCATAGAAATTGTTAGCAGCATCGTTGCCCTAGGCCATTGCGATGGTGTCGAAACGGCCTAAACCGATAGATTGCGGAACACGATTTTGAGCAACTCTGAACGGTTGAAGGGTTTGGTGAGATAGCCTGATGCCCCGACCAGCTTTGCCCTTGCCCGATCCACAAAACCCGTATTGCCTGTCACCATGATGATGGGAACCGATTTGAACGCCGGATGGCGGCGCAATAATGAGCAGAGTTCATAGCCATCTAGGCTGGGCATTTCCACATCGAGCAGCACCAAGTCCGGTTTGCAGCGCACCACCTGCATCAGCGCTCGCACCGGGTCATTGATCATGAACACCGAGAAATCGTCCTCTTCCAGATAGCTATGAATGAGCTTCAGGATGCTGGGACTGTCGTCGACACAAACGACGCGATACCGCTTTGTCGAGGAGGCCGTTGCTGCTCCTGACCCATTCTGCTGGGGAGCAATTGTCCGGCCTGGCGACTGTGCCGGTGCTGGGGAGAAGGCACCGGGCTGGAACGGCAACGATGCAGGGGTAGAGGGGGAGGAAAGTGAGTCAGCCTTGAAGGGCTGTCCGGTGTTGAAATTCTGTGCAGGCTTGAACTTCTGGTCGGATTTGAAGTTCTGCTCAGGTTGGAAGGATTGAACCGAGGATGCCGATTGCTCTGCTTTGAAGGAAATCGGCGCAGAACCGCCGTTCAGTAGACCCAGGCGAGGCGCTTCGGCTGGGTCATCAAGTTCCCCGACATTTTGAATGATATTGCGTAGGTTTAGGCGACAAACGCTAAACCAGTCTTCCAACTGGGCTCGCTCCACAATGTCGTAGCTGCCTGTGGAGACAGAGAGCAGCGAACGAATGGATTCCTTCGCCAAATTTTCCACCAGGCCCGCCGCCTGAAGCGGTGTGAGGTACTGTTGCTCAAGCAACCACTGGATGGCCTGATAATCGGGACTCAGTGCCGAAGGCATGGGCTGACGTGTCTCGAAGAGCAGTCTGACCTGCACCCGTACCGCACTGACGAGGGAGGGCACCACGCGCCCCATGTGCCTGAGGTGGCGCTCTAGGCGATCGAAGGCAGCATCTGCTGCAGAGGCATAGACCAACTCGCCCTCTTCCAAATACAGCCGCCAGGATTTTGAGCCACTGTAGATCATGAGACAGCCATTTGTCTTTTGCCCGGACACTTGGGCCAGGAGCGTCAATGGATTAAATCTCAAGAAAGAGGGGTCGCTTTGGGCGTAAAGGCTCGCCATAATTCGATGCTCCACCTAGGACAAGGTCGTGGTTTTGCGAAACGCTGAAGAATGAAAAGTTAGAGTTAACTCAGGGGAAACTCGAATCGTTGCAGATTGTCTAGCCTTGGCCAGAACCACGGATACTCAACAATTTTGCTAGGGCTAAAAACCGCAAAATAAAAAGATATAGTCATCTGAAACTCGTGAATCTCACCACGCTCTTGAGATGAATAATAAATAATTACTGATCTAAACCTATCATGTCGAACTCCCAGATAAACCCGTATTAAAATATTTTTTTTCGTCAATTAATTGACAATGAAAAGAACCCAGATGGATGTGTTGGAAGGACTTTTGAGTTTTTATCATGATTGATCAATGCCTTTGTAATTCTTTTGACGCTGTTTCTTTGAATTTGTATCACTAAAGACAGTTTTTGTTTGATTTCTGGGAGCTTGATGGCATTGAGAATATTGCTTGAGATCGTTATTGTTCACCATAGTGACTAAGGATTTGTTTGATTTTTCCGCGCTGCTGGCTTTGTAACTCTTTGGGGAAGCTCAGCTCTAGGGCGGCGCGATCGCTCATCTGGGATGACGAAAACTCTAAACTCTGAACCCGAGCAATGAGACTGTAGGGGGTGGATTGGCTCGGATCAAAGACGAGGATGCCGAGTGTCGGTCGCAAAATTTCTAAATCGCTGATTTCATCAAAGTCAGGGCAGTCGATTTCGATGCGGAGATCCTGTAGCCCCAGTTCGGTAATTTGTCCGATTTTAGTCTCGCTACCCCAGCCTTCCCAATAGAGTTGGGCCTGCGATCGCCCCCGCTTTCGCATCTGCACCCCCATCTCTGGGCGGAACTGTTCGAAGACACGGCGAATGCTCGTGGCAATAAACTGTAGGGATTCCAGTGGAATGTCCTGCTCATCCCGCTTTTGGGAATACCACTCGTCTACGTCGGAATACAGGACGACGGTCAGGTCATCCCGCTGAATCGGTGTGGGGTCCAGGAACTGGAGCGATAGTAAGGCTTCGAGTTGGCGCGTTCCGGCGGCGCGAACCACCTGGGCATTGAGCAGAGCCCGTGCTCCAAAATCCCCTACGAATTCCACCCGAACTTCGCCAGGGATATTAGGCCAAGACGGCAGTAAAATCTGCGTACCTCCTTCGCTTAAATTGATCGTTTTTCCCGGCCAACTTTGCCCGTCAGCATGAATAATGGCTTGGATTTGTCGCGGTAGCCGATGGAATTTCCGTAGCTGAGGTTGTTCAAAGGCGACGAGACAGGCTGCGATGACTAGGATTAAGTTAAACAGACACCAAAACGCATTGATTAAAACGGCTTGGGTATCGGCAGGGCTCCACCATAGCCAAAGCGGAACGGCTAGGAGAGAGGCAGCACCGATGACGCCTAAGACGACCAAATAACGAATGCTATCAACGTCAAACGATCGCTTTGTTACGGTCAAGCCCTTGTCGGTGACATTGAACGAACCCAGTTTGGGATTGATCAGAGCTAATAGCGTGACGATGCCCGCCTGAAATGACATCGCAAATTCGTAAATCTCATTCCAGAATGAGAATCGAACGTGTTTATAGGGAATGTAGTTGGTCTGCATCGACAGGATGACGTAGGGCAAGGCGTAAAAGAGGGTTTCAACCCCTAGACCTTTGACCGAATTAATGCCGAACAATAAATAAAGGGCTGGTGCAATTAAGTACATCAGCCGTGGAAAGCCAAAAAAGAAATGGGAGGTTGCGCTGAAGTAGCAAATACGTTGGGGAATGGTCAGTTTGAGCTGTCGATTGAACAGAGGATTTTCTAACCGTAAAATCTGGGCCATGCCCCTGGCCCAACGCACTTGCTGACCCACGTAGGACGAAAACATTTCTGGAGCGAGACCCGCCACCATGATTTTGTCGTAGTAGATCGTTTTGAGACCTCTGGAGTGGAGCCGCAATGCTGTGTGGCAGTCTTCCGTGACGGTTTCTGTCGCAATACCACCGACCTCCAGCAGACTGTCACGGCGAATAATGGCAGCGGACCCACAAAAGAACGTGGCGTTCCAGGTGTCGTTGCCCTTTTGTAAGACCTTGTAAAACAGCTCGTTGCCGACCGGAATTCGTCCCCGGGTGCGTAGATTGCGCTCGAAGGGATCAGGGTTGTAGAACCAATGCGGCGTCTGGACTAGGGCAACTCTCGGATCTTGGAAAAAACCGACGGTTTCACTGAGGATTTTGCAGGCGGGAATATGGTCACAGTCGAGGATCAGCACCAAGTCGCCTTGGGTTTTCGGCAGGGCCGTGTTGATGTTGCCTGCCTTGGCATGTTCGTTGTTGTCACGGGTGAGCATGGTGCAGTCCAGTTCGTCGCACATCTGTTGTAGCGATCGACGGCGTTCCCGATACTTTTCCGCCCGACCATCATCCAAAACGTAAATCGCGGTTTTGGGATAGTGAATGGAGAGGGCCCCGATGACGGTCTTGCGTACGATGTCCACATCTTCGTTGTAGGTGGGGATGTAGATATCGACCGTGGGCCAGTCCGCTTCGGGAATGGTGTCCAGGGGGATGGAGCGGCGATCGCGAATCCTCAGGGTCTGGAAATAGGCCAAAAACAACGTCGCAATGGCGTAGAGTTCCGCCGCATAGAGCAGCAGTGAGAAAAACGTGTTGAGGATGCCCTCAAAGTTGAGCGTGTAAAACGTGCGGTAATACCAATAGCGCAGCGTCATGATGGTGCTGAGGGCAATCAGCAACAGGTGGAACCGCTCGCTGGTTCGCTGATTGTTTCGGATGCCTTCGGGGGAATCGTCCTGGGGTTGATTGTCCTCCAGTTGCACCAGCAGTGTGCCGAGTAAAACGACGCCGACGGCAAGGACAGCCTGCTGTTGCCAGGTGTTTGCCCGCAGTGTGATCAGCGGAACGCTGGCCCAGCCCAATAGCCCCAGCAACAAGAGCAGCGGGCGACGGCCCAGCCAGCCCAGCCCTTGTTCAAATCCTGTGGGCAGTTGCTCGGTCAAGAACTGGGTCAGCGGTGGTGCCCAGCGATGGAAGCCAAACCTGGTCTTGGGATAAACGGGATGTTGCGATCGCCGTTTATCCCTGGACCCCAGGCTAGCCTCAGGTGTCTGACTGGGGTTTGTCAAACTAGATGAGGCAGGGGAAGATATGGCTCGATGGGGCTCAGAGGCGGATGGGTTGTGACGGGTAGAGGGATCATTAACCAGCATCGTTTAGTTCTCCCCCGGGCGAGATGGATTGTGGTGGGTTGCCGAGACAGGCTCTCGTTGGTGCGGTTCGGTCTCTGTTTTGGGGATGTCATGATCTGAAGCGGGGGCGTAGCGGCTGAGGTAGGTTTGCACGATGCCGTAGCCCAGGGCTGCGATGACTAGGAGTGCTGGAATGGCAAACATCCAATTCCCCGTGAGCGATCGCTGGAGTTGGGCTGCTCTTGACAACTCACTGACCTTGCGTCGTTCGGGGGCCTGGGAGAGAAATTCTAAATCGTAGTCTCGTGGGTTGTAGGGGGAGGGGTCCAGTTCCTTGGCGCTGATCAAGACGGTGTCCTGCTGGAGCTGGAAAAAGAGACCGTCGCGATCGAACACATCCTGGACCCGCTCCAACCCCTCGGCGGTTTGGCCGCTGAGCATCAGCAACACACGGTTGGGATTCCAAGGGGATAAAATCTCGCGAATTATGCCGTCTGTATCGGGCAGCGTGCGGATTTCGCTTTTGGCTCGCTGGCGTTTCCAGCGGGATCGCAGCCGAAAGTTGCCGGTTTCGAGGGCTTGGAGAAAGGGAAACCGTGCCTGAGTGCCGAGGGCGATGAGGTGGGCACTGTTGCGAACCTCATCGGGCAGCGTGCTCTCGGAATAGACGCCCAGTTTGACGGAATTGGCTCGGCTAACGCGACCCAATCGTTCGGCGACTTCCAGCAACAGCAGCATTTCTTCGGGCTTGGCTTGGTCGGGCAGAACCATCGCAGTGCGCGACAGATCCTGGGGTGCTGCGAAGGGATATCCCGCCTGGAGGCGATCGAGATCCGGTAGTTTGGTGCCCACCTCGCGCTGAAGGTCAAATTCGGTTGTGCCGTGAACCGTGCCCCAGAGGTGTTGATCAACGGCTCGGTTGCAGGAGCGGCGCTCGCGCGGGTCCATCTGGAACAGGACCTGGAGTTTGGAGTTGTGGCGGATTTTGTTTTCCGGCAGTTTGACGATTAGGTTTTCGTTGCGTGAGCCCTTAATGGAATCGAGTTTCTTGCCTCCCAGGGGAAGCCCGTCGAGGCGCACCTCCAGCAGTGACGTGAGCGGATTCATTTGGGGGCCATAGCTGTAGCGCAGTTTGACCTCGTTACCCGGTAAAAAGCTGTCGTCGGGTAAGGCCCGCATATCAAACTCGATGGTGGGGGCTTCTGCGCCGCGTACGGTGATGTCGCCGTAGGGGCGGTCGAGAAAGTCCGTCAGGTTTTGCAGTTCAAAGCGATCGCTGCTGGGCAAATACCCCGGCCAGTCGCGGGCATCCGGCGAAGGGACATCCGCCAGGGTTTCGACCACGAGGGTCTGGCCCGTGGCAATGTCGCGATCGCGATCTTGGAGCAGCAACTGAACCGCTTTGGCGATGCCCGCATCATCTGGGCCACTGGCCACCAGAACGGACTGCCCCTGGGGAGCACTGCCGAGCATCAGAAGACCGGTTTCGGCGCTGAGGGTTTTGCCCTGCTCGTCCTGGAGTTTGCCACTCAGCGCCAGCGGTAGCTGCAATGTATCGAGGGATTCAACGTCAGCAAACTGCTCCGGGTTGCCGACAATGACGAGACGTTCGTTGACCTTGAGCTCATCGGGCGATCGCACCAGCCGAGTCTCCAAGGGGCGATAGCGAGCATAGCGGCCAAAGGAGGTTTGCAGCCGAGCCACCGCCGTCAGCCAGGTATCGTCCACGGTTTTGGGGAGCAGATAGGCAATCTGATTGGGGTCAAGGCTCAGTTCATCAAAAATCGGATAGGGGTATTGGCTGAAGTCCAGGGCCACGGGCTGGGGGGCGAAGTTAAACACCAGCTTGGAGTCGGGCATGACCTCGGTCCAGAGGGACGGGTCGAAGGGGTCCTGGGTGCAGGTGGGAGAGTTGTTTTGCAGCGCCGCAACGACGACTTCGTTGTAGTCCTGGAGCAGGTGGGTGGGAATGTCGTAGATCGCTGTACCAATGGTGCCCTCACGGTTATTCAAGGGCACGGTGCCAACGCTGACCCCGTTGATCAGCACGCTTAGGTTGGAGCGGGTTGCATACAGGGCCGGAGAATGGCGAAACCGCAGCATGATTTTGGCATTCTGGGTCTCCCAGTTGCGGGGACGGGTAAAGCGCAGTCGAGCCTCGTCGTAGATGCTGCGCAACTGCAGACGACTGCCGACGATCGGACTGCGGTTAAATTCCAGAATGTATTCGCCGGAGTCGAGGGATTCGATCGGGCCGACCTTTGGGGGCAGCGTCGGGATTTCATCCCGGAGAATCCGTTCGTTTTGGCGTATTTCTTGCTCTAGGATGCGGGCATCAGCTGGACGAGCCGGTGCGTCGGACTCCAGTTGGGCGGGGGCTGGTTGGCTCCAGATACTCAGCCAGCATGAGGCAGCCAGTAGGCTTAGCAACAATAGGGGCTTCAGGGATTTATTTCGCCGGGCTGAGTTGAATTTGATGCTTCGTGGCGATCCTGTTCTCTGTTTCCTCACCTGTTTCATTGCTCAGCTCCTGTCGATAACACACCCATGCTGCTCTCCCTCAAGGCTCAAACGTTGCTCTAATCCATCCGTGCTCTAATCCATCCGTGTTCTAATCCATCCGTTCTGGCTGCCTGGCTCAGTAGCGCTCCCATCGCGGTTGAAAGCCGCGTCGCCTCAGAAAACTTCGCCGGACGCTGCGTTGGCGCTGGCGAATCGCCCGGTCTGTATCGGGATTTTCAACGTCAGATAGGCTAGCTCCAGATACATCAGCTTCCGGTACACCGGCTTTTGGTACATCGGCTTCCGGTACATCGGCCAGCGCCAATCGTGCCGCTTCAAACTGGGCCAGGGCCTCCTTTGGCTTGTCCTGGGCTAGCAGTAGCTCCGCAAAGGTTCGCCGTGTCGTTGCATCGCTGGGCCGTTGGGAAATTAACTGGCGATAGAGGGATTCCGCCTCGCTCAGACGCTGCTGCTCAAATCGGATAGCGGCAATACCGGCCAAGGCATCGAGCTGTTGGGGGGCATCGGCAACGTCGCGCAGTGTCTGATAGCGAGTGGCGCTGGCTTCCAGCTGGCCGTCCCGTCGATCGAGCTCCGCCAACAGAAACTCTGTACCGATGTCCAAATCGGGCGTTGCGGCCTGGTATGCGAGTAGATTGGTTCGCGCACTGACCCAGTCCTGTTGCTGCATCTCAATTTGTGCGACCCGAAAGCGCAAAAACTCGACGGGCTCGGGTTCTTGCAAGAGTTGCTGGAGGGTGGGCAATAGGCGCGGGGGCAGCGCATCAAAGGTGGTGAGGACATTGGCGATCGCCCGCCGTTTTTCCGCTTCGGGCAAGAGCGGCTCCAGGGTTGGCTTGAGTGCAGACAGGGCTGCTGCTGGATCGCCGTTGGCTTGGTGGGAAAGGGTCAAGCCAATCAGTTGTTCAAAGGCTTGATTGGCATCGTCGGGTTTGAAGCGTTCCAGGATTTGAATCGCGGTTCGAGGTTGATCTTGCTTGCGCAGGGCGGTGGCGTAGGCCAGCGTCGCCGCAGACGATAAGGCTTTCCCCTGGGCCTGATAGCGTTCGAACAGGGGCAGGGCAACGTCGGTGCGATCGCTGTAGGTATAGATTTGGGCGGCATTGACGAGGATTGTTGGCTCGGGCTGTGGGGCCGCCAGCAAAATTTCGTAGTCGGCGATCGCCTCGGGGAACCGTTGTTGGTAGCCCAACAGCAAAGCACGCTGGCCACGCAGTGTCAGCTCATCATCGGGGCGCTGCTGGAGCAGCTGACTCAAAGCTGCGATTCCTGTGGTCTGCCATTCCGGACGATAGCTGCCCATGGTTCCGACGGCCCGCAGGGCGTCAGCATCGTCTGGTGCTTGAGCCAATACGGATTGGTAGGTGTTCCAGGCCTCTTCATCTCGCCCCGCTTTTTGGTAGGCCATGGCGAGACCCTGCTTCGCTCGCAGGGCATTGGGGGTTGCGGCTAGCGCAGCTTCGAAGGCTGCAATGGCATCATCAATCCAACCCTTGGCCAGGAAGTCATACCCCGCTGCTAGGGCGCTTGGGGTTGAGGTTTCTACAGGATTGTTGCCGGGGAGGAGATCGGTGCTTTGCGCCTGGGCGGGTTGTATCCCAACCCCGCTGCACAGGGCGATCGCCCCCCAAGCATATGCCCATCCCCAGCGACTCAACCGATGCTCCATGGTTCGACCTTCCATAAAAATTGCTGTTTGCCCTGATATCCCGTGCCTTAAACCTGATGTCCCTTGCCTTAAAACTGGGCCCTGAGACGAATACCCAGCACCGTCTCTGTAAACGCTTCGCGCTCCTGAAGCGACACGGCAACGCGGACATCGTCCCGAATGGGAACGTCATAAAAGGCTTCCAGGACATCTGGGCGATTGCCTGTGCGTAAATCATTCTGGGAGAGTTCTCGCCCGTAGCCGAGTCCGAGGCGATCGCCCTCCCAAGCCACATTGAGCCAGTTGAGTCCAAAACTGTAGGTGTCGCCTGCCTCATCCAATTCAATATTGCGATAGCGACTGTAGCGACCAAACAGACCGAGGTTGGCGGCCGGGATAAAGACCTCTCCATTGACGCCGTAGGCTTCTTCGCGATCGCCATCCCTCAGCCCAAACTGTCCGTCACCGCGATCGAATTGGAAAATCTCGTCAAAACCGCTGCGATTGCCCGCATCTCGAGCCGTGGTGTAGGTTCCACGCACAATCACATTGTCCCAGCGAACGCCGAGTTCCCCCGCAAAGGCATCAAGAGACCAATCCTCTAACGCTCGACTGGACGAAAATCCCGATGCTTTCAGCTCCAGCGCATCGACCGGACTCCAGTTCACGAGTAAACCTGGCTTGGCTCCAATGCCTGCTGCATTGAGGGCAGGGCTGGTTTCAAAGACTGGATTGAAGAAGTGTGTTGTCTTGTCCTTCGAAAAGCTATTGCGATCGAAGTAGGAGGTCAAATCGATCAACCCCGCTACAAACCGTAGCTCCGGCATGGGTTCAGGAGCGTAGGCAACATAGAGTTCGTTCAGCTTGAGGCTCAAATCAGACTCCGTGAAGGCCTCCCCAAAAAGAAGGTCAGCCTCCGCGCCCAGCAGTAGCGAATCGCCCATGGGGTAAAGCACGGTTCCCCTCAGTCGGCCGGAACTTTCGCCATTCTCTTGAAAGAAAACGGCTTGCCCTCGCGTTTCAAGGGGACCATATGCCTGGGATATTTCTGGACGTAATGCGTCGTTGTCTTCAAAAATTTGAGCGTGCAAATCTGATGCATCGACAGAGATACGCTGCGGCAACGTTTCTGCTCGCTCGATCGGCACAATTACCGTCTCAAAAATGTCTTGAGGTGGTGCCTGTGCAGATACAGTTGTGAGGACACCTGTACTGACACACAAGAATGTGGCAACTGAAAACGGGTGCCCAATGACGGAAGTCTTGAGCCCTAAAAAATACACGCTACTCCTAAGTTGCTCGTTTGGATGCTCAAACGATGCTGCCAAATAGTGCTCCAGAATACAAAAGCGAGATGACTCGATTTGCCTATCGCGATTTGGCTTAAAAAAATGGAATGGTTAGAAAATCGCTTCAGCAATCTCCCTTAAAACTATACCCATAGAGATAGATGCAAGCAAGAAGAAAACCGTATTTATGCCCGATTATCTACTGCTCAGTTGATTCTGTAAGTCTGTCGCTTAGAAGACAAGATCAAACTTTACTGTTGTCCGCTTGAATCTCAAAACCCCCATGGTCTCGCCCCTGAGGGGTCTAACCCGTGGCTGCTATTGGCGAAAAGTATTGCGCTTATTGCATCACTAATCTGATGCTTTTCGCTAGGAATTTGATTCAGTAATGTTGTGTTTTTGACTTCATTGTTCGACGTTTTTTTACCAGGAAATTGGAACAGAATCAGCCGTTGTGTATCGTATTTTTCCTGGTTTTTTTTAGGGATTAGTGTCTCTCTGTCTGCTTTAGTCGGTCTTTCGTTTGGGGAGGAACCGTTGTGGGCTTAATTGTGTCACTAGGGCGTCATTCTGTTTTTTATACATCGCTTTGGCAAAGCGTTGGGCGACTGGCAGGACATAGACAAAAGGGCTGCTAAATCCTGAAAATAGTAATAGGTTTTCCATATTCGGAACTTCTCCAACCAAGGGAAGTCCGTCTTGGCTAAAGGCAACACAGGTGGAAATCCACTGGCCGGTTAGGGGTTTGCTGCAGGGTAGAACTCGACCCACGGCCTCTCGAATGTGTTGGCTGCTCTCAGTCGCGTTCGTCTGAAATGTCAAGCTCGTTTGGGCGCGGCTGATTTGACCTAGGCAGCAGTGACCATCTGCAAACTGAACGAGTCCTGCATCTAGAATGGGTGCCAGAATCGTTTGCCCGGTCTGGTCTGATTCCCAGTCCTGGGCTTGGGTCGGACTGCCCGCCTCTGCTTCCAGGGCAAAGCGTTGCTGAACCGCAGGCATCACCAGGGTTTGCATCTCAAAGGGGGCCGGTGGGGTTTCGATCAGCTCAGCATGGGTGAAGTAGAGCGGTATGGAGAGATTCTGTTGTTTGAGCAACCTTCGCGTCCAGGCTCCGGCGCAGAGAATGACGCGATCGCCCAAAATCCTCTCGCTGATGCGATCCTCGGTGACCTGAACGCCGCAGGCTCGGCGATTCTCTGCTGACCTTCCGTCCTGCAAGATGTCCGTTACCTGTCCGATCTTGGTGATGCCGCCCAAGCGCTCGAAAGCACGACGATATCCTGTCACGAGCGCGAGCGGGGAAACATGGCCGTGGGGTAGGCATAGGGCGCCGGCGATCGCCTCCGGATTGAGGAGGGGCTCTCGCTCCAGTGCCTCCGTTCGGCTCAGTACTTCCGGCTGAATCATAAATGATTCGTAGCGAGTGGCGATCGCCGCTGGATCTTGGCCCGCCTCGACGGTGAGCAGGAGGGAGCGCTGCTGAAATTGCGTATCAAATTCTAATTCATCCGAGAGTTGCGGGTGACGGGCGATCGCTTCATGGCAGAGTGTTTGCGTGAGTTCGGAGGTGCCTGCCCAGTAAGCGATGCCCCCATAGCTATAGCGCGTTGCTCCGGGTGAAGTTGGATTTGGATCGATTAGAAGTACAGAATCTCCATACTGGATCAGCTCGTAAGCCAGTGCGGCTCCGCATAGACCTCCCCCCACGAGAATCCAGTCGTACTTGTCGTCTTTATGGGGTCCCATTCTCTTCTATCCCTTTTTTCCTTGCTGCACTCCCACCTTTATTCATTGAAGCTGATTTTTGAATGCTTCTGGGTTTGGGCATGCTAAAGCTACCGTGGCTCGAATGGACTGAACCATCGGCTTTCAGCCCGGCGTCAACTCAGACCAGCATCAATAAAATCACCATGGAAGACAATGTTCAGGATGCTCTCATCCTGGCCTTTATTGCCCTGCTTGGCCTGATGGGAGGTTATCTTCTGTGGCTATGGCTGGGGGCAGTGGGCTTTGCCGGTCTCCTTTTCGGATATCTCACCGGTTTACTGGTCTACTTTGCACCTTTGCCTGAGGCCTAGTGACACGGTGCTAGAGATTGCTTGAATAGGGAGCACCCAACGTAACGGAGGAGACACTGGTCTGCGTGACCTTGTCTTGGGCCGTTTCAGATTGCGCCTGGTCATTGTGTGCCGTTCTATAGAGAGCAGCAGCCCGACCTGTTGCAAGATCTTGAGCTTTTTGCTGTTCTGCGGCACCCAGAAGTTTGCGCAGGAGTTGGGTTAGGGTGGCTTGCTCTCGACGAGTTAAATGATCCATCAGCGCCTGTTCCTGTTCTGTCTGGCGCTGCAATGCTTTTTCCAGCGTTGCTTGACCAAATGACGTCAATTTTACAATCACGCTGCGACCGTCCACTGGATCTGGCATTCGAGTAACAAAGCGTAGATCCTCAGCGCGATCCAAAAGGTTGCTCATACCACCAGAACTCATGTTGAGCTGGGCTGCCAGGGCCCGAGGGGAGCTTTCATGGGGATGCCCCTGACGATGGAGAATGGCGCTTAGGGCAAAAATTCCCGGTTTCAGGCCAAGCTGCTCCAGGATAGGGGTGGCTTCTCCTTCGAGATGAGCTGCAAGCTGTTGAATCCTAAAGGTGACATCTTTTGTAGAAAGGTCGAGGGCTGGATGGGATTGTGCCCAGCTATCCAAAATACCGTCTACTTGGTCGTAGGTTGTCACTGTCATCACTCTGAATCGTAGCAAGGGTGTGAGCCAAACATTGGCTGCAAAAACAGCGCCCGTAAACTGTTCAGTTCACGCAACGGAAGGCCCCAAAACCTTGAGCGCTGAGGGGCACATGTAGCCAAAAATCTTTGAGTCAACCGGGGTCAACATAAGGAACGTACCAGATTCATCCCCAATCGTTATTAGGGGTTCTGGGGTGAGGGGGCAGAGACCTCATTTTGATAAGGGTTATTGCCCCCTACGGAAGAGTTGTCTGGGTCGGCTTTCCCTCAAAGGCTTGTCCTAGGACGATTCCAGGATGTCGCGGGAGGCAAAATCTGGGGATGTCAGAACGAACATGGCGGTGGGTAATCCCTGGGTCATGGCCTGAACCCGCTGGTAGGAGGACCGTAGATCATTGTCGGGATTGGCCAGACCCAGAAGAATCAGGTCGGCATTGCGGGAGGAGTGGCGCAGAATTTCGGGGAAGGGGCGATCGCCCGCCACAATCACCTGAGCCTTGGCATCAATGCGGAACTTTTGCAGCAACCGCTGAAGGTTTTCCCGAGCCGGTTGCTCTCCTGCCTTCGCCGGAATGACCAGCTTGAGGTGAATTTCGGCATTGCGCCAGGCGTCACTGGTTTGCAGCAGGTAGGCGAGGATGAGCTTGAAGCCACCGTTGTTTTGTAGATCGCTGACCCAGACATCAATGCGCTGAAAACGACCAAAGCCCCGGTCGAGATTGTCCTGGACAATCATGACGTTGCGGCGGGCCTTGTAGAAATTGGCCACCATATCGCAGTAGCGATCGAGCTGTTCCTCATCCTGAGATGCCCCCAAAAGGACCGTGTTGGGGACCAGTGGGCCGAGGCCGTAGGTTTGAACCAATTGCTCTGCACCGACAAAACGATCCTCCGCCATGATCAACCGCACCAGGCCCTCGACGCCCCGCTGCTCCATGTAGCTGCGAATCATCGACTCCGACTTTTGCTGCTGTTCCAGACTGCGGGAGCCGCTGGGCAAGATGCTGGCGACGGTGATTAGACCGCGATTGTGGGTCAGGGCCGAGGCCATTTCGATCAGGGGCCAGCGTCGGGTGGGAATACCCGAAAGGACCAAAAAGTGGGGACGCCAATTTCGACCATCGGCGTGGGGTTCGCTGCCCAGCTTCAAGATGCCCTGGCGCACGAGTGCCAGCCAAATGCCCCGACCCACGTCGCCCCAGGCGCTCTGGATTTCCTGTTGCTTGAGCCAGAGAAAGACGCCCAAAACAATCATGGCCGCCATGATGGTGGCCAGGGGATTGATCAAAAACATCACCGCGACGCAGCCCAGGGCTCCCAGGAGGGACAGGCTCCAGTGGACACGGAAGGTTGGGCGGAATGACGGACTTTTGAGGAAGTTTTCCAGACCCGCTGCCACATTCAAGACCATGTAGGTCGTGAGGAAGAACATAGTCAGGACCGGAGCGAGCAGGTCCAGATCGCCAAAGACGACAGAGAGTAGGACGGCGCCTAGGGTCACCAGGGTGCCAATGCGAGGTTCGTCCTCACTGCCGCTGCCCGCGCCGAGCCAGCGCAGAGATGCGGGCAGAACGCGATCGCGGGCCAGCGCCTGCAACACCCGGGGCGCACCCAAGATACTGCCCAAGGCACTGGACAATGTTGCCCCCCAAACCCCCAACAAGATTGCAGGACCCCAGAGCGCCATTCGTTCCATGACAAAGGATTCGGCTAGCAGTGTGCCCTGATCAGCCCAGCGTGCCAGGAAAAGCGGAATGATCATATAGACCAAGTAGCCCGATCCCACAGCTGCCAGCGTCCCTTTGGGGATCGATTTGGTCGGTTCCTTTAGATCGCCGGACATCCCCACGCCGGACATGATGCCGGTGACGGCGGGGAAAAAGACGGCGAAAACGACCCAAAATGACTCTCGGGGCTGGGCCAGGATTTCTGCTGCTTCCGGGGCCGGGGTGACGGGATGTCCAGCAAAGAAGGAGAGTAAGGAGAGGATGATCCCCCCCATGATCACGTACTGAATCTTGACCGCGAAGGCTGCTGATTTGACGGCAACGCCAGCCACTGCGAGGGCGGTGAGGACACCAATAATTTTTTGCCCCAATACGGAAAGGGCTCCCAAGCTGACTAAGGGCACCAGGCCACTGAGCTGATTGAGAATGGTCTGGGCTTGGTCGGGATAGCTGATGGCCAAACTACGAATAAAGTCCACCATGCTCTCGGCAAAGCCGATCACATATAGCCCCACTGATAGGGTTTGGGCAATGTATAGCGGAATACCAACGGCTCCCCCCACTTCGATCCCGAGGGAGCGGCTGATCATATAGTAGGCACCGCCTGCTCGCACCACGCGATCGGTGGCGATTTCGGCAATGGACAGGGCCGTCAAAAACGTGATCGCTGTCGAGAGGGTGACAATGGCGAAGGTTCCGACGAGGCCCACTTGTCCGACCACCCAGCCGAACCGCAGGTACATGATGACGCCCAGGATCGTCAGGATCGACGGCGTATAGACCCCGCCGAAGGTACCGAGTCCTGAGGCTTCGGTCGTTTCTGATCCGGTCTCTGCCTTCGTGCTGCCCTTGGATTTTCCAGTGAGGCTCCAGAGCTTTTTCATGGTTCAACTCCAGGGGACGCGAGATGCCGTAGAAACACGGGGTGTTGGTCAAAGTGTTTACGGTACAGCAGAACTGCTCCTTTCAAAAACATCCTTTAGAAGAGAGAATAATAGGCCGAGATGCAATCCTTTCCAGGCTCCCTGGCAAGGCAATGGCCTCCCGATTGAAAGTTGAAGATAACGGTGAAATTACCACCTATCACTTCTGACGGTTCATCATTGACAACTCAGACTCCGTAAAACGGCTATGGTCCAGTAGTGATGGGATTCGTTACCTTGGGGAAACCTAAGGCTAGCCTGTGTGCCGTTTTTTCTGCCACATGTGAAAGCTAATTTTTCTCGACCTCTCATGGCTTGGAACAGCTTGCTCTAAATGCTGGGTCCGTTTCGGCGCTGTTTGTGTCCTTTCCTACAGACAACTTTTCTCCGCTGTTCGATGTCAGCCAACGGTTCTATGTCAATTTCTTCCACCTCTGAGTTTCCCTTAGAAAACCCACAGGCCGCACTAAACGTACCGGATTACGTTGATAATGGTTTGGTGAGTAATGCCGGTGCCTTGAACGCCGGGTTTGAGGTGGAGCAAACAGTCGGCAATGATGATGCCAAGCCATCGACCGAATTCCGCAGTCAGTTCACTGACTGTATGGAAATGTGTGCTGACGTTGCAGTGGTCGCAGAATATTTAGATAACCACCAGGACTGGTTCCGTCGCTGTGCTTCGCCCATGGGTACGAATCCCTTGGGTGACAATGGCTATGCCTTGTCCTTGGGCAAGCATGGGGCCTTGGGCTATGCTGTGGAGCCCCAAATTGGTTTGGATTTGCTGCCCCAGGATGGTGGCGTCTATCGCATTCGCACGATTGAGGTGCCTGGCTATGAACCGGCGGGGTATGACGTTGATTTCCAGGCGGCCCTGGAGTTGAATGCCGTAGACCCCACTGAAGCGGGGATAGCGGCGATGACCCATGTGGAATGGGTGCTGGACTTGGGCGTCACCATTGAATTTCCCCGGTTTATCCAAATTCTTCCTCAAAACCTGATTCAGAACACCGGCGATCGCCTCCTCCGTCAGATTGTCCGCCAAATCTCTCGCCGTCTGACCCGCAAGGTCCAGGAAGATTTTCACTCGAAATTTAATCTGCCCATGCCCAAAGCCTAGGGAGCCAAATCCTAGGGATCCCAAATCCTAGGGGCCCAAATCTCACGGAGGTGAGAGTGCCGCTCGGGATTGAACGCTGGGGGGCAAACGCTAGCGCCAGTGGAAATGGTTTTTGTTGCGATAAAAATGCAGGCGACCGTACCCGATGAACTGTGGGGCGACCTTTTCTCCTGCGGGAAAAACCGTGACACCCCAGAGATAGATTCCCGCCGATGGTGTTTGCACCGGTCTAATGCCTAGGGTGACGGTTTGTCCGGGCTGAATCGGAGGATCAAAGCGAGTCGTTAGACTACGGTCGTCATGGTTGAGATCGATGGATGAAACATTGGCCCGTTGCTGGCGATCGCCATCCACAAAGGCAATGGTTTCATCCAAGTCATAACGACCAAAGCGATCGGCCCCCTCATCCTGGCGAAGCACGAGCTGACCTAACGGCTCGCTGGCATCATCCGGTATGCTGACCGTGAAATAGTAGCGACCGCCCCAGGTGCGGGCCTGGGTTTGGGTCGCGCGGGCTTTGACTAGGCGCGGAACTCCGGCGAAATGAATCGTGCCGTCGGAGAATTCAACGGCGATCGCCGCACGCTGGAACAACGGTGCTAGCGAAACGAACGGCATCAATAAACTTGTGCCTAGGCTGAGGCGTAGGACAAAGGTCAATAAAGGGGATTTCATCTCTCCCTCCACAAACAGCGTATGTTTCCTACTCTAGCGCTGGCCTTGGGAATCTTGCGGTCACGTCATTGTGAGATCAAGACTCTGCGATTAAGACTCTGCGATCAAGACTCTGCGATCAAGTGCGATAGTTCAGCGCCTTCAAGGCAAAGACCGGCAGTGCCAGCATCCGTCGCCAGCGCCAGGGCTCTTTGTAAAGCCGATAAACCCACTCCAAATTATTGTTGCGCAGCCAGCCCGGAGCCCGTTGCTTGGTGCCGGACCAGATATCGAAACTACCGCCGACGCCAATCCAAATGCTGTTGGGACAAATGTCACGATATTGCTGAATCCAAACTTCCTGGCGGGGCACGCCAAGACCCACGAGAATTAGCTGGGGTTGGAGCGCCTTGAGCCGTTCTCGCAACGCGACTTCGTCTTCACCCTGGATATAGCCATTTTCAACACCGATGATGTTGATCCCCGGTGCACGCTGTTGCCATTGCTCCGCAGCTGCGGTGATGATTTCAGGTTTGCCGCCGTAGAGAAAGACAGACCAATCGTTTTGAGCCGAACGCCGCAGCATTTCCTCTGCTAGCTCAATGCCGGGACAGCGTTGGACAGCTTTGCCCCGTAGCTTGAGATAGAGCACCACACCGGCTCCGTCGGGAATAACGAGATCGGCGCGGCGAATGACCTGATCCAGGGTGGTGTTTTTTTCGGCTTCGATGGCCATTTCTGCGTTGAGCGTCACCACGTGAATGCTTTCTCCGGCGGTGAGGCGATCGCCCAGCCAATCGGCATAGCTATTCAGGAGCTGGATGGGTAGCCCCAGAACGGTGGCGGTTTCGGGTTGGGGGGAAGATGTCTGGGTGGACATCGGAATCTCCGGGAATGATTCGGCCAGGACACACCATAGCAAGCTTTTGTGTCCGGCTGTTGCTGCGTTCTTTGATAAGGATGATTACGTCCTAGATTTGACGCTTTCGGGAAACTGTTGTTAGGGTACAGGTAGGCAACGGCGGATCTGCTGTGGATTCGTGCCCAAGCCATCTTTAATTTTTGCCATCCTCAGTTTTTCAATTACTTAGCGCCATGTTCTCACCCCGATTTTACTTTTTTTGGTTTATGGAGGTTCACCGGAAGTGAGCGCTAGGCGCTGATGCCAAAACTTCCGGTGAACCGCAGTCCAGGGGCTGCGGTTTTTTGTTGGTGATTTTTCAGGTGATGTTCATTCAACCCACAAAAAACGTCCGAAGCTCCTCACGTTTAGTCTTTTTGATCGCTTTGGCCTAATTGCTCCAGCTTTGTTGCCTGGACGTTATTGCCCTCACTCATCACTTCCCGACATCCCTTAACCTGGAGAATCCTATGAAATCTGCTCCCCTCGTTGGAACCAACGCATCGCCGGCCAGTTTGTCGCCAGCCAGTCCATCATCAGCCAGTCCAACCACCCGAGTTCGGGTCGGCAACAGCACGATTGGTGGCCGCGAGATTTTCATTGCTGCGGGTCCCTGCGCGATCGAAAGCACAGAACAAATGGAGGCGATCGCTTCTACCCTTGGCCCAGCTCCCATCCAAGCCCTGCGCGGCGGTATCTACAAACCCCGCACCTCACCCTACGATTTCCAGGGAATTGGCGGTGAAGGTTTCGAGATCCTGCGCCAGGTGCGTCAGCACCATGGCTTACCGGTTGTGACCGAAGTGATGGCGGTGTCTCAAATCGAAGCTCTGTCCGAAGAAGTGGATATGCTTCAGGTGGGCAGCCGCAATATGCAAAATTTTGACCTGCTCAAGGCTCTGGGACAGGCCAATCGCCCCGTTCTGCTGAAGCGAGGTCTGGCCGCAACCCTCGAAGAGTTCGTGATGGCGGCGGAATATATCGCGAGCCACGGCAATCCCAATATCGTGTTGTGCGAACGGGGCATTCGTAGCTTCGACAACTACACGCGCAACGTCTTGGATTTGGGCGGTGTTGTTGCCCTCAAGACCCTGACCCATTTGCCGGTGATTGTGGATCCGAGCCATGCGGCGGGTCGGCGGGAACTGGTGCCCAGTTTGGCACGGGCGGCGATCGCCGCAGGGGCCGATGGCCTGATCCTGGAATGTCACCCCCGTCCCGATGAATCTATTTCTGATGCCCAACAAAGCCTCTCTCTGGAAGCGACGACAGATTTGATTGAGAGTCTGCGTCCCTTAGCAGAGGCCGTGGATCGGTCGATTGCGCTGCCGATTTTTCAGCCCAAGCGAGCCCCTCAGCAAGCCCCTGAATGTACCTCTGAACGGACTCCTGAACGAGCATTACTAGTGGCTTAGAGCTTGCTCAGGGGCAGGATTACTGGGGACGGGTGGCGATCGCCAGCTTCACGCCCTCCAATTTGCGGAGTTGATCCATCACCTCGACAACGAGGCCGTGGTTGACGCTTTCATCGGCATTGAGAATCACCAGTAGCTCAGGCTTTTGCCCTTTAACCGTTTGGATGCGCTTGGCGAGTGTCTCTAAGGTGACTTCATCGCGATTGAGATAAACCGCCCCGTCGGGTTGAATTGTGACTAGGGCATCGAGATTATTCTGCTGGAGCCGTGAAGTCACGGCCCCCGGCAAGTTGACGGGTAAACTCTCCACCCGTGTCAGCGTCAGCGTTGACATAATCAAGAATGCCAAAATGGCAAAGATCACATCGATCATCGGCAGGATATTAATCTGAGCGGGCAATTCGGGGTCGTCGTCGTGGAGGCGCATGGGAAATGTGGCGGAGAGAATCTGGGCTGAAGTGGCATTTTGGCCATGGTCTATCGCACTTGGCCAGAACGTTGGCTAGGTTTAGGCCGTGGGGGATTTCCTTTGCGGTCCTGGAGCTGATGACGACGATAGAGCAGTTCGAGTTGCCCACCGTACTCTTCGATGAGGGCACGCTGTCGCCGATACAACCCACGAAAAGCGTTGGCAAACAGTAGAACAATAATGGCAATGATAAGTCCCGTTGCGGTAGAAACTAAAGCCTCGCTGATGCCGCCCGTGACGGCTTCCGTTTGAGTCGTGTCGCCACTGCCCAAGTTGAGAGAGGCGAAGGAGGAAATCAAACCCAGAACCGTTCCCAGCAAACCGAGCAACGGAGCCGCTGCAATAACGGTGTCAAAGACGGTATTAAACCGGCGCAATACCGGGAGTTCAGCTTGGCCTGCGCTTTCTAAGGCGAGACGAAATTCGTCTGGGGTAGCATATTCCAACTCAACGGCGGAGAGAAAAATGCGGGCGATGGGTAAGTCAGCATTTTGCTTCAGCTTTTTGTAGGCCATGGCAGGACTGTCGCGGTAGAGCTTCAGCACCTCCCGTACAAGCGGATCCTGGCGCTGAAGCAGACCGGCCCAAAAGAAAATGCGCTCGATGATGAGGGCGATCGCCACCACCGAAAACATCAGTAGCGGCAGCATCACAATGCCCCCGGCCTGTAAGAGCGACAGAATCGACATCCCGCTTAGTACCTATGGTAAATACGTAGAAAATTGCCGTCACCATAGTAACCGTCCACTGAAAATCGACGATAGGGGGCTATGCCAGTTGATATGCTGATTTTTGTCGCCAGAAACGGATATCGGAAACGGTCATGGAATACGGCTTGATTGGCACAGGTTTGATGGGAGCCCCGATGGCACTGCGGTTGCATAATGCGGGATTGGAGATGACTATCTACAACCGCACAACTGAGAAGGTGCAGCACCTTGCGGAGTTTGGCATCGCCATTGCCGGGTCTCCCCAAGCCCTTGCTGGTGTGGTGGATTGTGTCATTTTGATGCTGACCGATGCCCATGCCATCCGCGAATTGATTTTGACGGATGCGGTCAAGGCAGCGCTGGCGGGAAAAACTGTCATCCAGATGGGAACTATTGGACCTAGCGAGAGTCAGGATATTGCAAAAGAGCTTGAGGAAGCAGGGATTCAGTATTTAGAAGCCCCTGTGCTGGGCAGTATTCCCCAGGTGCAAGATGGGTCACTCTTGCTCATGGTCGGTAGTACGCCGGAGCAGTTCGGGCGGTGGCAGTCGCTTCTACAACACTTCGGGGAAAGCGTTCGCCACATTGGCCCGGTGGGTACTGCGATGGCCCTAAAGTTATCTCTCAATCAACTGATTGCCAGCTTGACCAACAGCTTCGCCCTCAGCTTGGCATTTGCCAATCAGAATCAGGTGCCTGTGGAGCAATTCATGGAGATTCTGCGGGAGAGTGCCCTGTACGCACCAACCTTTGATAAGAAGTTGGCGCGGATGCAGGAACACAATTTTGAGAATCCAAATTTTCCAACTAAGCACCTGCTGAAGGATGTACAACTCTTTTTGAAAGAGGCTTCGACGCTAGAGTTGCAGACCGGCAACCTCAATGGCACGGAGCGAATTTTGGAAAAGGCGATCGCCCTGGGTCTTGGAGACCTGGATTATTCCGCGATCGCCGCCGCCGTTGAACCCCGCGAATAGGTCACGGAAAGAGCGAAAAGCAATCGTGATGTCTAGGCGATGCGTCCCTCTGCAAAGCCGCTCTGGATAAAGTGCTGCCTAGCAGCAGCCAGATTGTTGCCAAAGGCGGCTTGCAAGTCAGAGTATCGATTGAGATAGGCTGCTTCATCGAAGCTATCCGAAGCTCGCTGCTCGCTGGCTCCAAACTGGATGTAGTGCTGAGTCGCAGCGGCGGGATTATATCCAAAGATGCGTATCAAATCCCCATGGGAGGCGAGGTAATCTTCGGCGCTAAAGGTGACTGTGCGACCTTCATTAAAGCCGGATTGTAGGTAGTGTTGACGCCCAGCGTCGGGATTGTAACCAAAGACCTGTTGCAGATCCCTGTAGGAGGCGATGTAGGCACCGGGGTCAAAGCCCGTGAGCTGGTCGCGACCCTCTCGAAAGCCGAATTCGATGTAGTGGCGGGTTGCTGCCGCTAAATCTTGACCAAAGACCTGTTGCAGGTCTGTGTAGGCAGAGAGATAGATGGCAGGGTTGAACAGATTGGTGGCACGTCCTTCCCCGAGACCAGACTGGATATAGTGTTGAGTCGCGGCGGCCAGGTTGTAGCCAAAGGCATTGATGAGATCACCATTGGAGGCGATGTACAAATCCTCAGCAAAGCTATCTTTGCTGCGCTGTTCATTGCGACCAAACTGCCGATAGTGATCGCGGGCAGCAGTGGGGTTGTAGCCAAAGGCTTGGGTGAGGTCGGGGTTGGACGCCAGGTAGTTATCGGGGTCAAAGGTTTCGACGCCAACGACAAAGCTGTCATCAACAAAGGCACCCTGGAGATTTGTGGCTCGTACCGTGATGGTGGTTGAACCCGTTGCATTCGGAGCGTAGTCGAGTTCGAGCTGATTGTTGGTAATGGTCGGCGTAAGGAGACTTGGATTACTGTTGCCGATGACCGAAAAGGTTAGCTCCGGCTGCTGCGTTACTGTAATGCTGCGATAGCGGACAAAGTCTTCGTCTCCATTAATGGAGCCGTCGGTGGGAATAAAGGGTAGGTTGTCGAAGGCCGATTGTTGGAACGCTTCGACGCCATTGCTGACCTTGGGGAGGGCGGCGATCGCATCCACCGTATTCAAATCAGCTTCAGAAATAACCTCCCCAAAAACTGTAAATCCACCATTCTGATTGTCTAAACTGTTTGGATTATTGGGGTCGTTGTTGTCTGCCAGATTGAAGAACCATTGGTTCGTGGCACTGTCTGGATCACCCCCGAGCTTTGCATAGGCGAGTGTTCCTCGGGTGTTGGAGCGAACCAGGTTGAATTCATTGTCCACGGGCAAATTGGCCGGGACGCGAGTGACTGAATCCGGTGCACTTTGGGTCGCTAAGCCATCCAAGACAAAGCCACCACCCTGTACGACAAATCCACTGACTGAACGGTGAATAATACTGTTGATGTAGTCGCCGTCGTTGGCATAATCGATAAAGTTCTGAACGCTCTGGGGGGCACCAAAGCCGGGTTGATCGTAAAGGACAACGTTGGTGACACCGCCGCTACCAATCGTGGTGTCATAGAGTTCGAACCGTGCGACCTGCCCCGTGGTGTAGGGGTCATCAAAAACGGTGGAGAGATTGATGATGGTATTGGCATCGTTGACAAGTGCTGCTTGATCGGCGAGGGGTTGGGTAACAATCGTCGTTGATGGCATGATTCGTTTGTCCTCCTTAATCTGGTGTTGATGGGCTGCTGCGGATTCGCCCGCCGGTTTGTGCTCGGCTTAGGTGCTTTGACCCTAGATGCTTTGACCCACAGTGCCAGGGCGAAGTGCCCAGGCTCCCCTTCGATGTTACTGAGACTTATTGATACGCTCCAGGTTGAACTTACCCATTAAGAGCCGATCGAGTAGCGGAGTGGGTAGCCAGCGGCGTAGAAGCGTTAGTTGAAGGCTCTTTTTGCCGATACGAATTTGGCTAGGAGGCTGATTTCGGCTCAGTAGATTTACGAGCTGAGCTGCGAAGTCTTCGGTGGAGGTGGCATCTACTTGGGAGGCATTAGCGCGATTTTGGATACTGCTTTCGAGGCTGTGGTAGCGCGAAGTTGAGGTCAGGAATCGATGGACGACTTGGCTTGCGGTATTGCCAAATTGAGAGGCGATCGCCCCAGGCTGCACCGTAACCACCCGCAGGCCAAAGGGGGCAAGTTCCAGACGCCAGGCGTCAGATAGGGCATGGACTGCGGCCTTGCTGGCGCAGTAGGCTCCGGCAAAGGGGGTCACGAAAATCCCGGAGACGCTGCCGATGTTGGCGATGGTGCCACTGCCCCGCTCGATCATGCTGGGGGCCACGGCCTGGATCAGGGCATTGATGGCAAAGACATTGGTTTCAAACTGTTGGCGCAGTTCGTCGATGGGGATATCGAGGAGTGGTCCCATGAGGCCGTAGCCAGCATTGTTGATCAGCAAGTCGATGGAGCCGGACTGTTGAAGGATGTGGGCGATCGCCGCGTTTCGGCTCTCATCATCGGTGACATCAAGTCGGATGGTATGGATACCCTGGGCTTTGAGGTCGGCCATCGCTGACAGATTCCGCGCCGTTGCCCAGACTTGGTCGCCCCGGTGATGGAAGGCCTGTGCCAGGGCTCGACCGATGCCGCTGGAGCAGCCTGTGATGAGAACGACGCGGGATTGAGACATGCTGATGGTGCCGAGAGAAGCTGTGCCAACACTCATATTAGCGATTTCCTTCAGAGCACAGAGGACTTGCTCCTAGCGATGCTCATGACAGGAATTGGGGAGTGGAATGAGCCTCGTGTTTGATTCGGATGGGGTAAAGTTCAAAGGCACTGAGCGCGCACAAATCAATGGCTGAGAAAATTCGAGTGGGATTGGTGGGGACGGGGTATGCAGCCAAGCTGCGAGCCCAGGCCTTTACAGCGGAGACGCGGGCCGAGTTGGTGGCGATCGCCGGACAGGATGCTCACCGCACCGCAGAATTCTCTGCCCCCTACGCGACTGAGACCACAACGGATTGGCGATCGCTCGTGGCCCGTACTGACATCGATCTGGTTGTTATCTCAACACTGAACCGAGATCATGGCGCCATCACAGAAGCCGCACTCCAGGCCGGAAAGCATGTGGTGGTTGAATACCCGTTGTCCTTGGACTTGGCCCAGGCGCGATCGCTCGTCGCCCTAGCCGAAGCCAAAAAATTGCTGCTCCATGTAGAGCACATTGAACTCCTGGGGGGCTTACACAAGGCGTTGCTGGCCAACCTCCATCGAGTGGGTCATCCCCATCACGTTCGTTATGCCACGCTTGCACCCAAGTCTCCAGCTCCTCGGCGTTGGAGTTTCAACTTCCAGGAGCTTGGCTTTCCACTCATGGGGGCATTGTCCCGCATTCACCGGCTGACCCATGCGTTTGGCCCCGTTGCCTCGGTCAGTTGTCAGGCCAAATTCTGGACCGCTGACGATGATCCGAGCTATTTCACAACTTGTCTGTGCAACGCTCAGCTCTTTTTTGAGACGGGGGTCTTGGGCTCGGTAACTTACGGTAAAGGGGAATCCCTCTGGCGGGCGGAGCGACTGATGGAAGTGGGGGGCGATCGCGGTGCTCTACGCTTTGACAAGGATCAAGGCATCTTCTGCGGTCGTGACGCAGCGGGAAACCTGGTTGAAACTCCGTTGGAGATGGGAGGACGGCGAGGTCTTTTTCAGCGAGATACGGAGATGGTCCTAGATACTCTATTTGAAGGGACACCGCTCTATGTCTCGGTGGCAGGAAGCCTCTATGCTCTGGAAGTGGCGGATGCCGCCCGGCGTGCGGCCGAGACAGGGCAGACCATTCCCCTGCCTTCCAGAGCTGACGCCCAGCTCTGACTTTTAGAGCTGAATTCTAGGGCTAAATTCCAGACTCGAACAAGCCCTAGCGGTGCACAATCACTTCGGTGCCGACTTCAATTTGCTCAAAGAGGGCTTCCACATCGGCATTTCTCATGCGTACACAACCATGGGAAACAGCCTGCCCAATGAGGGATTCGTTGGTGGTGCCATGGAAGCCAAAGGCCTCACTGCCCCGGTCGAGAAACCCAGCCCAACGATATCCCAGAGGATTATCGGGCCCCGGTCCAACAATGGAACCGTTCCAAGGATGACGCCAGGTGGGGTTGACCACTTTCTGGTAAATCTTAAACCGACCGGTGGGGGTTTCCCATCCCGTCTTACCGACGGCGACCGGATAGCTAACCACTTCACGCTCACCCTGGTAGAGCCGCACCCGACGTTCGGAGATGGAGAGCACTAGTCGAGGGGCTGCTTCAATGGACTCAACAGCGGTGTCCTTGGCTGTGGTGTCCTTGGCTGTGGTGTTAATGCTCCCAAGGGGAGTGCTCGATTCAGCCGTCTCTTTGACTGCGATCGCCTCCTCCTCCCTCACTTCCGTTGCAACCGCCTGGGTCGGACCGCGATCGTTTGTTTGGGAGGTTGGAGCAATAGACTCTGTTTCGCTAATGAGTCTCTGCGGCTGCTCTTGGGCCTGTGCTATGAACCCAGCTTGGCTTGTTCCTAGTACAAATAGTCCGCCTAGAAGTTGGATCGCCAGTCGTTGTGCTTTTGCCGCTCGCATAGGAATAAGTCTAGTTTATGGCTAATATCACGAGGCCACATACAGAGCCCGCTTACAATAAGATTCCCCAAATTTTTATTCCTCAATTACGGTAATTTTTCTTGCTGATTTAGAAAATATTTCTTTGCTCAAATAATTGATGAACTGTCCGGTGTCTAGTGAGGAAATACAATATATGGTTTTGAGATTAATGCTCAATGATTGATTGACATGAATGGGCTAGCCTAGCTTCTCTTGAATTAAAAATATGCTTGTTAAGTCTATCCCTGATTGGCTTGCGTAAAATTTTTCTTGTGAGGGGAAGACCCGAGCTACTCCTGAAAGTATTTCTTCTTTAGAGAAATAATTAGATGATTTTTTCCTCTTTTGCTTGAAGTGATTATTTACTCAGAGTGGAGAATTTTGAAAGAATAAATGCAAACCATAAATGATTAGATTCAAAGGCCATGTCTTGATTTAATTTATGAATTAAATGTGACTAAAAACTATAAGTTAAGTGATTTTTCTGAAGGTTTAGTGGAGTCGAAGCGGGCAACATTCATTTAGGAGCGAACGGGCCGGAATGCACTGGTTCTCGAATGGCACCTTGCTTTTAGTCTTCGAGAATGCTTCCGTTCCCTTTCTCCTTTCGTATTGATGTAGCACTGGATTTGCAAGTATGAAATTCTCCGTTAAGCTTTCCGCACTGATCGGCCTCGGTTTGAGTGCAATGATGCCCGCCGCTGCTAATGCTGCTGAGGCACTAACTCTGATTAACGGCGCTCTGCACCAGTCCGTGACCATGGATGAACTCAACCTGCTGGTTGACGAGGGCATTTCCAAGGGTGGTCTGCACTTGGTTCTCTCCGAGAGCAACGTCGAGCCTTCTGAGGCACGTGGCTTCTTGACCCAGACCATCAACTACAACCTGTCCTCCGCTGACGCACTCTTTAACTCCGGTGCTGGTCAGGAAATGCTGGCTGATCTGTCCGAAGTGATCATGCCCCGCAGCACCGAAGATGATGCTGAGCAGGCACTGCGTGCTGCTGTGATCAACTCCTTGGTTGATGATAACTCCCTGACTCCTCTGGAGATCGTTGCTAACTATCCCGTGGATGCTCAGGTTGATGTGATTGAGCTGCGCCGCCGCAACTCTACCTATGCTGGCATTGACGAAGTGGCTTCCATGCTGAAGACCACCCAGGCCAAGTCCAAGGCTCAAATTGCTAACGAGACCCTGGGTGCTCGCTTCTCCCAGACTGAAGCACGTCGCCAAGAGCGCATGCAGGCAATGTGGGCTGGCGTGAGCGTTGGTGGCCGCGTTGCTATCGATGCTTATCAGCCCATCAATGGCATGTGGTAGAAGATTGCTCTGCAATCTCACCTTGCTTCAATAATTAGGGGTTTTATTCATAGCATTTAGCGGTCAGATGTTGATACATCTGACCGCTTTTCTTTGATGCTTTCTGGGGCGCGTGTTACGAACCAGCCATGATCAAACAGGCGTCGTGTGACGATTCATTTTTTGAGTCGTCTGCTTTGATGTTGCAAAATATTGCTCTTGCAACTCGCTTTTCCCTAGAAGGTATAACCGACACCGGCTGTGAGATCAAGATCAGCTTCATCAATGAAGGAGACGTTGACTGAGGCATTGGCAGTCCATTTCTCGGCAAAGCGATAGTCTACCCCTCCGGTGATGAGCGCACCGAAATTGTCATCGCCATGGGTGGCAAGACGGACACCGGCACCCCCAAAGGGTAGGAGATCGGCTCCAGCGGCTTCAATGGAAGGAAAATCGTAGGTGACGGGAACCAAGACGGTCGCGTCATCAAAGTCGTAGTCCAGGATGACGGTGGGTCTGAGGGACAGATTGGGGTTGAGGCGGGCTTTCCCGTTGATGATGAACCCTTCGTCGCTGATACCACTGCCGACGTAGTTATAGTCGTTTTGGCTGGCTTGACCATTGGGTTGGGCTTGAGCGCCAGGTGCAGTGGCGATCGCCACCAGGCTCACAGCTAGCCCTAAACCAAACCGGGAAAGAGCGGCAGCGGGAGTCATTTTGAACATGATGCTCGTCTCCTGAGACGATGGGGGAATCGACGTCAGTGTGGCAGTTCTCCCCGGGGGCGTCGGGAGGGGCAGAGACCTTGTTGATTACGCTCTGTAGCCCCTTGTTTGTCTGCCCCTTTGTGGCGTGAATCGTCTCTTTACCGCTTATCTGGATTGGACTTCACCCACGCGATGAATTAATCCGTGGCTGCTAGCGAAAAAAACGCAAAAAAATACCTCCTTCCCGCACATGCTGAGGAAGGAGGTGAATCGAGTAGGAGGTCATTCGGAATGCGTTCCCTACTCGCCTAGATGAGGCAGATTTAAGCCAGAACTAGAATGTGTAGCCAACACCTGCGACGAAGTCGATATCAGTGTCGTCAATGAACGTTAGGTTGATGGAACCATTCGCGGTCCAGCGCTCGGTGAAACGATAGTCAGCCCCCCCCGTGAGCAGCAGACCGAAGTCAGTGTCGTCGCCGCCTGTGGAAACGCGTGCACCAATACCACCAAAGGGCAGCAGGTCAGCATCGCCCACTTCAAAGGCAGGAGCATCGTAGGTGACGGGGATCAAGAAAGTGGCGTTATCGAAGTCGTAGTCCACGATAGCTGCGGGACGTAAAGATAGGGAGCGGGTGACGCGAGCTTTACCGTTGATGACAAAGCCTTCGTCGCTGATGCCGCCGCCGACATAGTTGTAGTCATTGTAGGACTGGGCTTGGGCTGTGCCTGCGGAGGTGGCGATCGCCACCAAGCTGCCACCCAGAACCAGACCGCTCAAAACCAGACCGTTGCGTAAGTTAAACACCGTTCATCTCTCCTCAAATACTAAATCGCGGTCAACATGACCGATAGATTGTCTAGTGACCACATCGCACCGGACAATATCACACCAAACTGCTGAAACGCTAGCAGCCATTACACCGTATGGGTGTCTCAGGCTTGTGTAGCGTTCACATCCCTGTTCACATCTCTACAATGGCAGAATTTTTAGTGCTCGTAGAAAGATGGTGTGACAGTTCTAAAAGCGATAAAACCGTCTCGAAATTTTTCCTAAAAATGGGCCCTCACCATTGGCCTTAAAAACTGGCCCTAAAAACTGGCCCGATTTGGAGGGGACAGTATTAGGTGTAAACCTTGCTGTAATACGCTTGGTATTCCTCAGATAGCAGCGGTTGCCACCAATCTCGGTGGCTGAGATACCACGCCACGGTTTTTTGCAGTCCTGTTTCCAGCGTTTCCTCCGGTTCCCAGTTCAAATCCCGCTGAATCTTGGTGGCATCAATGGCATAGCGGCGATCGTGGCCGGGACGATCCTTCACAAATTGAATCAGCTCCTGGGGAGAGGCGACCGGCAATTCCCAGCCAAACGTGGGTGCCATATCCTGGACCAGATCGCAGAGTGTCTGGACCAAATCTAAATTCTTGACTTCGTTATTGCCGCCAACGTTGTAGGTCTCGCCGGGGGCTCCGGCGGTCATGACGCGATCGATGGCGCGGCAGTGGTCTTCTACGTAGAGCCAGTCACGTATATTCTGACCATCCCCATAGACCGGTAAAGGTTTCCCCAACAACATATTGATGATCATCAATGGAATCAGCTTTTCCGGGAAGTGGAAGGGACCATAGTTGTTGGAGCAATTGGTGATCAGTGTGGGGAGGCCATAGGTATGGAAGTAGGCGCGTACCAGGTGGTCGCTGCCCGCTTTTGAGGCTGAGTAGGGGCTGTTCGGAGCGAAGGGGGTTGTTTCGCTGAAACCTGGGTCGTCCGGGGCAAGGCTGCCGTAGACTTCGTCGGTGGAGACGTGAAGAAAACGGTAGTCGCTGGGTTGCTCCTGGGTGAGCCAGTGTTGGCGAAATTGTTCGAGGAGCGTGAATGTGCCGACGACGTTGGTCTGAATAAAAGCACCGGGGCCGAGGATGGAGCGATCGACGTGGGACTCAGCCGCAAAGTGGGCGACGGTGTCAATGGATTCAGATTTCAGCAGCGCCGCCACCTGGTCTGCATCGCAAATGTCGCCTTGGACAAAGATTAGATTGGGATTTCCGTCTAGGGTCGCTAGGTTGCTGCGGTTACCGGCGTAGGTGAGGGCATCAAGCACAATGACGCGATCGCCGGGGTGTGCCGCACACCAATGGTGGACAAAATTCGAGCCAATAAACCCAGCTCCGCCAGTGATCAGAATGCAGCGTTGGGGGGCATCGGGCGAAGATGGGCGGCTAGAGGATGCAGTGGTCAAATCAGATCTCCCGGAACTCAAACTCAAAAACTCAAAAGGGAACGCCAACTAGTTCCGTCGAATATTAAAGCAGCACCACTCCTTCCGTTTCCAGAGCGTTGCTACAATCCAGCCCTCTTGTTCCAGCAGATCGGCCACCATTTTGGCTTGGCTGGTCAAAATCCCGCTCAAAATCCCCCAGGTGTGGGGTTTGGCCACAGCGGAAAAGGTGGGAATCATATCCACAATGATTTCGGCCAGAATATTGCAGACAATGCCGTCGAGTACGACGCCTGCGTTGTCTAGATCCTTAAGGCGTTCGGCGCTGGCACAGTCCGTCGAAATTTGGGATTCCGTAATCTGGTTGAGGTCGCGATTGTCCCCTGTGGACTTGACGGCGAGGGGATCATTGTCCATGGCGTAGACCCGGTGGGCCCCCAACATAATGCCCCCAATGGACAAAATGCCAGAGCCGCAGCCGACGTCGGCGAGGGTGAGTCGTTGGTCTGCCTTGAGTTCGGAGAGACGCATCTCTAAAGATTCGAGGCAAAGCTGGGTGGTGGGATGGGCTCCGGTGCCAAAGGCGGCACCGGGGTCCAGTTTGAGGATGAGGCGATCGGTGGCGGGGGGGTCAATCCAGGCCGGACAAATGAGGAAGCGATCGCCGATGGTCTCGGGTTGCCAGTGTTGTTTCCAGCTACTGGACCAGTCCTCCTCATCAATCCGTTTCCAGGAAACCTGGGGGGCGGGTTGTTCTACAGCAATGGCATCTTGCTGAAGCCAGACGGCCAAGGCACCGAGGTCCAAAATCTGTACCTGATCTTGAGGGACATAACCCCGCACTCGACGCGTTGCGTCATGGGTCGGAGCATTCGTTTTGGAATGACCCGTCTCCTCCGGCGGTGTTTTGGTCCAAGCAGCTCCCTGAAAGGCTCCCTTGGCCTCACTCGCAAAGCCCCGACAGCCGAATTTCTCCAGCCGCACGGAGACAATGTCCTCCAGCATGGGCTCACAGAGCACTTCAATTTCCCACCAACCCTGTGCCATTGCTGATCCCCTGATTTTCCTAGTTTGTTTTTGGGTTTGTTTCTGGGTTTATCTCTGGGCTTATCTCTGGGGGTACCCCGGGCCTACAGCTCGATGCCTCAGAGCTTGACGGTGTAAGCGTCCCGGATGCCGTCGATCTTGACGATCTCGGTCAACACGCCATCGGGCAATGGGTCATCCAAACTCAAGACCATGACGGCTTCGCCGCGCACGATCTTGCGACCCACCTGCATGCTGGCAATGTTGACATTGAAACTGCCCAGCAAGGAACCAATTTTGCCGATGATGCCCGGCATATCCCGGTGACGGGTGAACAGCATGTACTTATTGGGCGGGACGTTAATGGGGAAGTCGCCCAGGTGGGTGATGAAGACCTCGTTATCCCCCAGCAGGGCACCTGCAACGGAATGCTCACCGCGTTCGCCCGTGGCGGAGAGATAGAGCGAACCACCGGAGTAGTCGCTGATGCTTTCGTCGCGGGTTTCGATGACCCGAATGCCCCGCTCCTTGGCTTCGATGGAGGCGTTGACGTAGTTGACTCGCTCGCGCAGGGCCTGGGATAGCAGTCCCTTCAGCGACGCAATCACCATGGCCTGACTGTTGCTCTGGGCCAGTTCACCCTGCATGCGTACCGTGAGCTGATTGATCCGGCCGCCGGTCAACTGACTCAGCACATTGCCCAGGGTTTCGGCCAGCTCCAGGTAGGGCCGCATTTTCTCGAGCACGCTGGGATGCAGTCCAGGAATATTCACTGCAGAGCGAGCGGGAAGACCCAACAGGACATCGCGAATTTGCTCCGCAACGTCCACCGCGACATTGACTTGAGCTTCAGCGGTGGAAGCGCCCAGGTGCGGCGTCAGGATGACGTTTTTGCCCAGCTTGCGCAGGGGAGAGTCAGCTTCCAGGGGCTCACTGTCGTAGACATCAAGGGCTGCACCAGCCAGCCGACCTTCTTCGATGGCCCGGGCGAGGGCTGCTTCATCAATGACACCGCCCCGAGAGCAATTGATCAGGCGGGTCGTAGGCTTCATCTTGGCGATGGTTTCATCGTTGATGAGGTTCGCCGTTTCTGGGGTCTTGGGGACGTGAAGCGTGATGTAGTCTGCTTCGCTAAAGAGCTGATCCAGCTCGACCAGGCGACAGCCCAACTGGTCTGCCCGCTCGGCGGAGATGAACGGATCGTAGGCCATTAGCTTCATGCCCATGGCCCGGGCCACGCTCGCGACGTGGGCACCAATTTTGCCCAGGCCGACAACGCCCAATGTCTTTTTGTAAACTTCAGAGCCGATGAATGCTTTGCGATTCCATTCACCCGCCTTGGTGGACTGGTTGGCGTCTGGAATGTAGCGCGAGACGGTCATCATCATCGCCAAGGCATGTTCCGCGGCGGCGATCGTGTTGCCTTCGGGGGAGTTGACGACGACGATGCCCTTACGAGTTGCAGCGGGAACATTGACATTGTCAACTCCAACCCCAGCCCGCCCAATGATCTTGAGGGGTTTGCTGGCTTCGATCACAGCTTCGGTGACCTGGGTCCCGGAGCGGATCATGAGGGCGTCGTATTCGGGGATGATTTCAATCAATTCCGCTTCAGACAGACCCGTCTTGAGATCGACATGGGCAACCTGAGAGAGGATTTCAATCCCGACGGGATCGATGGAATCGGAGACGAGGACCTTTGGCATGGTGACGAAATCGAGCGTGTTGAAAGGATTGATCGTAAGCAGTCTGGGGCTTTCCCAGGGGCCATTCTAGGATAAAGGGGCGGCCACTCTGGCGGTCATTAAGTAAGATCAACAGTGGTGTTAAGAAGATGCTGCTTGTGAGGGCTGGGTGTGAGTTATTTGGTTGTGGTGTTACCGGATCGCATTAAGGCTGAGGAGGCATATCTGTCCTTGGAAGGGGAGTCGTTCCCCATGGACAAGATTGAAATTCTGGGCCGGGGCTATAAAACACCGGAGGAATTCGGCTTGATCGATCCGCTGGAAAAGGTGAAGACGCGGGCCAAGCGGATGGCGTTTTGGCTGATGCCCTTTGGTTTTTTAGGGGGGGTTGGCTTTAGCTTGACCACTCAGCTTCAGACCTTTGCCTGGGCTGGCAGCGTGGGCAACCATGTGCTGGGCGGTCTGATGGGGGTGATTGGGGGCGCTATGGGCAGCTTCTTTATTGGGGGAGGACCGACGCTGGTGCTGAATCGGAGCAGCGATGGCAGCTATGGCGATCGCATCGAAGCGGGGAAATATCTCCTGGCGGTGAACGGACCTGAAATTCTGATCAATCAGGTTGTTCTCACGATTCGCAAATTTCAGCCGGAAGCGGTGGAAGTGTTGGACTAGCGGTGCTGCCAGCGCTGGAAGTTCCGTTTTGGATTGGCCGTTTTGGATTGGCCGTTTTGGATTATTTGGATGAGTCTCTGAAATTATGCTCCCGAAGGAAGACCTGCTGAAAGGCATTGAAAATCGTGAGGCCGTGTCTCGCGTCATCGATAAGGCTGACCAGGCCCTCAAAACCTGGGAAATTGTGGTGACCGATTTTCTGTCGCCCCCAGAAATGGCGGAGGCCACCGGAATTTTTCAGCGCTTGACCGAAGTCAGTTGCCTGCCCTGGGGGGGCTATCCCCAGGCGGAACGCCAGCGTTTGGCCCTGGCCCGCTCGGATATTCCCCTAGATACGTCCCATGTGGCGGTGACGGCGCTGGAAATTGCAGGTAACTTTCTCTTTGACTCCGCGACCCATCGAGATTTCTTGGGCTCGCTGCTGGGGACCGGTCTAGTGCGGGATAAGGTGGGCGACATCATTGTGGTGGGCGATCGCGGTGCCCAGGCTGTCGTGGTGCCAGAACTGGTGGAGTTTTTAGAAATGAGCCTGGTTCAGGTGCGCTCGGTCAAGGTGAAAACCCGGCCCATTGAGCTAGACCAGCTCAGAATTCGGCAACCCAAAATCAAGGAAATGACCACCGTGGAGGCCTCGATGCGACTGGATGCGATCGCCTCCGCAGGATTCGGGATGTCTCGTAGCAAAATGGTGGACTTGATCACTAGTGGAGATGTGCGAGTCAACTGGAAAACAATGAGTCAAGCCAGCCATGCCGTTCAGTCAGAGGATTTGATTGCCATTCGCGGCAAGGGACGTCTCAGTGTTGGTGATGTTTCTGTGACAAAGAAACAGCGTTATCGGGTTCAACTAAAGCGATTTGTATAGGCATTTGCTAACTTTTTTAAGCTTTGTAAGGCAATGCAAACTGCATTACAGATCATTGATCCCCTTGGGCATTCTGGGAAAAGCAGCGCATTTAGCAAAGGAGTTTGGGAGATGGTCAATGTAGTGAGTCGTGATGGTCGCGATCGCCAGCTCTTCCCGAACCCGTCTCAAGTTGTAGAGCGGATCACAGAACGAAACGCTGCGGCCCGTCGTTCCTACAACCAGGTTCTCGCCGAAACGCTTCAAGCTCAGGCAGAGCAGGCCCTGCAAACTCAGAACCTGGGGGGCACCGTCGCTGACCTCAACCGGGGAATGATCATGGAAACCTTGTCTTGGGAGGCTCCCCATCCCCAAGCTGGATGCCATGTGTTTCGGACGCTGGAGGAAATGGCACAGGTCTGGCTCCTGCATGGCGGTGAAGCCATCGCCCTTCCCCAGGTCAACTTCGAGCAGTTCACCGTGTTAGCGGTCTTTTCGGGGGAGGGGAGCTTTCGCGAATACACCACCATCAATCGGCTGAAGTATCAGGCGGACATGCTTGAAGCCTATATTTGCTCCTATACCCGCCCCTGGACCGTCAAAAATCCCATGAGCGTCATTCAGATTGCAAAGACAGAGCAACCCATTCGTTTCATCACGTTAATGTAGGCCTTGATGTAGACCTTGCCTCTCCTGATGCAGATCCTGCCTCTGAAGATGGGAATTCATTCCCCCGTGGGTGGCTAGTCTACCCGCACGTTGAAGCGGTATTCATAACCACGGAACTTGGAATCGAGCCTGAGCAAGTAATCGCCCTCTTCAGGGAGTTTGCCGGACCATTTGGTGGGGTCACCTTCCTCTGGACCAGAAAAAAGCACCTGATTGTTCGGTGTGGTGAGCACGGGCATGGGCCCTGCCAAATTGGTCAGGGTTAGGGTTTGGTTTTTGGAGGCCCGCAGCTTGTACTGGTGATTTCCGGTACCGACGAAGCGACCCGCCAGGTCTAGGTCACGCTTGCCTCGGGGAAAGGCTACCCGAGCTGTTTTTTCATTGCAGGCATAACGAGTGAGGGAGCGGGGAGCCCATCCCTGGACCGGGGCCGTCACGGCAAACCATTCCCCTTGGGTTCCTGCGACATCGATGATTTGGTCATTATTGGCTTCGCCGACGATATTGCCCTGGGGAGATGCAGCATCCCGAATGCTGAGGGGCGGGCGTGGGTCATTGACCTGAGCCATGGTGACGATGCATTCTTCTAGCTCGATGCCATCCTTGGAAGCGGGGTCGAGCTGAAATGAATGGGTCGCGCTGTTGGCTTTGGCAATGTTTGGCCTGTCTGTTGCCTGAACTGTGGATGGTGCCGCAGACTCATTCAGGGGGCGCAGGCGGCGACTGGTGTTTTTTTGATTGGCGATCTGGGTTCCGGTCCAGATCGAAAATCCTGTGGCGAGTAAAAAGGCGCCCAACATCGGCAATTTGTAGGGAGATGCCATGGTGTTTTGATGAGCTCCTGGGGTTGACGACAGACAAAACGACAGACAAATGGTCTAGAAGGAGATTATGCGCTTCTTTGAGCGTACTTTGAGAAAATAAGGACTGTCCCACAAAAAATCAAGTTTTTACGATTTGTCACCTGCTCGCCCCTTGCCTCCATCTGCCTCTGAATCTGCCTCTGAATCTGATCTCCAACTCAGTAGCTATGACTATGAGTTGCCCCAGGAACGCATTGCCCAAAACCCTGCTGTTCCTAGGGATAGCTCACGCTTGTTGGTGATTGATTCTGCCGCAACCCAACAGCATCGAATCTTCCGAGAGTTGCCGGAATTTTTGCAGCCCGGAGACTTGCTTGTTATGAATAACACGCGAGTTTTGCCTGCCCGGCTGAAGGGAGAAAAAATCATTGATCCCCATTTGAGGGCACGGGGGGCTCGCGGTGCCCAGGTGGAGGTCTTGCTGTTAGAAGAACAGGGGCCGGAATATTGGTTAGCCTTGGTGAAGCCAGGGCGACGGCTAAAGCCGGGGATGTCGATTGCTTTCGGGAATGATCTCTGCGGCACTCTGCTCACGGCCAAAATACTCGACAGCGATCCCGCTACGGGGGGGCGGATTTTGAAATTTACGGCGGTTCCCGGCGAAACTTTTTGGACTGCCCTGGAAAAATTGGGGGAGGTGCCCCTGCCGCCCTATATCGATCGCTCAGAATCCGACGCAGAACAGTATCAAACGGTCTACAGCGATCCCGTTGGTGCCGTGGCAGCACCGACCGCAGGGTTACATTTCACACCTGAGTTGCTGGAGAAACTTAAGGAACGAGGCGTCGAACAAGCCTTTGTCACGCTCCATGTGGGCGTGGGAACGTTCCGGCCCGTGGAGGCTGAAACGATTACGGATCACGAGATGCATGGCGAGTGGGTGGAGGTGACGCCCGAGGTGGTGGCACAGATTACGGCCACAAAGGCCCGAGGGGGACGTGTGTTTGCGGTGGGTACGACGGCGGTGCGATCGCTGGAGGGCGCGGCTCAGTTCGGCCAACTGCGTCCGGTGCGCGGCAAAGTGAATCTGTTTATTTATCCCGGTTACCACTGGAACGTCGTTGATGGGCTGATCACCAACTTTCATTTGCCCAAGTCAAGCTTGATGATGCTGGTGAGTGCGCTTGTGGGTCGGGAGCGATTGTTGCAGTTGTATGGAGAGGCGATCGCCCGGGAGTACCGTTTCTACTCCTTTGGAGATGCGATGCTAATTTTACCGGCGGGGGTGCTTGAGAGGGAGTGATCCAAGCTTTGGAGTGATCCAAGCTTTGGAGTGATACAAGCTTTGATCCGCTGCTTGCCCTGATAGATGCCATCGAGAGTCTGCCCCATCCAGGAGGAAGGCAAGGCTTGAATGTTGACGCTTCTATGTCTCACAATCCTTGTTCTCCAGTCAATAGGCAGATGGCTGAGCAACTTTTGAGCCGAAACCTGCTTTAGCTGCCGTTGCATTTTGAGGACGATTGGAACGTAAATTTCTCGTTTTTTAATGGCCCTAGGAAAGAATGAAATAGCACTGCGGTGAGCATTTTGTCGCGTGAATTCCCGTATAGTTTCTATGCCATGCTCGCCCTATAATTAAGTCCCAGACTTGATCCTAAACGACAGTCATTTGATGTTGTATAGGCCTATTTATTTTGCCTCAAGACGATTTGGGTTAAGCGATTTGGCTGTTTCCCCAGACCGGATGATCTCAGATGCTAAAGAAACATTGATCGATGGTTGGCTACCGATCGATGGACTCCTCGTTGGGAGCAAGTCGTGTCTTCAGGGGGCATGGTGTAATGGATGCGCTAGCAAAGCAGGCGGTTGGAATCTCTCATCCTGAGTTGTCCAAAGAGTATGTGATTTCTCGGCATGTGAGAGGCGTTGATTGTGAGGACTGTCCGGTTTGGGAACTTCAGATTGATGTTCCTAACCTTTCCGATGCAAAGTCGCTGCATGAGCAGCAGGCGTTGTTGAACCGTGTTGCAGAATCGTTAGAGGCAGATTGGATTTGTCTCACGATTCAAGGGCAACTGTACTGGCGTTGGCCCAGGGCATGGGAGGAAAAGTTGCATCGTTGGCAAGCTTCACAACAGGAGCAAATCCGTTGGGAGCAGCAGCTTGGCAGGCGACTGGAGCAGTTTCGCGCTCGATGGCAGCAGCAATAGGGTCAATCTATTTTTCAGGGTAAATCTATTTTTCAGGGTAAATCTATTGGTCAGCCTCGACTGTTGGGATGTCCGTTGAGACATCGTGATGCATGGGGACATCGTGGTGGATGGAGATGATTTATCCATCAACTGGCGTTTGAGGTGTGTTGAGTAGGCGTTGATAAAAGGCGAGATCGAGCCAACGACCAAACTTAAAACCGGCCTGGCGAATCGTTCCAGCATGGCGAAACCCCAGGGATTGGTGGAGCGCAATGCTGCCTGTATTCTCTGCATCAATACCGCCGATGAGGGTGTGATATTGCTGTTTAGTTGCCTGTGCAGTGAGCTGTTGTAGGAGCGATCGCCCAATGCCCCGACGGTGATGGGCTCGGTGAACATAGACGGAATGCTCGACGGAATATTTAAAGGCTGGCCAGGCACGGAACGTTCCGTAACTGGCAAAGCCGAGGAGCTGGTTGTCCTCAACAGCTCCGATGATGGGGAATTGCCCAATTTCTTTGACCTTGAACCAGTCTTGCATTTGACTGAGCGATCGCGGTTCGTAGTCGTAGAGCGCGGTGGTATTGATGATGGCATCGTTGAGGATGTCGAGAATGGCGATCCCATGCTGCGCGTAGGTGCAGGGGATAAATTGCATGGACATAACGGATGGAATAGTCTCAGAAATCCGAAAAAAACAGCGGCAATCAAAGGGATGCCGCTGTTCGATTCTTAGCCCTTTTGGCCTAGATTTTTTGATCTAGACTTTGTGGCCTCAACCTTTTGGCCTCGACCTTTTGATTTAGGCCTTGACGGCCTCTTTGGCGGCGTACATCACTTCAGCATTAATGGCATTAATACCCTGCTTGATCGCATAGGCTTCCACATTGCGGCGGACCTTACTGCGTACAAAGCCGGGGACGCGCTTCAGTTCCGTGAGGCCATCGGGGGTCCATTGCAGCTCGGCGTCGTTGGAGACTTCCTTGGTCAGGATCTCCTTCGTGTCGTGGCCGCCGAAGATCTCCAGCAGGTGATCTTCCATGCCCAAGGTGAATGAGTTGTAGATCAAATCCACCAGTTGGTTGGCCCCTTCATAGCCCATGTAGGGTCGGTAGCCGACGGGGAAGTTTTGGATGTGGATGGGGGCGGCAATGACGCCACAGGGGAGGTCCAGGCGTTTGCCGACGTGGCGTTCCATTTGGGTGCCAAATAAGGCAGCGGGTTCGAGACGGGCGATCGCATTGGCAATCTCCGCATTATCTTCGCTGATTAAGATCTCGTCACAAAAACCGCTCACTTCCTCCCGGAACCAATCTGCATCGTACTTACAGTAGGTGCCTGCCAGGACCACTTTGATCCCCATTTCCCGAGTCAGAATCTTGGTGATGGCTGCGGCATGAGTATTGTCGCCAAAGACCACAGCCCGCTTGCCCGTCAGATTTTGGCAGTCGATGGAGCGAGAGAACCAAGCCGCCTGGGAGACGTGGCGGGTTTGCTGATCAATGAACCCTTCGAAATCAACCTCAATGCTGGTTTCGCTGGTTTGAGCATTGATGATCTGCTGACATTTGCGAACGAAGCGCGCCGTATCGACAATGCCCATGGGGGTAATGTCCACGTAGGGCATATCAAATTCTTTTTCGAGATACTGCGCCGTCATCACGCCCAGCTCTCGGTAGGGCACCACATTGAACCAAGCCTGGGGTAGCTTCTTCAGATCATGGACTGATGCTTTGTAGGGCAGAACGAGATTGACATCAATCCCCAGGTCCGCCATGAGCTTCTTCAGCTCGGTGCAGTCGTGGTTATTGTGGAAACCTAGGGTTGAAAAGCCAATCAGGTTGACCGAGGGCTTGGGTGTTTTTTGGGTGACTAAGTCGTCTTGCTTGCGCGCTTTATTGATGTAGAGCTGGACGATTTGCTCTAGGGTTCGGTCGGCGGCCTGGAGTTCGTTGTAGCGGTAGTGGTTGACATCGGCGAGCATGACGTCCGCCTTGGCATCCATTTGAGCCCGCTCAACGAAGTTATTGAGGTCTTCCTGCAGGATGCTGGAGGTGCAGGTGGGGGTCAGCACAATCAGGTCGGGATGTTCTTCGCCGTCCTTGCGGGTGATGTTGTCCACCACTTTTTCCTGGGAGCCGCGGGCGAGCACGTGACGATCGACGACACTGGTGGTGACCGGCGTAAAGTCCCGCTCCCGTTCCAGCATTGATCGCATCACATTGAAGTAGTCGTCCCCCAGGGGGGCATGCATGATGGCATGGACATTCTCAAACGAGCTGGCAACACGCAGGGTGCCAATGTGAGCCGGACCTGCATACATCCAATAGGCCAATTTCATAAAATTGCGCTCCCTGCGCGATCGGGCTACCCGCTATGCTCCCGTGCGAGGGGACCCTTTGCCCCAAGCTTGAAGAAGCACGAAGCGATCCCGGCTGGATTGTTGAACAGCGTTACACAAGCGCAACGAATCTCAATCCGTTAGGCTGGTAACGCTGTGATTTCCGCTTGCGTCGCGTGAGTTCGAGTCGTGCGTGAGTTTGAGTGGAATGGAGCAGCGCTTTTCCTTGTCAGATGTGAATCGCCATGCCGTCGGCTTCCCCCGCCCCCCAACGTAATGCCCGTTCCCATCGTCGTGGTGCCAACCGCCGCGAGACGGATTGGCAACTGGTCAAGCGGCTGGTGCCCTATGCCAAGCAGAATGGTCGGTTGCTGACGACCTCACTGTTGCTGTTGGTGCCGGTGGCGATCGCCGGAGCCGTCCAGCCGGTCATCCTGGGCCTCGCCACGTCGCTGCTGCTGGGCCAGGTCTGCCCAGAGCCCTCCCCCGGAAATCCCACGCCGAGCTGTGGCTTTTTCGAGAATTTTTTGGCTCAGCAGGGGTCCATGACCGCGGGCCTGAACCTGTTGGCGATCGCCCTCCTGGGCACAATTCTGTTGCGGCTGGCCTTTCGCGGCTGGCAGGGCTACCTCGTCCAGGAAGTGGGCCAAAGAATTACGGCGGCCATTCGAGCAGATCTGTTTGAGCATGTCACCTCCCTGTCTGTGCGCTTCTTTGACCGCACGCCCGTGGGTCGGCTGATTACGCGATTGACCAGTGACGTGGAATCCCTGGGGGATGTCTTTTCAACGGGGGCCATCGGTATCGTCAGCGATCTGTTTGCCCTGCTGACCCTCGTGGTGATCATGTTCCTGCGCCAGTGGCAGCTGGGCTTGCTGCTGACGGTGTTGCTGCTGCCCGTCACCGCACTGATCGTCTTTTTTCAGCAGCGCTATCGCAAGGCCAATTACAAATCCCGTGAGGAGTTGTCCAAGCTCAACTCCATGCTCCAGGAAAATGTCATGGGCATCAATGTGGTGCAGCTTTTCCGGCGGGAGCGCTACAACAGCGAGGTGTTTCGGGCGACCAATCAGCGCTACATCAAGGAAGTGGATAAGACGATTTTCCACGACTCGGCGATTTCAGCCACGCTGGAGTGGATTTCCTTTACGGCGATCGCCGTCATCCTCTACTTCGGGGCACTCCTGGTCCTGCGGGGCCCCATCGGCGTCGGGCAACTGGTGGAATTCATCCTCTTCGCCCAGAAGCTCTTTGATCCCCTGCGGCAATTGGCCGAGAAATTCACGGCGATCCAGTCCGGTCTCACCGCCGTGGAGCGCATTAGTGATCTGCTCAACGAGCCGATTGAGATCGAAGACCGGGCCGGAGACTTGGCGGTGTTGGCCAAGAGCACCCGCACGGAACAGCGAGGGTCAATCCGATTTGACAATGTTTGGTTTGGCTATAAGCCCGATGAATTTGTTCTCACGGGGCTGGACTTTGAGATCAAGCCCGGTGAGAAAATTGCCCTGGTGGGACCGACCGGCGCCGGAAAAAGTTCAATCATTCGCCTGCTCTGCCGCTTGTATGAACCCAGCAAAGGCCGCATCCTGATCGATGGCGTGGACATTCGCGATTTGCCCCAGCAGGAGTTGCGCCGCCACATCGGCGTGATTTTGCAGGACGGTTTCCTTTTTGCTGGAGATGTGAAAAGCAACATTGCCCTGGGGGAGTCCTACCCCTTTGAGCAAATCCAGGCGGCGGCGGAACAGACCAACGTGGCACCGTTCATCGAACAATTGCCCCAGGGCTACGACACGGAGCTGCGCCAGCGAGGCGCAAACCTGTCCGGTGGGCAAAAGCAGCTCTTGGCCTTTGCTCGGGTTGCGGTGCGGGATCCTGAGATTTTGGTGCTGGATGAAGCCACGTCCAATTTGGACGTGGGTACCGAAGCAGATATTCAGGTTGCGCTGGAAACGTTGCTAGAGCAACGGACTGCGATCATCATTGCTCACCGCCTTTCGACCATTCGCAATGTCGATCGCATTTTGGTGCTAAAGCAAGGGAAGCTGGTCGAGTCCGGCAGCCATCAGGCCCTCTTGGAGGAGGATGGTCTCTATGCCGGTCTCTATAAGCTCCAGCTCCTTGGGGCGGCTTAAGGTTTGCGTTGGGTTGGCGTTGGGTTGGCCTTACGCTGGGCGGACCCTCGTGATGAACCACGGTTCATCCCTGAGTACAGGATTAGGCTGGGTGGGTTGGTGTGGAGGGGGGAATCGTTGGGGTGATTCGGCTGGAGGCTGGGATGTTGCGGCCAGCGCCAGCTTGGTAGGCGGCATAGAACCACCGATTGTTTCTGGGATAACGAACTCTTGCGCCAGCCTGGTAGCTCTGAACGTACTGCATAGAAAAATTAGAGAATTCTACAAAATGCAGGAGACAAAGCCTTGAAGAACTCCAAGGGAGTGGGCATTTGCTCTGCATCACGGTTCTGCGTAACGGTTCGTCGAACGATTGAGGCAAACTATCCAAACAGACCTTCGCGGCAAAATTCATCGAAACAGGAAAACCTGGCAAAGTTCAGTGCGATCGCTGAATTCTCTTGTGTATGATTCCTCTTGCTTGGCCGATGGCTCCCGCCGTGGCTCGACTATGGGTTGATCGATGGCGTAACGGCTTGATGGCCCCAGGGCTCTAGCCCGCTGCCCTGGTACGGGCGAGATAAGCCAGGTTCGCCAATAAAAATCCTCCGAAACAACGCTGGCAAACGTTGCTTTGGAGGCTGGTGCTGATTCCTTGTGGCTGGGGACCGCGAGCGATGCCGCCTAGCCCTTGGGTCCGTAGTAGAAGGCAATTTCCTTATCCTTCAGACCTGCCCAACCGGCATCAACCAGCTTTTGGTTGAGTTCATCCTGGGCGATGTGCTTGGCACCGATGCGGACAATGCGCGATCGCATGCTATTCGTCACGCCGCTGCGCTTACGGTTACCCTCTAGGCCCATCACGCCGGTGTAGAGATCCAGCATCTTGGGGGGAATGGGGGAACCGTCGAGGTCGAGGCCCTGGGCGATCGCCGCATCAACGGCTTCGGCACCACTTTGTTGTTGGTCACTCATGGCAATGAAGTCTAACGATTACTTCTCCAGCCTACCGGTGAACCTGTTGTTTACTGATTCGGTTACGGGGGCGTTCGCCGTCGTGTTTGTCGGGGCGTTCGCCGAGTCCTCATTGGATATGTGTGATGGCCCCGAAAAATAGGCAAAAAAAAGCGACCCTAAAGCACCTAGATGGGTCGCTAAATCTTCCTTCAATGCTGGAAACCCGGTGGGGTTAAGACCGAGTTTGCCCTGATGTCGGGGTTACATGTCTCTCATCATAGTCTTCACGCTTTGAAATGGGATGAGGGTGCAGACCCCTCACAAGTAATACAGCATAAGCCGTATTTATACGGAGGACGCAATGCCAAAGGGGAGCTACCCCTTCGGGGCCTGACTCCTCACCCTTGAGACGACGTTTTATCGCCTTTGCTTCCGTGATTGTTCGGGAAATCGTGGGTTGTCCCATCGCAGGATTTTGGATGATTCTGAGCGTAATGCTGATGGCATTGCCCCTTAGAATGGGACGGGTGCGTTTTGCATCTATTTCGCGCTAGTTTTCGCGCCTGATCTTGATCCCTGACGTTGCCTCGGCGATGTTTTGGGGACAGCCCTTCTGAGCAATTGTGATGAGCATTTTTACGCTGCAATCGGTGTCCAAGGATTTTGGCATCAAGCCGATTTTGAATGACGCTAGTTTCAGTTTGGGCGCAACGGACAAGATTGGATTAATTGGAACCAATGGTTCGGGGAAATCGACCCTGCTGAAAATGATTGCGGGTTTGGAGCCCATTGATACGGGCGATCGCTTGGTTAACTCAGCGGTCCGCATTGTCTATCTCCCCCAGGAGCCGGAGCTGGACGAGGGCAAGACGGTCATCGAACAAATCTTTGCCGATAGCGGCGAGCTGATGACCCTGGTCCGCGAGTACGAAGCGGTGTCCCACCAGATGGAACTGGGGGATACGAGTGATGCGTTGCTGAAGAAGCTGTCGCGTCTGACCGAGCAGATGGATGCCCTGGGCGGCTGGGATCTGGAGGCCAAGGCCAAGATTGTCCTGACGAAACTGGGCATCGAGGATTTTGAGGCGCGTATTGGTTCCCTTTCTGGAGGCTATCGCAAGCGTATTGCTTTGGCCATGGCGCTGCTATCGGAGCCGGATGTGCTGCTGATGGATGAGCCGACCAACCATTTGGATGCCCTGTCAGTGGAGTGGCTGCAAAGCTATTTGAATCGCTATCCCGGTGCCTTGCTGCTGATCACCCACGATCGCTACTTCCTGGATCGGGTGACGACGCGCATTCTGGAGCTGGACCGGGGCGACCTGTCCAATTTTAACGGCAACTATTCCTACTATTTGCAGAAGAAAGCGGAGCTGGAAGATTCCGCCGCCAGCAGCCAGCAGAAGCACAAAGGGGTGTTGCGGCGGGAACTGGAGTGGTTGAGCCGGGGAGCCAAGGCCCGCAGTACCAAGCAACGGGCCCGGATCCAGCGTATTGAGGCGATGCAGGAGAAGGAATTCAAGCAGGACCTCGGAAAAGTTGAAGTTTCAACTGTGGGGCGGCGCATTGGTAAGAAGGTGATTGATGTGGAAGGTGTCTCGAAGGGCTATGGCGAGCGTACGCTGATCAACAACTTCTCCCACGCCTTCACCCCCGAAGACCGCATCGGCATCATTGGCCCCAACGGTGCCGGAAAATCCACGCTGATGGACATGATCACCGGGCGGCTGGAGCCGGATTCGGGCCATGTGGAAATTGGTCAGACGATTCACATTGGCTATTTTGATCAGTATTCCAATGATTTGCTGGAGGCCGCGGACGAGAACCAGCGAGTGATTGACTACATCAAAGAGGTGGCGGAGCTGGTGGAGACCTCCGACGGGAGCACCATCACGGCTTCGCAGATGCTGGAGCGCTTTCTGTTTCCGCCGGAGCAGCAGTATTCCCCCCTGTCGAAGCTGTCCGGTGGGGAGCGGCGGCGACTGTTTTTGTTGCGGGTGTTGATGGGAGCACCCAATGTTCTGATTTTGGACGAGCCGACGAATGATTTGGATGTGCAGACCCTGTCGGTGTTGGAGGAATATCTCGAAGAGTTTAACGGCTGTGTGATTACGGTGTCCCACGATCGCTATTTCCTCGATCGCGCTGTGGACACGATTTTTTCGCTAGAGGAAGGCGGCAATATTCGTCGCTATCCCGGCAATTATTCGGTCTATCTGGACTATAAGAAGGCGGAGGAGGATGCGGCCAAGGAGGCTGCGGCCCAGGCGGAGAAGGCTGCGAAGGCGTCGGCAACTAAAGGGGCAAAGGAGAAGGAAGGGCGATCGCAGTCGGAGCGTGCACGCCGTTTGTCCTATAAGGAAAAGCGCGAGCTAGAGAGCCTCGAAACGCAAATTCCGAAGATGGAAGAAGAAAAGGAGCAGTTGGAGAAGACGCTGTACCAGAATCCGCCGTCGGACTTTACGGAGTTGGAAAAGCTGTCGGCGAAGTTGGGTGAGTTGACCGAGGCGATCGAGACGGGGACGGAGCGCTGGATGGCGTTGTCGGAGATTGCTGAGGCTCAGGGATAGTCTGAATTGCTGGCGATCGCTGAGGTCGCGATGGAATCGGGCATCAAGCATGGCGGATGAGCAGACGACGGCGGAATTAGTGGCGACTGCTTCGCAAGCTTCCGGAGAAATCGTCCAGATGACTCAGGACGATGATGCGTACTGGCAAATTATTCGCGTTTTGCAGCTACGTGGTACTCAAGAGGTCTTTGATACTTGCCAAGTGATGTGTGCCAGCGAAAGCAGTGGCGATCGCCAACTGGGTATCAACATATTGGGCCAACTGGGAACGCCGGACTTTCCGTTTCGTGCGGAGACAATCCCACGGTTGCTAAGGTTGCTGGAACAAGAGCAAGACCCCGAAGTCATTGGGGATATCGGGATTGCCTTTGGGCATCTGCGTAGCGAGGAAGCGATCGCCCCACTGGTTCGGCTGAAAAGCCACGCCTCTCAAGAGGTTCGCTTTGGTGTGACCTACGGTTTATTGTGTCAGGAGGACCCGTTGGCGATCGCCACTCTCATTGAGCTTTCTGCTGACCCTGCTGTACTTGTGCGCAATTGGGCGATGTTTGGTCTTGGCTCTCAAATCGATGTAGATACCCTCGAAATTCGTCAGGCGTTGTGGTCCCGACTTGAGGCTGAAAAACCTGGTCTTGCTGATGATGATATCTACGAAATCTATGGTGAAGCGCTGGTTGGCTTGGCACGGCGAGGAGACAGCCGCATTCTCGATTTGTTGTTGGAGGAACTGCACTCGAATCTGATCAGCCCCTTGGCGCTGGAAGCCTGCGAAGAACTGGGTGATGAGCGATTGTATCCGGTTTTGCTTGTGGCGCAGGAGTGGTTGGAGGATAGTCGTGGGCTAACAGATGCGATCGCCGCCTGCAAACCCAAATACCTGTAGGGGTCGGCATTCCCGACCCAGATGCTCTGCGGCACGTATCAGATTTCTGAGGGCGCGGGATGCGTGCCCCTACGGTGGTATTACCAACTGGTTTTACCGCCATCAACGGTGACAGCCGTGCCGTGCATGAACGCGGCATCATCACTGGCTAAGAACAGCGCGACGTTGGCGATGTCCTCGGGTTCGCCTAGGCGGCCTGCCGGAATATCTTTGGTTACGGCTGCTTTTTCCGCTTCTGGATCGTCTGCATAGGCAAATTCATTGGCTAGCAGCGGCGTCATCACCGGACCA
>CALIJJ010000031.1 GCA_938017515.1 uncultured Pseudanabaenaceae cyanobacterium
TGCTCAAGCCAGAAGATGAAATTGCCCAGGGATGCCCCAGCGACAAAAATGCTCGGTTTGTGATCACGGGGCGTGGGGGCCTGCCCGAGAACCCGCAGGCGCAATTACTGCGTCATCCAGGGCTAGAGGATTGGCGAGAGAAACTTCCGCGGCCTCCCTTGCCAAACCGATTTGAGTTCTCTGTCTCTTCGCCAAGACAGCCGTCTGTTCCTCCTTCTGAGGCTCAAGGGATGCAGCGCGATCGCTACGGCAAAGTGCACTTGCTAGCCTCTCCACCGAATTATCATGCTCGCTGGTCAGCGCTGCTGGCCAATTGCGGAGGGAAAGCAGGATGAAACGATCTCGCTCATGGTTGAACTCGGTATGGCGCTATCTTGCCATCGCCCTAGTCAGTTGCTTCATTTTCACTAGTGTATTCACCCCCTCCCTTCGTGCTGCGGTGCAGCCCATCGTCATTGCCCCTGAGCTAGATCCTGGGCTAAATCCTGGGCTAGACCCTGAGATAGACAATGTTGCTCCAGAGCATGCCGTTGACGAGGGTGGCCCCTTAGCCCTACGACACGGAAAACAGCTCTATGATTCGGGTCGTCTGATCGAGGCGATTGATCAATGGCAAACTGCGGCGATCGAGGCTGAACAGGCTGGCGATCGCCCCACCCAAATTCGGGCTTTGCGCTACCGAGCAATGGCCCACCAGGCATTGAATCAATGGTCCGTTGCGGAAGCTGTTCTGGCAGAGGCGGACGCTATGCTTCATCATCTTGCTCACACAACTGAATCAGGTCTGTTGCAAGCCCAGCTCAAAATTACCCAAGGTAATCTCCTGTTGGGGAAAGGCCGTACCGAAGAGGCCTTGGGGAGCTTTGAGCAAGCCGAGCAGTTCTATGGGCAAATTGATGATCGTGATGGTTGGGTTCTCAGCCGCCTTAATCAAGCCCAAGCGCTACAAGCCTTGGGCTTCTATCCCCGTGCCCGTGATCTCCTGACGGCGCTGTCTGTGGAGCTGGCAACGGAACCGGATTCTCGATTGAAGGGCCGTGCGCTCCGCCAACTCAGCACCGTTTTGCAAACTGTCGGAGAACGGGAGCGTGCTGAGCAAATGCTGGCGCAAAGTCAGACTGTGTTTGAGAGTCTCAATATTCCCAGCGAGTTGGCTGAGACGTTGTTTCAGCGGGGGCAAATCGCCCAAACGCAGCAGCAATGGCAAGCTGCTGTGCGTTTCTATGACCTTGCCCAAGCGCTGACGAATCAATCCAATCTTCGTTTTGAGAGTGCCGCCCAAACGATTCGAGTGGCCCTGCAGAATCCGCTATCGCGCAATCAATCCCAGGTCTCTAGCGATGCCATCAGGCTGCTGGCTCAACTGGAGCGTCTAACTCCCAGTCGCTGGCGCTTCTATACCCAGGTCCATGTTGCCCAGAGTCTCTTACTGCAGTCGCGTACCAATGCCGTGACAGAAGGACGGCAGCGCCAACCATCATCTATGGACTATGTCTTAGCTCGGTCTCTGGCTCGTGCTGCGACCCAAGCCCATGAGCTTCAAGATGCGCGTGCTGAATCCTATCTACTGGGACAGCTTGGCACGTTGTATGAGCAGAATGAGCGCTACGGTGATGCCCTGGGCTTTACTCGCCAAGCGCTCAATCTGGCCCGCCAACTGAATGCCAGTGATCTCCAGGCAACCTGGCAATGGCAAACCGGACGTATTCTCAAGGCTGAAGGTGAAGAAAGGGATGCGATCGCCTCCTACACCGCAGCGGTTCATCAACTTCAGGATCTGCGCCAGGATCTGGTTGCAACCAATCCCGATGCACAGTTTTCGTTTCGAGATCAGGTGGAGCCTGTATATCGACAGCTGGTAGAGCTGTTGCTGACTGATGTGGATGCTTTGCCTGCGGCGGAAAAGCAGGAACGATTGGAACAATCACGACAAACCATCGAAGCGCTGCAGGTTGCCCAGGTGCAAAACTTTTTGCGAGAGGCCTGTGAAACCTATGAGATGCGCCCCATCGAAGCGATTGATACGACGGCTGCGGTTTTTTATCCCATTGTTTTGGGCGATCGTTTGGAGGTCATCTTGTCACTGTCAGGACAACCTTTACAACACTACACGTCTGCTTTTCCCGCAGCAGAGCAGCAGGAGTTATTTCGCGCTTTACGGCAGACGCTCAATCCGGCATTTCCGGCGGAGTTAGGGCTAGCCCCTGCGCAGCAACTCTACGATCGCTTGATTCGTCCCAGTGAGCCCTGTCTTCAGACCCAGGGGATTGAAACACTGGTGTTTGTCTTGGATGATTTTCTGCGCAGTTTGCCCATGGCGGTGTTGCATGATGGCGATCGCTATTTGGTCGAAAAATATAGTCTTGCCCTGACGCCTGGACTACAGCTGACGGATTCTCGTCCCTTAAAAAATCAACGTTTCCGCCTCTTGGCAGGTGGTTTGCAAGCAGCGCGTCAGGGGTTTGAAGCCTTGCCCGGTGTGGCTCAGGAAATCAACACGGTGTCCACGACCTTTCCGAATCAACTGGACTCTCACGTCTTGCTAGACCAAGACTTTAATCGTCAGCAGTTGCTTCAGCAAATTAATCAGAAGCCGTTTAGCGTTGTTCATCTAGCGACCCACGGCCAGTTTAGTTCTCGCTTAGAGGACACGTTTTTATTGACCTGGAGTGATCGTATTGGAGTGCAGGATTTAGATGTGTTGCTCAATCCAACCTCCGGTCTAGCCCGTTCTCCGGTAGAGCTGATGATTTTGAGTGCTTGTCAGACCGCAAAGGGCGATCGCAAAGCAACCTTGGGCTTAGCTGGCATGGCGGTGCGCTCTGGCGCCCGCAGCACCCTGGCTACGCTCTGGTCCGTGCAGGATGCATCAACAGCCGTATTCATCGAAGCGTTTTATCAGCATTTGTTCGAGCAAGGTCTATCGAGAGCACAATCATTGCGTCAGGCTCAGCTCTCCCTCCTGCGCAGTGATTATTCCCATCCTTATTACTGGGCACCTTTTGTGATGGTTGGGAACTGGCAATAGGACTCAGCCATTATGCTGATTAATATAAGAATTTTGATGAGAGTTCAGCTATTTTGCTGAGTGCTTATCTTTCCTTTCAAGACAGTATTTAATAATGCATCGTAATCATAAAGATGCGTAGGAAAATCAGGGTTGCTCAGTCTTGGGTACGCTTAGATAGTGGTGGGAAGATAACTCCGAAAAGCATTGTGGAATAGATGATTTGGGAGCATTTTCCCTGGCAATGCGAGATGCGAGAATTCTGAGAAAAAGTTATGAACCTTGAGATGTACTCCAGCGTGGGCATTCTGCTGACGGCATTGTTGAATGTTGGAATTGCTACGCAACCTGCTTTGGCTCATCAGTCTTTTGCCACGGCATTGCCATCGACAGATCGCCTGGAGAAGGGGCTACGTCAGGCGCTGGAAACAGCATTTGTTCCACCCAAAGATTATGCGCCGAGCGCGACTGCAACCTCTGCAACGCGTGATCCTCGCCGTTGCCATGGCCAGGAATCTCGGTTTCATGCCATTGTGCCACCGGGCGGGTATGGCCTCACACTCAAGCAGCGTCCCGTGATTACGCTGGAAATGGCCCAAACATCTGCCCAGCGTGTGGCGTTGGTGGTTCAAGATCAGTCCGGCAAACTCCATGGTAGTGCTTTCTTGCCCCTCTCTCAGTCGTCCGACCGAAGCCTGAGCGAGGCTGGTCAGCCAGGCTCTGATCGTGCTCGTTGGGTGAGCTTTCAGGTGCCTGACTCTATCCCGCCCTTGATGGCCAATCAGCCCTATCGTTGGTCGCTGGTTGTTGTGTGTGGTGAGTTGTTGCAGCCGGATGATCCGACGTTCATGGGATGGGTTGAGTATCGGGAAACGACGTCAGAGATGGTGCAGCGCTTAGCTAATGCCTCGCGGGAGCAGCAAGCCGATTGGTATGCCAAAAATGGCTATTGGTATGATCTCGTGGAGCAGGCGATCGAGTAACGCACAATATTGTCGCAGCGTTAGCTGTGTGGTGTGCAGTGGACCCAATGGACTGAGCAGCCCCATTCACCATTTAGGAAGACGGATGTTGCCTGTTCGGTAAATGCCTAACATCTGTGGTCGTGACTGATGCGCTGAATGGGCTAAAAGTTAAGCAATTTAATGCAGTTATGTCCTTGCCGCTCTGCTTGTTTATATCCGTTCTCAGCCATATTTAGGAGTTGGGAGGCTGTTTGGCCTGGCGTGGCAGTGGTGCTTGCGACACCAATACTAACGGTGACTACTTGAGCCGGCCAACCCATATAGTTCGAAGGGTGACGAATGCCAAGACCTTCAACTTGCTTGAGAATGTGATTGGCGACGGTCAATGCCTGTTCTGCAGTTCCGTAAGGTAAGAGAATCAAAAATTGCTCAGTGCCGTAAAGACCGACGTCTTCTGTGGTGCGATCGACACAGGATTGAATGGTTCGTGCGACCTGTTGGAGGCATGCCTCACCCTGAATTTGACCGTAGGATTCTACATAGACACTAAAAAAATCAATGCCGCAGAGCAGTAGCGAAATGGGCTGACCGTTGCCCGCTGCGACCTGCCACACCTCTTGCAGCCGAGTATCAAAGGTCTCGCGATTCATCACTTGCGTGATACGGTCGAGCTGATTTAATCGCTGGAGTTCTCGCATCTGTTGTTCCAGATGTTCAATACGACGTTCCAGTTTTCTGATCACATCGGGGACGACAGTGTTGATGTCGGCTCTAGGCGTATCGCGTCGGGCGATATCGATCGTGACTAAATCCGAGGCTTGTGCATCTTCTGTTGCTTCAGGAAAACGCACATCCCGCAGCTGCATCTCAAAGAATTTTTCATAGAGCATGCAGGTGGGATAGGCCAATCCCTCGTCGAGCCGAATCAGTCCGACGGCTTCTAGCTGATAGCTGCTCAAGGCTTCCAGTACAACACCGTTCGCCTGGCTGACCACACGGTATAAGGGATAGGCCAGCTCGGCGTTCGCCTGGATCATGGACCAATGGCTGCGCAGATAATTGCCATAGATGCCATTCGTTTGGAGGGCGCTCTTGAGAATTTCTTCTAAGCTCATCGAGCGTGTCGCCAAATGGTAAAGCGCGATGGAGATTAGATAGGGATGTCCACCGAGAAGCTTTGTGAGTTTGTCGCGTTGACTCGGATGAAACTCTGCAATGCCGTAGCGAAGAGCCAGTTGCGTGACTTGTTCTGGCGTGAAGTCTGTCAGTTTGAGGGACAGCCCTACATTGAGGGGAGAATGGGACAGCTTCATCGGGAGATAGAAATCCGTCGCATAGGACAGAATAATTCTCAGTTTTTGCCAGCTATCTAGACGCTGGGCCTCTTCGTGCCAGCCCCGCAAGAGGGAGAAAAATTCCTCCATCACCTCGGGATACTGAAACAGGACATCCAGTTCTTGGAGTGCTAAAACGACCGGATTTTTGCTGGGTTCCAGGATTTTCTGTTGGAGGTAGATGGTGCAATTGAGCTTGCTCCCAATGCCGACCTGCCAGTGCTGCTCTAGCTCAGAGGACTCACCCAACTGGTATGAGACGGCGCTACAGAGCCACCGTAGGAACGTTTCGATATTGGCAAAGGCTTCTGGCTCCACTTGCTGTAGGTTGAGCACGACGGATCGGTAGCTAAATTTCTTCGCTTCCGCCATCAGCCGATATAGAAAAGAAGTGCGCCCCATTTTTCGGGGAGCCTTGATACGCAGTAGGCAACCGGATTGTCGCAGTGCCTTGGTTGCTTGCTGCTCTAAAGGCTGACGCTCAATGTATAGCGGGGAGTTTGCTGACAGGGGCCCGGAGGGAAATTCAGGGGCGTTGACCTGGGCAACTTGCTCAGCGCTGAGCAGAAGCTGGAGATTTTTCTTCGTGACCCGCGCCCCAAGAGAGTCGGAGAGCGCCTGCCATAGGCGGGAGCCGACTTCTCGAACGTAGACGCTGGCATAGCCGGAGACTTTTGCAATTTCACTGTAAGTGCGCCCTTCCCAAGAGTTTTCTAGGATGAGCTGCTCGATGGGTTCCAGGGGGCGCCTGAGGATTTGCTCCGCTGCTCCTCTTATGTTGTTGCCGGGCATACCCAAGGACCACGTCTCCAATTGCGTGAGAAACGACCTGAACCAAAAACGATGGTGTCCAAATCAGTGTCATACTCTGCCTGATACATAGGTTTAGACCGGTGTTGCGACACGAAATCTAAACTTGAGACTATTGTCTCCTAAGATGGACAGTGTATGAACCCTTTGACAGAATTGCAAGCATCCAATTTATTCTTTGTGGAAAAGATTTAAGGATGAAGGCACAACGCCTGGGCTTCGTTGGAGCATTCGTCAGATCCAGGGCAAGGGTTGAATGATTGGTTTGTAAAACGAGATACTGACATAGTGCAGCGCGTCCTATAAGCCAATGGGGATAATTCTGCGATTGACCTCGTGAGTGGTTGTCAACAGGATAAAGCGACTGGGTGTGTCAGAAGCCAATTAGCTGTCACAACTCTCTCTCTCAACTTGGCGAAAAGGCTTAGTCAGCCTTGCCCTTGACTCACCCATACTATTCTATTTTGTCTGTTTCTGGGGGACGCAGTCGGCTTGAATTGGCTCAAAGTTGTGATGCAAATGATGCGTTATTGACGTTGCTAGGTGTTGCTCAATCGTCATTCATAGCGCTGGCCATTGTGCTCAATCCAACCATCGGGATGCCAAGCTTTTGGATCTTTATGGGTCCAATGAACAAGACCCCCCCGATCGTTCCATTCATACTCTCCTTTGAAGGAAACGAAGTCACCGACGCTCAGCGAGGTAATACGAGGTGAAAGGTCAATGTTATGAACGATCAAGACACTATAGGTGTCCAGGCGAACGATAAAACGCTGGTGGCGAGAGCCGTCTAAATCATCTTCAAGGAGACGTATAACTTCCCCAATCCCTTCAACAATTAGGTCTGAAGGTTTGAATGTTGTAGAGCGAGCCGCTGATGTTTTTGGAGAGGGCGGGCGATTGGGTGAAGTATCTTGCCCAGAAGATTGCGTCATGATGTTGCTGATTGCTCTATTGTGTCGTCTGATCAACACAGATCACCATAGCGGTCCTTGACAATCGTATCCAGTTGCAACGAGTGCTGAGACAAGCTGTGGTGAATGGATTCTCAGAGAGTCTGGTGAGTGATTTAGTTGCCTATCGGTTGCCTATCGGTTGTCTTCAGATAGTGGTGGTCTTTGATCTCGGTTGCTCCCAGTCGAAATGATGGTGGCCGCAGCAGATGTCAGAATGTATCAGTCTTCAACGGACTTCAACAGAAGTCCCAGCTGAATGATTTGCCTCGTTATGATGTGACTACTTCTCAATGCGATGCCGCACATGCAACGTCTGCCATGCTTCCGAAAGGCAGTTTTGGGGCTTAGTTTAGGTCTCAGCCTCGCGTTGCTGCTGGTTGTAGCACGGGCCCAACAGCCTGATTTTGATGTCGTTGAGATCCAAGCTGTATCAGTGGCAGAAAATATTTATGTGCTTTACGGCGAAGGGGGCAATATTGGTGTCTCTGTAGGTGAGGATGGTGTGTTTTTGATCGATGATCAATACGCGCCCCTGACTCAGAAAATTCGGGCGGCGATCGCTAAACTTAGCAACCAACCCATCAAATTTATTGTCAATACTCACTGGCATTTTGATCACACCGAGGGGAATGAAAACTTCAGTAAGTTGGGACCGATCATCGTCGCCCATGACAATGTTTATCGGCGTATGAGCACGGATCCGTTTATTGTAGCTTTTGGTGCTGAAATTCCTGTATCACCGGCTGTTGCACTGCCAATGATCACGTTCAGCGACACGACAATATTTCGTTTGAATGTTCATGAAATCTGTGCATTCCACGTTGCAACGCTGCGAAACCGCTAGCGGATCTAGACGAAATCTATGGCAAAGAATTTCTCAAGCCCGAACAATTCCTCACCATTGTCTATAACGACCTGGCGAACCCCTGATGCAGGTACCTGAACTGACGGATTGGCCCAGGGATGCCAAGGCGGCGATCGCCCTTCAGCGTGAGCTGGCTCCCCAAGTCATCACGACAGACCAGTTGGGTGCTGTGAAAACAGTGGCCGGTGTGGATGTCGGTTTTGAGGATGGGGGTGCAATAACCAGGGCGGCAGTTGTGGTACTAACTTTTCCAAATCTGGAACTTTTGGAGACGGCGATCGCTCGCAACCCAACCCAGTTTCCCTACATCCCCGGTTTACTCTCCTTCCGGGAGGCGCCTACGGTTTTGGATGCGTTGCGGCAGATTTGCACAGACCCTGACCTGATTCTGAGCGATGGTCAGGGGATTGCCCATCCCCGCCGTCTTGGTATTGCGTCCCATATTGGACTCTTGGTTGATAAGCCAACCATCGGTGTGGCTAAGTCCCGTCTGGTTGGTGCGAGCGGTGACTTGCCGGAGGAAAAGGGGAATTGGGTACCGTTGATCGATAAGGG
>CALIJJ010000032.1 GCA_938017515.1 uncultured Pseudanabaenaceae cyanobacterium
CGAGGCGATTCGCTGCTACCGCCAAGCTGCCAAGCTCCAGCCCCAGCGCGTGGAAATTTGGTTCAATCTTGGTAACACGCTTCAGGCTCAAGAAGAGAGTGCCGAAGCTGAAGCGGCTTTCCGTCGGGCGATCGCCCTCAAGCCCGACCTCGCTGCGGCTCACTTCAACCTGGGCAAACTGTTGCAAGAACAAGAACAGCTAGATGCCGCTGCGGATTGCTACCGCACTGCCATTGCCCACCAGCCTGACCTCGTGCGTGCCCACACCAACCTGGGTAACGTGCTCAAGGTGCTGGGGGAATTTGAGGCTGCGATCGCCAGTCACCGCCAAGCCATTGCTCTCACCCCTGATGCTGCTGAGGCACAGTTCAATCTGGCCAATGCCCTCGTGGCTCGCTCGGAGCAGGATGCTGCTGAGCCCCAAGATGACCCCAGCGATCAAGACCTGGTAAAAGCTGGACGAACAGCGGTTCCTCCCCACGGCAAACCTTCCTCCCATCAGCCCCATCCTGAAGCTGACTATGCGGAGGCGATCGCCACCTATCACCATGCCCTGAGCCTCAAGCCCCAATGGCCCGATGCGCTGAAAAATTTGGCCAAGGCTCACTTCCTCTGGGGCGATCGCTACCAGCGCCAGCAAGCGTTCCCCCAGGCCGAGGCCCAGTTTCGCTTGGCCTTGCAGCATCAGCCTGAGGAATTGCAGTACCTCACCTGTTTGGCGCTGGCGCTTAAACAGCAGCAGAAATTTGCTGAGGCGGAGCAACCCCTACAGCAAGTGCTTCGCCAAGACAAAACCGCTGCGGCCCATTGTAATTTGGGTAGCTTATACAACGATTGGGGTCGCCATGAATTGTCTGTCAAACACCTCAAGGCTTCCCTGGCTCTGGACCCTGAGTTGGTCATCGCCCATGTGAACTTGGGGCATACCTACAGTTTGATGGGTCGGCTGTCCGAGGCGATCGCCCATTGCCAAACCGCCATCGACCTAGACTCAGACATTGCCGCAGCTCACCTGAATTTGGGCTTTTCCTTGAATAATCAGGGACGAGTCTCTGAAGCGATCGCCGCCTTCCGCCGAGTCATTGAGCTGGAACCCGAGTCCCACCCCGGTCACTCGAATTTGCTCTATGCGCTTAACTACCAAGACACCCCGTCCACTACCGTTGTTGATGCTTATAACGCCTGGGCCAAAAGCTACGAGTCCTTATCCGAGCGTTGGCCAGACTCCAAGCGTTGGCAAGACTCCGAGCATTGGCAAGCGCAATCTCCTCCAGCCCTAAGTCCCGATCGCATCCTGCGCATCGGCTATGTCTCACCGGATTTTCGACGGCATTCCGTCGCCTATTTCATTGAGCCCATTCTGGCAAATCACGATCGCATACGGGTCGAAATTTTCTGCTATTCCAATGTGGCCAACCCCGATGATGTAACCCAGCGATTGCGGTCCCAGGCGGACCACTGGCGAGACATTCGTTCCCTGGGGGATGAGGCGGTGGTGGAGCAAATTCTGGCCGATCGGATCGATATTTTGGTGGACTTAGCAGGGCATACGAGTCAGAATCGTTTGCCGGTGTTTGCCCATAAACCGGCTCCGATTCAGGTTACCTATTTGGGTTATCCCAATACAACGGGATTAGCGGCGATGGATTATCGCTTGAGCGATCGCTGGGCGGATCCACCGGAGCAACCCGAACCCCAGTACACCGAAACGCTGGTGCCGTTGCCCGACGGATTCCTCTGCTACCAGCCTCTGAAAGAGACCCCATTGGTGAGTGGGTTGCCTGCACAAGAGAAAGGCTATGTTACGTTTGGTTCCTGCAACAACCTGGCGAAGCTGACACCGGAGGTGATTGCGCTGTGGGCGCAGATATTGCAGCGGGTTGAGCGGTCCCGCATGGTGTTGAAGATGCGCTGGTTTGATGATGAGAGGGTGCGCGATCGCTACGCAAAACTTTTTGCCAGCCACGGTATTGCGCCAGAGCGAGTGCAGTTTGTGGGACTGGTGCCGGACCCGAAACAGCATCTCGATTTTTACCGCAATATTGATATTGGCTTGGACCCCTTTCCCTACAATGGCACCACGACAACCTGTGAATCCCTATGGATGGGTGTGCCAGTGTTGACGCTGGCGGGGCAGGTTCATGCCAGCCGGGTGGGCCAGAGTTTGTTGCAAACCGTGGGGCTAGCGGATTGGATTGCTCAGACGCCTGAGGACTATGTGGCTAAGGCGGCTGAGTTTGCTGAGGATATTGCTGCTTTGGCGCAGGTGCGGGGGGCGTTGCGATCGCAAATGGCCGTTTCCCCCCTCTGTGATGCCCCGGGGCAGACTCGGGCGATCGAATCTGCCTATCGGGTTATGTGGCAGAGATTTCTATCAATTGTCAAGTCGGCTTGCGATCGCGACTCTCTGCTGAACACTGGTGCCATTCATTAGCCAAGCGACGGACTGCTGACTCTGGCTGTTGTACCAAAGCAGGTCAGGATTTTGGTCACGGTTGTAGTCACCAATGCCACTGATTTCCCACTCCCGAGACACAACCGGTAAGGCCACAGCAAATACAGGACCATTGCCATTCATGTTCCAGACGACATTCTGCCCCGTGGACAGGTTGCGCAGAATCACATCGGCAGTGGTGTCGCCGTTGAGATCAGCGACGGCAGCAATTTGCCAATGTGGATCGCGGATGGCTGGGCCGAAGTTGGCTTCTGCTCGCTTGGTTTGGTCATTGTTCATGTACCAGACGGAGAACTGCCCGGTGGTGTTGTCTTTCCAAACCAGGTCATCTTGACCATCCCCATCAACGTCACCCACACCGCCGAGAGAGAAGTTGGGGGCTTGGCTTTCCAGCGGTAGGACGTTGTTGCTGGCGATGGTGACGTTGCGCTGTTGCAGAGCCGTAGTATCTGGAGAGACCACTGCATTGCTGCCCGTTGCCGCATCACGGATCACCCAGTCGGGTTGGCCATCATCGTTGAAGTCACCGATGCCGCCAATGGACCAGCCGGTATTGGCTGCGGGATAGACAAAGTTGGAGGTGTCGATGATACCCGTGCCGTCGGGAGAGCCGAGGAACTGAATCAAATCCTCCCGGAGGATGTCGCTAAAGCCATCCTGGTCAAAGTCATGCAGGATTTCGTTGTCGGTGATCAGCAGGGTGTTGCTGCCTTCGCCGATGGTGTAGCCAGCATTGTCACCCACGGTGAAGATGAGCGATTTGGGTCCGTCGTAGCGGCTGTCATCGTTGGTTGCAATGGTGATATCGACAAACTCGGAGCCATTGGGAATCGTGACGTCCAGTTGATTCTCAACGGGGGTGAGGCTTTGCTCGCCCAGGCTGAGGCTGTAGTCATTGGCATCGGCACTGCCGCTCAGGCTCAGGGTGACATTGACGTCGCCACCGCTGCCGTTGTCCCGATATAGCGTCAGGGTCGAGGATTGACCTTCTTCCACACGGGATTGGGTGGGAGCTGTCTCAACTTTGCCAAAGACCACATAGCTCTCACCAGAGTCTCTGCCATTGGGGTCGGCATAGGGAGCACCGATGATGATGTCGTCAACACCGTCCCCGTTGATGTCTCCAGCTCCGCTAACGGAACGGCCAGAGTTGTCAGAGGAATCAATGCCGTTGAGCACAAACCCATTGTTGCTATCAAGGCTGTTGAGGCTGAGACTGCTACCAAAACCACTGGTGGAACCAAACACAACATAGCTTTGGCCCACATTTTCAGGACCATCCTCGGTGGGTTCAGCAGAGGGAGCGCCAATGAGCAGGTCATCAATGCCATCGCCATTGATGTCTCCAGCTGCGCTGACAGCAGAGCCAGAGTTATCGTAACCAGTCTCGCCTGTGATCACAAAGCCATTGTTGCCAGTCAGGTTGCTGAGGTCTAGGCTGCTGCCGAAACCGCCACTAGAACCAAAGACCACATAGGTTTCACCCGAATTGTCCCCTCTAGAATTTCCTTCACCACCATCACCACCGGGGATTTTATTGAGGTCGGCATAGGGAGCACCGATAATCAGGTCATCAATGCCGTCCCCATTAATATCCCCTGCACTGCTGACGGAGCGCCCCGAGCTGTCAGACTGATCAATACCGTTGATAACGAAGCCATTACTGCCATCCAGGTTAGAGAGTTCCAGACTACTATTGGTCAGATTGGAGGAGCCGAAGACCACATAACTTTCACCTGCACTGCTGTTGCCATTAGGGTCAGCACCGCGAGCACCGATGATGATGTCGTCAATACCGTCTCCATTGATGTCTCCAGCTGCGCTAACCGATTGGCTCGCATAGTCATATCGAGCAATTCCATTGATGATCAGGCCGTTGCTGGCATTGAGGCTTGAAAGGTCGAGACTGCCGCCAAAACCATTCGTGGAGCCAAAGAGAACAAAACCAGCACCTTCGCCGCCGTCACCATTGGGGTCAGCTTTATCTGCGCCAATAATCAAGTCATCGATGCCGTCACCGTTAATGTCTCCGGCACCACTGACCGAACGACCAGAGTTGTCATAACCATCAAAGCCGTTGATGATAAAACCATTGCTGCCGTCTAGGTCGGAGAGTGCAAAGCTACTGCTGAAGGCATTGCTGGAGCCGAAGACGACGTAGCTTTCGCCAGAGTTGCTGCCATTGGGATCTGCATAAAAAGCGCCGATAATTAGGTCGTCGATGCCATCACCGTTAATGTCTCCGGTACCACTAACCGAGCGACCCGCGTTGTCGTTACCATCAATGCCTCTGAGGATAAAGCCATTGCTGCCATTCAAATTGGACAGATCCAGGCTGCCGTTGAATCCGTTGCTAGAGCCAAAGACAACGTAGTTCTCTCCCTCCCTGCTGCTTTCATTGCCATTGGGGTCAGCATTGGGCGCACCAATTACCACATCATCAATACCGTCACCGTTGATGTCTCCAGCTGCGCTGACCGAGTAACCGGAGCGGTCGTTAGCCTCAATGCCATTGATGATAAAGCCATTGCTGTCGTTCAGATCTGCAAGGTTGATGCTGGCACTTTGCACCACCCGATCTAGAGCAAGATTGACCCGCGAGAGGTCCTCGCTGGTAATCGTGATAGCAGCACTATTGTTAGTTTCGTCTGCAATATAAGCGCCACTGCCTAGGCTCAGGGCCAAGGTTTCAGAGGTTTCAGCCAGAGCATCGTCTGCTGCTGTAACCACAACTTCTGGTGAGGTGGTTTGCCCTGCCGGGATTGTGACACTGAGCTGATTGCCCGTGAGCGCGACTGGAGAACCAGCAATGCTGAAGCGGTAGTCGCTGAGGGCAGCATCTCCCCCCAGGTCAATCAAGACTTCCAGGGCTCCTCCACGGTCAATGTCACGGGCGACGCTGAAGCGAGCCGTTTCTCCGCCCGATTCTGAGAGGGTTGCAGCGCTGGCATTCAGGCTCACGACGACCGGCAGCTGACCAAAGACGACGTAGGTTTCTCCAGCGCGGGAGTTGCCATTGGGGTCTGCAGAGGGTGCACCAATGATTAGATCGCCGAGACCATCACCGTTGATATCGCCTGCCGCACTGACCGAGCGACCCGCATCATCTTCCCGGTCAATGCCGTTAATAATCAGCCCATTGCGGCCGTTGAGACTGGAGAGATCGAGGCTGCTACCAAAACCATTCGTAGAACCAAACAGAACAAAGCCAGCACCTTCGCCACCATCGCCATTGGGGTCGGCTTTTGGTGCTCCAATAATCAGGTCATTGAGACCATCTCCGTTGACATCGCCTGCTGCACTGACGGAACGCCCTGAGTAATCTTTACTGTCAAAGCCATTGATGACAAAACCATTGCTGCCATCCAGGCTGGAGAGGTCTAGGCTACTACTGAAAGGACTGGAGGAACCAAAGATAACGTAGCTTTCACCAGAGTTACTGTCATTGGGGTCAGCATAAGGTGCGCCAATAATGATGTCCGCAAAACCATCACCATTGATATCTCCAGCAGTGCTAACAGAACGTCCAGAATTATCGAAGCTATCAATACCATTAATGACAAAGCCGTTGCTGCCATCCAAACCAAAAAGGTCTAGGCTGCTGCCAAAGGCACTGGAGGAGCCGAAGATAACATAGGTTTCGCCTTCACGGTTGGAGCCAGGGGTAGCATAGGGAGCCCCAATAATGATGTCGCCAACGCCATCACCATTGACATCTCCAGCAGCACTAACAGAACGACCAGAATTGTCATTGCTATCAATACCGTTGATAACAAAGCCATTGCTGCCATTCAGATTGGAGAGGTCTAGGCCGCTGCTGAAAGGACTAGAAGAACCCAATATGACATAGGTTTCTCCTTCCCGGTTGGAGCCCGGGGTAGCGTAGGGAGCCCCAATAATGATGTCGCCAACGCCATCACCATTGACATCTCCAGCAGTGCTAACAGAACGACCAGAACGGTCATTGCTATCAATACCGTTGATAACAAAGCCGTTGCTGCCATTCAGATTGGAGAGGTCTAGGCTGCTGCCGAAGGCATTGGAGGAGCCGAAGATAACATAGGTTTCTCCCTCGTTGCCGGAGCCAGGGTCAGCATAGGGAGCCCCAATAATGATGTCATCAAAGTTGTCGCCATTGATATCTCCAGCAATGCTAACAGAACGTCCAGTATTGTCAGATGAATCAATACCATTGATGACAAAGCCGTTGCTGCCGTTGAGGTTAGAAAGTTCTAGACTGCTGCTGAACCCGCTGCTGGAACCAAAGACGACATAACTCTCGCCTGCATTGCTCCGACTGCCTTGACCTCCCTCACTCTCTGGGTCAGCATAGGGCGCACCAATGATGAGATCGGCGAACCCGTCGCCGTTGATATCTCCAGCTCCACTGACGGAGTAACCGGAGTTGTCACTGCCATCAATGCCATTAATGACAAAACCGTTGCTGCCATTCAGGGTTGAGAGATTGAATTCTGAGCCAAAAGACATGGAGATACCCGGTGAATCAGGATAACAGACGAGGTGAGATATATTCCCGTCTGTATAATTCCCGATGTCTCCGATGAGATCTCTAACCAAAACCACAGAGATAGGAAATTTAGGGGGTAGGTGGTTCTCCCATGGTGATAAATCGGCGAACTTCGTCACTGCGGGTTCCGATCGCCATCGGCCTCCTCACCCCCGGCAATATTTGTACGTCATACAACTCTTCCACGACACCCTCAATGCGGAGACTGTGTACCACATCACCACTGCGTAAATCAATCACAACCAAGCCACAGCGGGGCTCCGTATCCTTTTCCCTCAGCACCTCATCCAACGGCAATCCCGAGAATGTTTTGTTGTGGCGTGGTCTGGATAGGCCCACCACTGCAAAATCGCCAATGAACGCACATCCCCGCTGGTATCCCGGACAAAAAGCGACCGGCACAAACTTGCCTTCCGTCAAATCCACATAGCCAAACTCGCCGCGTCCAGAATTGAGCACCCAAAGCTTGCCCTGGTACCAGCGAGGCGAGTGAGGCATCGAGAGCCCCGTGGCAATGATGTCATTAGTTGTGGTGTCAATAACACAACCGCCGTCCACTCGCCGATCTCGCCAACCATCAGCCATGTCCGAACGACTCACCGCCGTGACGTACCTCGGTTTGCCATCCCGCATCGCTAATCCATTCAAGTGACAGCGATCTTCCGAGGCCAGCTTCGTAATGAAGGGCGGTTGCCACAGCGGAATAAAGCTGTGGGTCTCGCTCGTGGTGGCGAGGCAACTGAACAATGTGTTGACAAAAATTGGCGCAGACAAGGCATCAGCCTCATCCTCAGGAATCGTCACATCGTGGATATCCAGATCGCCCGTAACGTAGCTGAATTGGGGAACATAGAGGGCATCGTAGCCTTCGTACGTCTGACCCGGTTGGAGTGTGTTCTCGAAGCGCCAGAGCTGGTAGAGCGAACTCATGTAGAGGCTGGTGCCCCGAACCGCCACGCCCATGCAACGCTCAAAAGTGCGCTCAAACACCGAGAGATTGCCATTGGGCTGAAGACCCACAAAAAAGATCTTCCCCGCTTGATAGGTGGTAAACACAAAACTAGCCTGTTGTTCTGCAAGCCAGGGCGTGAACTGGCGAGAGGCCGTGAGGCTGAGGGCGGGGGCAGATGGGGAAGCGATCATGGAGAGGAGCCAGTACGGAGGTAGAGGATGAACTACGGACGTGTATCTAAAGATACTCCGTATGGGCAATGCGTAGAAAGCTTAATCCAAGATTCCAGTTGGGTCGTAGACGGGCTCGCCTTCCAGCAGCGTCAGCAGTACCTGGGTTTTGCCCAGTTCCTGGGTGGGGACTTCAAGAAGATTGCGATCGACCACAATCAAATCGGCAAATTTCCCCGGTTCAATCGATCCCGTTGTCGCTTCCTGGTGCAGCAAATAGGCCACATCCAGCGTCATCATCTGCAACGCGGTTTCGCGATCGGGAATTGTCTCGACTCCACGACTAATCACGGCCTGGAGTTTCTCAAAGGGTGACAGTTCATCGGCATCCCAATCGCTGCTGAGAACAACGGTTGCACCGCTGTCGAGCATGGAGCGCCCCGGTAGAAGTTGGTCGGCCCGAGCACCAATGAACTCCCCCATGTCGTCGGCATAATCCGGGTCAATGGCATCGGCGGAGTACTGAAAATCGGCAATCACATCCAGTTCCTTGAAACGAGGCCGATCTTTTGGGGCGACCAAGTAGAGGTGGGTGATGCGATGTCGCAGATCCGAGTTACCGTTGCGCTGTTGGGCTGCTTCGATGGCGTCTAGGGCGAGGCCAGCGCCGCGATCGCCCGTGGCATGAAAATGAATCTGAAAACCCATCGCATCCAACGCCTGCACATAGCGATTCAGCAGCTCGGGCTCAAAATAGAGAAAACCATCCTCCGGAAACCCTAATTCCAATGATGCTTCGTAGGGCTCATAGAGGGTGCCGCTGCCCTGGCTGAGAATGCCGTCAGTGTAGATTTTGGCTTGATTGAATCGCACGAGTTGTTCCGAGTCATCCGAAAAGCGCTGTTCCAGGTCGCGCAATTGCTGCTTTAGGGGGCGATCGGGAAAGACATACAGGGCATTGCTTGCCCGCACCGTCAGCGTTTCCTCCTGTTCTGCGCGTTGCCAGATCTCCTGCTGACCCCGAGGCCAATAGCCCCCCGCATCGCTGACGGACGTAATACCGTTTTCGGCCAGGATTTCTAGCGCAGCAAGCAAACCTTCGTAGGCGCGATCGAGATTTTTGGGCGTGGGTGGCAGCGATGCGGTCCGCAGCTTTTGCTGGGCATTTTCAAACACGACGCCGCTGAGTTCTCCGGTATCTGGATCGCGATCGAGAATTCCCCCTGGCGGATCGCTGTCCAAATCGCTGTAGCCCACCGCATTGAGGGCAAGGCTGTTGGCCCAGGCCCCGTGGCCGAGATTGTCCAGAATCAAAACGGGGCGATCCGGCACGGCTTTGTCTAGGAGTTCCACGGGCCAGATGGCTTCGTCCTCCAGCAAATCGGCCATGGAGACCCCGGCAGCCCGTACCCAGGGTTCATCCTTTTGGGCTTTAGCACAGGCTCGGATTGCTTTTTGGTAGCGCTTGGCCGAGGCCGTTTCGGGCAAGACGCAAAAGAGATCGCCTTCGCTCATTCCGGCTTCGATGGCATGCAGGTGGGCGTCTTGAAATCCCGGCATCAGCATTTTGCCGCCGAGGTCGATGACGGGAGTTTTAGGTGCAACTGCACCTCGAACTTCGGCTTCACTGCCTACGGCTTTGATGATGCCATCTTCAATGGCCACTGCTTCTGCCCAGGGCTGTTTAGAATTCAGCGTGTAAACTTCAGCGTCGCTAAGAATGTAGGTTTGTCCGGCTTCCGTTTCCTGTACTGAGGAAGCCGCTTGGGTTTGGCCAGGAATGATATTGCAGGCTGAGAGCGTTGGGGCTACCAGTATTCCTCCAAAAACAAGACCCCACAGACGATGCTCAGCAAATCTCATCGGCAAATTAGAAGGCGTGCGACTCCACTAGGAGTATCGCACGCCACTAAAAGTGAGAACTCAGCTGAGTCATTGCGACGTGTGATGGGGCTGCTGGGCGACGGGGCTAGATCTGGTTTTGCCTGCGACGTAGGAGGCCGAGGCTAAGGCCCAGGATGGCTGCGATCGCAGAAGGTTCCGGCACATCCATGGGTACCTCTGTTGTTAATACATCGGAATAGGCCGCACCAAAGGTCATGCGATCGGCGGCCCAACGCTCACGATTCCCAAAATCGCCAACATCGTCATCTCCCAACACGATCATCACCTGGTCAAAGAACTCCGACTCATCAGTCGCCGTCACCCCTAGGAAATGACTTTCACCATTGCCATTGTCAGGAGAACCCCAGTCAAAGTCCTGGGCTGAGATTAGTTCTCCGCTGCGATACAGGCGAATCTGAGCCAGGGTGCCTGCAACGGAAGTCTCAAAGTCATGGAGATCGATGCCGAAGTGGCCGATACCTGTTCCGTCGGGGGTCTGGGTGAAATCGAACAAGGCGGCATTGCGGCTCGCGTTGTTGCCGCCACTGCTATCAATGCCCCAGCTACCGATTCCTGTTGCACCATCCTGGCTGACTGAGCGTTCAATATTGAGATTGCTCAGGCTGAGGATGTCGTCCGCGAGTTGCTCGGTTGAGCCTGCGCCAAAGTTGACGTCGAAAACCTGGTAACCATAGGCGTCACCGCCGATATTGCCCGCTCGCTCGATGCTCGCTAGGCCCGTGCCCACCGATGGATCCGCAGCAAAAAGACCATCGCTATCCACAATCGTGGAATTGCTGTTGAGGCTGGCATCAAAGCCCGCTCGGTTATCAGTCCACAGACTGAAGGCCTGAGCTGGTGACGCCACCAGGCCAGCGGCCAAAGCGATCAGGCCCCCCTGTAAGCAGCGGATGATGGGCTGGGATTGCGATCGATTCTGACCCAAAACATTCTGACCCAAAATAATGACCTGTAGTAGCATCAGTTAGCTAGCAACAGCCCCATGGGTGGCTTTTTCCGCAAGCAGTTGGGATTTGAGCTTTTATGCGGATTGTTCCATCACTTTCCCTAGGGAAAACTCCGATGATCCGAGTCAATCGGACGCCTGGAACTGTGTCGGAATCGTAAATATCCATGAGCAAACCAAAAAGCCCTTCTCCCAAGTTGAGAGAAGGGCTGAGGTGAGAACCCAGTTATGAATGCCAGTCAGTCATGCCAGGCAGTCATGTCAGGCATTACCGGAACAGCAGCACTGGAATATGGCTGCTTCTCAGAAGTTGCACCGTTGTACTACCAATGACAAGGTGGCGGATGCGGCTATGGCCATAGGCCCCCATCAGCAGCAGACTGATTTGATGCTGTTCAACATAGTCAGCAATCACCTTTTCAGCGTCACCGCTCAGCGAACTAGTAACCACACTGAATCCAGCCTGTTGGAGCTGATCGGTGGTCTTGGCTAGCTCCTTCGAGGGCTTGGCCTCCGCATCCGGTTTGGCCACCGTCAGCAGGTGAATCTCCACTGCCTGAAGTCCAGCGGCATTGGACTTCAGGAATTTCACAACCCGCTTACTCGTGGGGCTGCCGTCGTAGGCTAGCAACAGCCGCTCAATGGGAGAAAAGGTTTTGGGCGTGACCAGACAGGGCTTGGTACTGCTGCGGACGATGCGATCGATATTGGCCCCTAGGTGCCCCGAGGCAAACTCCGCTGCCTCGCCCCGCTTACCGATCACCACCATGTCGGCCTGCTCTTCATAGTCATGGAAGCAGTCCACCAAAAAACCCGTGGGGTTGAGCAATTCTGCGTCGTTGAGTCCTTCCGCCTTGAGCACCTGATCCGCATTTTGCAGAATCAGCCGCGCCCGTTTCTTGTTCAGCTTGGCTTTGGTATGTTCGAGGTCAACCAGATCTTTGAGGAGCTGATCGGATGCGCCCAGGCCGATGCTGCCACTGAGATTGCCGGTAGACACAACCTTTTGGCTGCGAATATCGGTTACAAACAGAACCTGTGCCTGCGCCTGCAACTGATTCGCAAACCAAGCACCGTATCGATAAATACCCTCTGAAAAGGCGGACCCGTCAGAGCACATAAGAATGGTTTTCATCGGTGTGTTTAATCCTTGTATGGGCTTGTATGGGCTTGTATGGGAATGGAATGGCGATCGCAGACACGGCCGTCTTAGGACGGCTCATTGGCAATGATTTCCTCGTCGGTACCGATGCGGTTCAGCAACGTAGTGCTGGCTTGATTGAGACCCTTCACCTCCACCTCAACGCCCTGACGGCGGAACTTCTGCACAGCTTTGTCGAGTACTTCCACAGCCCCCTGGTCCCAAATGTGAGCATGGGTGAGGTCGATGGTCACCTGCTCAACGGGTTCAACAAAATTGAACGACGCCATGAACTCATCCCGAGACAGGAAGAAGATCTGACCCGAGACGTTGTATGTGCGGTGGGAACCATCCTCACTCAGAACCTTATCGAAAAAGACCAGCTGGGCAATTTTGCGGGAGAAAAACACCGTACTCATGACGATACCCGTTGCCACACCCAGGGCAAAGTTGCGCGTGAAGATGATGACAAACATCGTCGTCAGCATGACGGCGACTTCACTGCGGGGGACGCGGCGCATGTTGGTGAAGGATGACCAGCGGAACGTACCGATGGAAACCATGATCATGACGGCGACGAGGGCTGCCATGGGCATCTGTCGGACCCAATCCTGCAAGAACAGAATCGCCACCAGCAAAAAGATTCCGGCAGCCAGCGTGGAGAGGCGACCCCGTCCGCCGGACTGAACGTTAATCACGGATTGACCAATCATGCCGCAGCCCGCCATGCCGCCGAAAAAGGCCGTGACAATGTTGGCGATGCCCTGGCCCTTGGCTTCCTGGTTCTTATCACTGGGGGTGTCGGTCAGATCATCCACCAGGGAGGCGGTGAGGAACGAAGCAAGCAGTCCCACGATCGCCAGCGTCAGGGAGTAGGGCAGGATAATTTGTAGGGTTTCCAGGGTGAAGGGCACCTGGGGGAGGGCAAACAGAGGCGGTGTCGTGGGCAGCTCGCCCATGTCGCCCACGGTGGGCACGTCTAGGCGCAGGGCGATCGCCGCAATGGTCATCACCGCCAGCGCCACTAAGGGCGAAGGGACGGCCTTGGTCACCAGGGGCAGCAGGTAGATGATCCCCAGGGACAGCAGCGTCAGCACGTAAACCATCGAGGGCACGTTGGTGAGCTGGGGCAGCTGCGCCAAAAAGATCAGCACCGCTAGGGCATTGATATAGCCGATCATCACAGCGCGGGGCACAAATTTCATTTGGCGGCCCAGCTTGAGATAGCCAAAGATCACCTGGAAAATGCCGGTCAAAAAGGTGGCGGCTAATAGGTATTCCAGCCCGTGATCTTTGACCAAATCCACCATCAGCAGCGCCATGGCTCCGGTGGCTGCGGAGATGGAGCCCGGTCTGCCGCCGAGAAATGCGGTGAGCACCGCAATGATGAATGAGGCATAGAGCCCGACCTTGGGATCGACGCCGGCGATGATCGAAAAGGCGATCGCCTCGGGAATCAGCGCGAGCCCGACCACGGCGCCAGACAGAATGTCGGCCTTGGGATTAATTAACCACTCCCGTTTAAGGGCGCGAACGTTGAGATTGCGAATGTTCAAGGGTTCTCCTTAAGCCTGAAACAAATAAGCTCGAAAAAATAGGCCTGAAAAATAAATTTTGGCGAATAGGACTCAAGAACTCTATCCACCCGACGCCCTAGGGGGCAAGCAGACCAGAAGGATCAAGATTACAGGCAGGCCAGAGGCATGAAAACCTCAAATTTAGGCAATCAGTACGATGCAATCGTTGTATTGAGGGGCAATAAGGAATCTATCAGAACCTGAAATGGCACCTAAAAATGACGCAAAATCTTTAAAGCGAACAATCGCTAAACCATTGAAGGAGCGGACATTTGATCCAGTTATTGCCGAAAGACTTATTTTCGGGACAGGCGTGGTTCTCAAATATTCGAGCCGATGTACTGTCCGGGGCTGTGGTCGCCCTGGCGCTCATTCCTGAAGCGATCGCGTTTTCCATTATTGCGGGTGTTGATCCCACGGTCGGTCTCTATGCTTCCTTTTGCATTGCGATCGTAACGTCCATTTTCGGCGGTCGCCCCGCCATGATTTCCGCCGCAACCGGTGCCATGGCCCTGGTGATTACGCCGTTGGTGAAAAGTCATGGCCTCGATTACCTTCTGGCCGCGACGATTCTGACCGGTGTCTTCCAAATTATTTGGGGATTTATTCGGTTGGGAAACCAACTTAAATTTGTGCCTCGGGCGGTCATGATTGGCTTCGTCAATGCCCTGGCTATTTTGATTTTTGATGCCCAACTCCCCCAACTGGAAGGGGAAAATTTCCGTCTGCCCATCTACATCATGATGGCCGTTGGGTTAGCCATTATCTATGGCGTGCCCCGCATTACAAAACTGGTTCCCTCTCCCCTGGTGGCCATTGTCGTGGTGACAGGGGCTTCCATGGCCCTGGGGATCGAAGCTCCCACGGTGGGTTCCCAGGGAGCACTGCCGGACTCGTTGCCTCCCTTCTTGATTCCCAACGTGCCTTGGACCTGGGATACCTTCAACGTCATTGCGCCCTATTCCCTGGCGCTGTCTTTTGTTGGCCTCTTGGAATCCTTCCTCACGGCCAACGTGCTGGACGATTTCACCGATACGGCCAGCGACAAAAACCAGGAAGCCAAGGCCCAGGGCTACGCGAATATCCTGGCGGGCTTCTTTGGTGGCATGGCGGGGTGCGCCATGATTGGCCAGTCCGTGATTAACGTCACCTCCGGCGGGCGGACGCGCTTCTCGACCCTGTGTGCGGGGATTTTCTTGCTCACGTTTATCCTCGTGGGGGGAGAGTGGGTGGCTCAGATTCCCATGGCGGTGTTGGTGGCGGTGATGTTTATGGTGTCGTTCAGTACCTTTAGCTGGGCCTCGCTCAAGAACATTCGGTTGGTCCCCCACAGTGAAACAGCCGTGATGATCACCACGGTGCTGGCGACGGTGCTGACCCACAATTTGGCGATTGGTGTTTTGTTGGGGGTTGCCCTGAGTGCCATTTTCTTCGCTCGCAAAGTGGCTGAGTTAGTCACGGTGGATTCCGTTCTCGATGAGTCAGCGATGCTGCGGACCTATACTGTCTCGGGCTCTCTCTTCTTTGTCTCGGTGGAGTCCTTCTTGGATGCGTTCCAGTTCCGCGAGGATGTGCAGAAAGTGGTCATTGATCTGACCCATTCCCATATTTGGGACCAGTCTGCGGTGGATGCAGTGGATAAGACGGTCTTGCGGTTCCGTCGCCGGAATGTGGCGGTGGATTTGGTGGGGATGAATCAGGCCAGCGCGACGTTGATTGAGCGTTTGGCAATCCATGACAAGCCGGGGGCGCTGGACCAGGTTCCAGGCCATTGAGGGAAGGAAGCATTCACAATAGAGATGTTTGGATAACTGATGGATGACTGATGAATGACTGAAGGCAGTTCGCGAGGGCTGCTTTTTTGACGTTTTGTAGATTGTTCTGGGGTTTAGGGATGGGTTTATCAAATCTTTGAGTTGGGAGGATTGGGGCGATCGCATGCCGCCTCTCTACGTGATTACAGAAGTGCCTGTCTTTTTTAGATACCCAGTTCTTGCGTGGGTCATTGGCGGGGCCAACGGCGGTTTGTCCTGGGCCGTTGATTCGAGAGGATGCAAGCCTGAAGGGGAGGAACTAGACGGCTAGGCTTTTTGCCTGAACGAAACAGCCGCCCCCATCCCCCAACCCCTTACCCCCAATGCTGGGGAAAGGGGAGCCGAAAAGCCCTTCTCCCAAGCTTGGAAGAGGGGTTCGGGAGAGGGCCAGAAGATTAATGCAAGAGGTCTGATGGAGTCGCTAAGCGTCTACCCTGTTGCAAACATGGCTCTGAACTTTTTTGGCAGCGATGTTTCTATTACAACCCGGCCTTGGGTTCAACAAAACTTTAATAAGCCGGATGATTGGAGGATTGAAGGGGCGATCGCTTTGCTTTCTCCCCAGAAAAAATACGGATTCCGCTGAGTTTGGTTGCAGGGCTTAGGGAATGAATTTTAATCCCCACGTTTCCTGCACCCCTATGGTTCCTGATAGCATTTCGGCGAACACTGAATTTTGGACCCAGCGCCTCGCCACACTTCAGCCCATGCAGCCGCCCTACGCCGGGGCGACGCAGACTGTTGCTCCCCTGTTAGAGACCATGGTGTGGTCCTGGCCGGAAGGGGTGGCCTCTCGGATGCAGCGGTGGGGAAACGAACTGGAAGAACCGCATTGGGGGGCCTGTGGTGCGATCGCGGCCTACCTGGCTCGCCTCAACCGGGACGATGCGTTTGACCTTGGGATTCAGGTGGGCGGCGTATCCCTGCCCGGCCGAATTCAGCTCCAGCCAGAATATACAGCGGCGGACTGGCTAAGGGCCTTTGGTGCAGAGCTGACACAGTTGCGTCAGCATTTTGCGGGAACGAGGGATGCTGGGGCGGAGGAACAGACCGCTGAACCTGCCCAAGGCGCTGTCGTCGAGAGGGCTCGCATGCTGCCGATCCAGCTTCAGTCTGCCGAAGCAGCTGCAAATCATGATGCCGTGGCGATCGCCTTTCGAGTGTCAGCGGACGGATGCCAGATTCGCTATGACGCGGTGCGGTTTGAGCGAGCGGCGATTGCGCAGCTGCGGGATCAGCTCAACATTTTCTTAGCTGGGATGGTTGCGGCTCCCGATAAGCCGTTGTCTCAACAACCGCTGTTGACCCCGACAGAGCAGCAATCACTCCACCGCTGGAATCAGACTGCTGCGGATTATCGCTATGACGCCTGTGTGCATCACTTGTTTGAAGCGCAGGTGGAGTGCACACCGGAGGCGATCGCCGTCACCTACCGCGATCGCTCCCTGAGCTACCGCGACCTCAATCGCCGGGCCAACCAACTCGCCCACCATCTGCGCAGCCTCGGCGTCCAACCCGACGGCTTCGTGGGCCTCTGCGTCGAGCGTTCCCTGGATATGGTGGTGGGCCTCCTCGGAATCCTCAAGGCAGGAGCAGCCTATCTCCCCCTAGACCCCACCTATCCCCCGGAACGGCTGGCGTTGATGATTGAGGATGCCCAGCCCCCCGTGGTCTTGACCCAGGCGGCGGTGCGGGGGCAAGTGCCCCAAACGGAAGCCCAGTGTCTCTGTCTGGATGGGGATTGGGAGACGGTGGCTCAACAGTCCACTGAGAACCCTGAGCCGTTGGCCCAGCCTCACCATTTGGCCTACATCATCTATACCTCTGGCTCCACGGGACGGCCCAAGGGCGTGATGATTGAGCATCGATCGCTGACCAATTTTGCCCAGGCCAGTTTGGTGGACTACGGCATTGGTGAGCAAGGGCCTGATCGCGTACTTCAGTTTGCTTCGATCAGTTTTGATGCGGCGGCGGAGGAGATCTATCCCTGTTTGATTTCCGGTGGGGAACTGGTGCTGCGATCGCCCGAGATGATGAGTTCCGTGGCGCAGTTTTTGCAGCAGTGTCGCGACTACGGTCTGACGGTGCTGGACCTGCCCACGGCCTACTGGCACCTGATGGTGGCGGAACTGAAGGCAGACCCCGAGCTGAACCTGCCCGAGTCGATCCGCATTGTCATTATTGGCGGCGAGGCGGTGAATCCCCAGCGCATTGCCCAGTGGCAGCAGATTCTCTGGCGGACGGGCAGCCAAGCCCAGCTGATCAACACCTATGGACCCACGGAGGCAACGGTGGTGGCAACGGCCTACAAGCTGCCCTTGCCCCAGGCCGAGCCGGACCCCGACGTGATTCCGACGGTGACGATTGGTCAAGCGCTGCGCAATGTCACAACCTACGTGCTCGATCCCCAGCAGCAGCCCGTGCCCCTGGGCATCCCCGGTGAGCTGTGCATTGGCGGAGCGGGGGTTGCTCGGGGTTATCTGGGGCGCGAAGACCTGACGGCGGATCGATTTTTGCTGGATCCG
>CALIJJ010000033.1 GCA_938017515.1 uncultured Pseudanabaenaceae cyanobacterium
TCAGGACTTTGTCTCATTGGTAGAGCGCACCCTAGATGAAACGGGGATGGTTGCGTCAGAATTAGAGCTAGAAGTTACCGAAAGTGTTGTACAGACCAATCAGCAAAATCTTTCAATCTTTAGAGAGTTGAAAAAGCTTGGTGTGTTATTGGCCATTGACGATTTTGGAACGGGTTATTCGTCCTTTGCATCTCTCAAGCATATTACGGTCGACAGCCTCAAGATTGACAAGTATTTCATCGAAGACATGCTAACGAATACCAAGTCAAAGCTTCTGGTTGGCTCGATGATAGAGCTATGCGATAGGTTGGAATATGATGCAATCGTTGAAGGCGTTGAGAATATCGAACAGTGCAATGTGCTCCAGGAATTAGGATGCAAAGTGGCCCAGGGCTACTTATTTAGTAGAGCAATTAGTAGCAATCAAATATCAGAGCTTTTGAAGCACAATCAACACTACGCCACTCGCCTCTCATCCTAGGAGACCCCCTCTCATCCGAGGAGAAACACCCCAAACCGAAAGCACTCCGCACGACCACAGGAATTTTCCTTCGTGTTGGCGCTGCGCCAGGGGTAGCGGGTGATGAGTTGGGAGAGGGGGAGGGCGATCGCCAGGGCTAGCCCCAGCATTTACAGATGCCCTAGCAATAGACCAAGGACGAGACCTGGGTTGTCGATCAGGTAGGACATCCCTCAAAAATAACGGGTACTCAGCCTCGACCCAGGCATTCGTTAAGCGTGTTTACGGGAATTAGAGATTGGCAATTGGCCGAACTATTCATCACATTTAATCGTGGGTTTAAAGCACCCTGTCACTTGCTAGATTCGTTCAAGAATATTGTTGAAATCAATACAGATCATGTACGCGATGTAGAAGCCTGAGCGTTTTTCGATAGATCTTGCCTGATGGGTGGAAGTAGACTGAAGTTCTCCTTGCTAAATTCAGAGTGCAAACAATCCCAGACCACAGGAGAACAGACCATGGAGAAACAATTCTCTATCCAGATTGACGCATGGGCCCATGGTGCTGCGATTCCAGCCCGATTTGCTTTTGGTCGCCCTGGAACCGAAGACAGCCCATTTGCTCCCAGTGACAACGTGAGTCCTGCCGTTCGGTGGTCTAATGCCCCTGCAGGCACGCGTTCCTTTGCTATCGTTTGTCACGACCCAGATGTCCCCTCATCAGGAGAGGATGTAAACCAGAAAGGCAAAGTCGTTCCTGCTGATCTGCCTCGCGTGAATTTCTTTCATTGGATCCTTATAGATATTCCTGCTGACGTATCTGGTCTGGACGAGGGGGCAGCCAGTCGGGGAATCACGCCACGAGGCAAATCAGTTGGTCGTAACGAACATGGTGTGACCGGCAAGAACGACTACACGGGATGGTTCGCAGGAGACCCAGAGATGGAGGGCATTTACGGTGGCTACGACGGCCCCTGCCCACCGTGGAATGACAGCATTGTGCACCACTACCACTTCGAGGTCTTTGCACTGGATATTGAAACGCTGGGCTGGCAAGGCGATTTCACCGGGCAAGATGTGTTGGAGGCAATAGAGGGGCATATTCTGGCCAAAGCATCGCACATGGGGACCTACTCAATGAACCCAACTGTGGACAGCTAACCCCACGCTACAGCTGTTCGGTTTTGCAGGTGCGTAGAGCGTAGCAAAGCCGAACAGCTGAGCCTAGGACCTGTAAAATGGGGCGTAGTCTACAAGATGTTCTCAGCTCCCTTCCCGAAAAACATCAACAGGAAATTTTGAAACGCAGCCGCGAACTCGCGATTGAAGTGCAAGCACTCCGACAATTGCGAAAACGACTAGATGTGTCCCAGCAACAAATGGCCGAACGTCTAGACGTGAGCCAACCAGCCATCTCTCAGCTCGAACGCCAAGGCGACATCACACTTTCACCCCGACGGAACGATGTGGAAGCTTTAGGCGGAACACTAAAAATTAGGGTCAACTTACCAGGACAGTCGGCGATCGCCCTCAGCGAACTAGCCAACCTCTCGGAATCAGATTGCCCCAACACATCACACCATCTGCCACGTCATCTCCTCCCCTGCTCGCAACGGCACCAACCCCGATTCCGTCAACGACAACTCATCTGGAATCCGCCAGTTCTTCTTCACCAGCGTAATCTGCTCACGGTTGCGAGGTAAACCATAAAAATCTGGTCCATAGAAACTCGCAAATCCCTCCAACTTATCCAGCGCATCTACGCCTTCAAATGCTTCTGCATACAACTCCATCGCATGCAGCGCCGAAAAACACCCCGCACAGCCACAGGCACTTTCTTTACTGTCACGAGTATGGGGCGCACTGTCTGTCCCGAGGAAAAACTTGGGACTCCCCGACGTCGCTGCCTGCAAAATAGCCCGACGGTGAATCTCGTGCTTCAAAATCGGCAGGCAATAATAATGGGGCCGAATCCCGCCTTTGAATAGGGCATTGCGATTAAACAACAAATGCTGCGGCGTAATTGTTGCCGCCATATTGTCTGTTGCCATGACAAAGTCCACGGCATGGGCAGTCGTGATGTGCTCCAGCACAATCCGCAGCTTCGGGAATCGCTGCTTGAGCGGAACCAAATGCTGCTCAATAAACACCTTCTCTCGCTCAAATACATCCACCGCCTTATCCGTCACTTCTCCATGCAGCAACAGCGGCATATCCACCTGTTGCATCGCTTCAAAGACGCGATCGCACTTCCCAATATCCGTCACCCCAGAATCCGAATTCGTCGTTGCCCCCGCCGGATAATACTTCAATGCTTTGACAAATCCAGATGCCTTAGCCGCCACAATATCTTCCGGCTCTGTGTTGTCCGTCAGATAGAGCGTCATCAGGGGCTCAAACTGCTTGCCCTCAGGAATGGCTGCAATGATGCGATCGCGATAGGCCGCCGCCTCTGCCACCGAGCGCACCGGAGGCTTCAGGTTCGGCATGATAATCGCTCGGCTAAACTGCCGCACCGTATGGGGCAAAACGGCCTTCAACATTTCACCATCGCGCACATGCAGGTGCCAGTCATCGGGGCGGGTGAGGGTAAGCTCTTGCATTTTCTGCTAACTCGGATCAGTCATGCTTACTGTACAACAGTCCCTGTGCCCACCTCCCGAACTTGTTCCAACGTGAGATAACCCGCGATAACCCCTGCCTCCTGCACCCATAAACACTCCACGCCACGCTCCAAGAGCAAACCCAATGCTTCCCGCAAACTCTGCTGCGGCTCAATCGTAGGTTGGTTACTCACATCCTGTCCAACCCCCTCAACTCGCTCCATTGCCATTGCAACCGTCATCAGACTCAATTGCCTCAAGCGGTTGCTTGCCCCCAGCAATTCCTGCACAAACCCATTGGCAGGCTGCATCAAACAATTCAGCGGCGTGTCGTACTGAACGATTTCCCCTTGGTTGAGAATGAGGATGCGATCGCCCAATTTCAGCGCCTCCTCCACATCATGGGAGACAAACAAAATCGTCTTGCCAAGCTGCCGCTGCATCCGCAACATCTCATCCTGAAGCGCCACTCGCGTGATCGCATCCAACGCCCCAAAGGGTTCATCCATCAGCAATACTTCAGGGTTCCCCGCCAGGGCACGGGCTAGGGCGACGCGCTGCTGTTGTCCGCCGGAGAGTTGGGCAGGGTAGCGATCGCGATACTCCCCCGCAGGCAACTGCACCAAGCTCAACAGCTCATCCGTGCGCTGCTGAATTTGCGATCGCTGCCACCCCAGCAGCTTCGGCACCACCGCAATGTTTTGCACCACGGTCATGTGCGGGAACAGCCCGGACTGCTGAATCACATAGCCAATCTGTCGCCGCAGCGTCGTGGCTTTGAGCTGACGAATATCCTTGCCGTCCAGGTAGATGCTGCCGGAGGTGGGTTCGTAGAGACGATTGACCATTTTGAGCAGCGTGGTTTTGCCGCAGCCCGATGGACCGAGGATAACGACGAGTTGTCCAGATTCGATCGTGCAGGTGCAACCCTTGACCGCAGGCTGAGCTACCCCTGGAAATTGCAGTGAAACCTGATCAAAATGGATGGATGTCACGACCCAGTATCTCCGTAGGAACGAACCGCCGTTCGTCCAATGCAATATTCAAGCATCAGCTACGACCAACGACCGTTTATCCAGTGCAATGTTTAGGCATCAACCAGGATGAACGCGGTTCATCCCTACAGAATGCCTTCTTGTTCGAGGAATTCTTTGGCGACGTCGGCAGGCTCGCGCTGGTTGCCGCTGACTTCGTTATTGAGCCGCTGCATGGTTTCGTCGGTCAGCTTCGGGGCGAGGGCATTGAGTGCCTCTGCAACTTCGGGCGATCGCGCCAACAACTCCTGCCGCACCACCGGAGCCACCTGATAGGGCGGAAACAAATTTTGGTCATCTTCCAACACCACCAAACCAAAGGCACTAATCTCCCCGTCCGTCCCAAAGGCCACCGCCACATCGGCTTCGCCTGCAACTAAGCCGGTATAGCGCAACCCCGCATCCACAGCCTTGTAGCCCTTTAGTTCAAAGTCACCGTAGGCCGCTTGGAGACCCGGCAAGCCATCCTCCCGAAGTTCAAACTCCGGCGGACCAATCATCGTCAGGTTGCTGGCCTGGGCCGAAAGCTCAGAAATGGTTGTAATGCCCAGTTCCTTCGCCCGAGCGTCGGTCATGGCGAGGGCTTGGGTGTTGTTCATGGGGGCAGGGTCGAGCCAAACGAGACCAAACTTTTCTTGATAACCCTGGGAAACGGTGTCGAAAACCACTTGGCGATCGCTATTCACCGGCTGCTTCAGCACCGTCACCAGGCCCGTCCCCGTGTACTCGGGGTAGAGGTCAATGTCGCCACTTTCGAGTCCTGCCTGGGCCACCGGAGTGCC
>CALIJJ010000034.1 GCA_938017515.1 uncultured Pseudanabaenaceae cyanobacterium
GCTGTGTCTTCGGAACCACACCCATAGGCGAATGCCCATGAAGAAATTCTCCGAAGTAGATGCAAATGCTCTAAAGCCCGGTGAGCTGATGAAGAAGAGACTCACAAGAAGCCTCGGATAGCACCCACTCAGCCAAAAAGCTGAGCTATTTAGTACGTTCACTATCAAACTCTTCTAGGTAAATCACCGGATAGTCCGGAAATTCCCGACAATGAGAGAGAAATGTGCAACACATCTTCAAACTCACTGCTGATGCATGTCTTTTTGAACAAGATGTTCATAGTGTGGCTTCCAAGTCTGGACAGTGCCTATGAGTTGCCGGAAGCAAATGGCAGCCCATGTACCGTGCTATGGAGCTGAAGGTAGAGCCCTGAAGTGGGGTGAAGTATTCGCGCAGCTCAGCTTGCTTTCCAAAGCACCCTCGCGGGTGACGCGATCGCCCCTTCCCTCTATCTAGAATCCAATCACACAGGTGAATTTGGACTTCTAATCTATGGCCCTCATCGACGACGTGAGGAAGATTTGCGATCGCCTCGCCCCCCATGGCTGGCACGAACTACTCCTCAAGCATGGCCTCGACATCACAGCAACTGACCTCGCCCAGGAACTCGACAAAGACCTCAGCCGCGCTGGTAATGGCGGCGGTATCGATCGCACTATCCCCGGCTTCGAAGACTTTGCCCAGGAGGGCGTACGCGGCATTGACCCAGGCCGCCCCGCCCGTAGTCTGCTCTACCACGCCCTTGCATCCCCCAATGTTGTTGCAACAAGCGATGGACAACCGCTGACTGAGTTCCCGACGCTGGCAGAAATTGATACCGTCGAGAACTATGTCTACGGTTCACGGGGAATCTCGATTGCCCAAATTCGGCGGTTGGCTCGGCGGACTCAGGTGGCGATCGTGGTCTACGCCAATGAATACCGGCCCGCCCCTGACACGGTCCACCAAAAACATGCCGACCTTTGCTTCTCCCGCACAGGTGTCGCCCGAGTTGGTACTGCACCTGCTCTGTATGAGCCTAGGCAGCGTGGCTTTACTCCCTTTGTGGAAGGCAATGAGAACAGTTTGCGAGTGCTTCCGGCCCGCTACTGCGCCTACATTGCAGCGCTGGCTACGGGCCAGGAAAGCGTGTTTGGCCCCATGCGGTTTCAGGAAGAGAGCGATAATGATGATGGCGATCGCCGCTTCTGGGTACCGCTGCACAAAATTTTTGAAGGCCCGGAATGCATTCGCGGTGAGGATCTGCATCTGACGTTGCAGGCTCACCACATCAATGAAAAACTGCGACGGATTCATCTGGGTCTTCAGGGGACAGGCTGGGGGGAACCGGATATTAGTCAGTCTCCCTTTGTGTTTAACAATGGCATTGCGGAATGGTCCGAGGCAGCGGAATCTGGCCCAGGCATGCTCATGCCTGTCGTCCACGAGAAACTGGTTGAGCCCGCAGAGTACCAGGGCAAGCCGCTGACGTTCTTTGTCCCGCGCAACAGCAGCACGCTCTCCTCCAGCTTGGAAATTGGCGCCCGCCGAGGTGCACGCACGGCCCCGGAGTACGTTCATGCTCGCCACATGGTTACGGAGGATGGGCGAGAAATTGACCTGAATGATCACCCAGAGGTTGCCAGCCGGGTCGCTCGCGGGGGCTATCGGGCTCGCCACTACCTCGACTTTACGGGGGATGGGTGGGTGGATGCGCTCTGCCCTGAGCTAGCTGTGGCCTTGCCCCGCCGCCGTCCTGCCTACTCCTTGGTGGCAGCACCGGACTTCTTCCCCCACTGCGACCAGCGTGAGCTGATGGACTGGTGGGAGCAGTCGGTGCCGACGAACCAGCGCAACAGCATTTGGCGGATTGCCCCAGAAACGCTGGCCGACACGCGCATGGCCCCAAACCTGCAACTGTCCAACGGTAAGCTCCGGGGCGAGTTTCCCCAGGAAGATGAAACTGCAACTGCGATCGTCTCGCTGCCCTACGGCCAACCGGCCCAGCAGATGGAGCTGAATGTGCCCGAGACCAAGCGCCATTCCTACCTGCCCGATGCGGCAGCCGGTGTGTTTGCTCCGGGTTGGGATACCAGTTTCGATCGCACACCGGATGGTGTTGATCACCTTGCAGCCTACGGTTTGGGCAGTCCTTTTCCTGAGGATGCCAAGCTCTGCGCGGCGCTGAGTACGTTCTGGCCTGCGGTGGCTCCGGATGCAGCTCGGACGTTTGAGCCCAATGCGAGTTGGCCCACGGTGAGTCCGTTGACCGATGAGGAAATTGGTCAGACCGGTGACACGTCTTGGGACGGTATGAGTGGGCCGCGTTTCCTGGAGGCGGAGAACCAGGTGGAGTGCACCGCGATGGACTATAGCGACTATGTGGAAAGCGCCCTGGAAAATCGCTTCTCCCTGGCTCACACCGGCAAGATCAATGTGTCGGAATATCAGTCTCGGGTGCTGGCGATGACGCGAGCCTACAGTGCGGTGGGCGTTGTCAATCCGGATCGGCGGGGCCAGTGGTCGGTGTTGTCGTTCCGTAAGCTGGGCAGCTTTGACCCGGAGGTGCAGACGGCTCAGGCTCAGACGGGTCGAGCATTGCAGGGCACTGTTTATCGCTTTGAACTCTATCGCCACGGTCGCGTCCACAACCATCCCACGGACATGCGCAAGCGTCGGGTGGATGTGCTGGAGCGCGTGCAGCTGCTGATGGATCCGCTGCAAATTCTGCGGTTGGGCACCAATGGTCGCTGGGATGTGGTCAGGGGGGTCCTCAATGCTTAAATCCGATGTCTTAATCATTGGAGGCGGGCCCGCTGGGTCTGCTGCGGCCATCCGCTGTGCTCAGCAGGGGCTAACGGTGCGACTGATTGAGCAGTCTGCGTTTCCTCGCCATCGTCCTGGGGAAACGCTGCATCCCGGTGTTGAGCCTTTGCTGAAGCAGCTAGGTGTGGCAGAACAGGTCTTATCGGCTGGGTTTCTGCGCCATGCTGGGAACTGGGTGGCGTGGGATGGCGACCCCCACTTTGTCCCTTTTGGTGAAGACAACACTGGACCTTGGCTCGGTTTCCAAGCCCACCGGGCGGAGTTCGACCAACGGCTGCTCAATCAAGCGATCGCCCTAGGCGTCGAGGTCTTACAGCCCTGCCGAGCAGTGGAAGTGATCGTGGAATTGACTGGGGGAGGCGATCGCGTCGTGGGGGTTGTCACATCCGCCGGACCGATGCGAGCCAAGGTTGTGATTGATGCCGCGGGAGGCAGGCATTGGTTGGCGCGGCAGTTGGGGCTAGAGATGGAACGGCGATCGCCCAAGCTCGTGGCCCGCTATGGCTATGCCCAAGGCCATTGTGATGTAAGGGATGAAGTGCCCGCAATTGTTGCGGATACAAAAGGCTGGACCTGGACCGCCCAGGTGCGCCCTGGCCTTTACCAATGGACCCGGCTGATGCTGGAGCCGCAGCGATTGGCTTCGGATTTTCTACCGCAGGAACTCGCAGCGCTAAGGCCCCAAGGCCATCGCTATGCGGCAGATGTAACCTGGCGAAAAGTCGGCGGCTTGGCAGGTCCGGGCTATTTCTTGGCGGGAGATGCGGGAACGGTCTTAGACCCGGCGTCTTCCCATGGGGTTCTTAAGGCGTTAATGTCCGGCATGATGTTGGGTCACTTGCTGGGGCAGCTATTTCGGCGGGAGCGCAGCGAGCAAGCTGCTGCCCAGGGCTATGGGGAGTGGGTAACTGATTGGTTTGAGCATGATGTGGAAAAACTGAAGTTGATGTATCAGGCGTTGCCACAACCACCGGCTTGGGCCGCCGCTTAGGCAGGCAATGCTGGGCAGGCAATGCTGGGCAGGTCATGCTAGGCAGGCAATGCATTGGAAAGACTAACGCCTTGGAAAGACCGGCGTTCTAGAGCCCCAAGCCAGCGCTCGCTTTCCCCTTCTGATTGCGAGTAAAATGGAGCAGTAACTCAGGCCAAACTAGCTCAGGTCAAACCCATGGACGCGATCGCCCCCGCAAAGCCAATTTTGGCGGGCATCCCCTCCCTCGAAGAGCAGCAGCGCATCGAAGCCCACGCCCTACGGCTTACTATCCTTGGCAACATCGCCATCACTCTGCTAGGGGTCGTCTTTGCCGTCATCACCCTCTCCGAGGCCATCTTCCTCGACAGCCTTTTCTCCGGTATTCACCTGCTCATTTCCCTCGTCTCCCTCCATGTCTCTCGCTTGATTCAACAGCCAGAAGACGAGGATTACCCCTTTGGCTATGCCACCCTCGAACCCTTGCTCAATCTAGGGAAAGGGCTCGTCATTGCCATCGTGGCCGTCTTCGCTTTGTTCTCTTCCCTCGAAGCTATCCGCGCCGGAGGTCGAGCCATCGAAGCCGACTGGGCTGTGGGCTATGCCCTCCTCGCCGCTCTCGGTTGTGGCATCCTCGCCGTGATGCAATATCGATTTGCCCGCCAAAGTCACTCCCCCATCCTCGACCTCGACGCCAAAAACTGGCTGATTGATGGCGTGATTAGCGGCGCCGTGGCGATCGCCTTTGCTCTCGTCTTGTTCCTACAACACACTGACTTCGCCTGGATTGTGCCCTACGCAGACCCAGTGCTCGTCATGGCCCTTGTTCTGGTGGTCATCCCGCTACCGATTCAAACCGTCCTACAAAACTGGAAACAGATCGTTGGACGGGCCCCCGAAGCGACCCAGCAGGAACAGCTCCACGACATCGCCGAGCAGGTTTTCCAGGGGGTCAATCATGAGGATTACCACCTGCGCCCTTTACGCATTGGCCGACTCCTATACGTTCAAATCTACCTACGGCTCAGTTCGGAACAAGCGACCAGCATGGGACCCGAACAAATTGATGGGTTGCGATCACAACTCTATGCCCAGCTCCACCAAACCTTTCCTGTTCTAGCTATGGATCTGGTGGTCACCTGCGATCGCATCTGGATCAAGCGTGCCATCATGCCTGCAGACCCCGAAGCCCTGACAGCGTGACACAGCATGACATTGCAGCCGCTGAAGCGGGCTCCCTGCGGACCCGTCGGGCAACCCGGTCGGCTCATAAAAGATTGACAACGATCTCAACCCGAGTCCGAAATTCAGCGCTAGGCTAAAGGCACGGATTAAAGGCCAAGGGCGAAAGAGGACATTGACATGAAGCTCCATCTTAAAGTGTGGCGGCAGCCAAACGCAGAGGCCACGGGGTCGTTTATGACCTATACCGTGCCCAATGCCGAAGCAGACATGTCCTTCCTCGAACTGCTCGACGTTCTGAATGAACAGCTCATCCATAGCGGCGAAGACCCCGTTGAATTTGATCATGACTGCCGAGAAGGCATCTGCGGCTCCTGCAACCTGATGATCAATGGACAAGCCCACGGTCCTCAGCAGAAGACCGCCGTCTGTCAGCTCTATCTGCGTCATTTTGAAGACGGGCAAACCCTGGTTGTCGAACCCTGGCGGGCCAAAGCTTTCCCCCCAATCAAAGATCTCGTCGTCGATCGCTCGGCCCTCGATCGTATCATCACGGCCGGGGGCTATATCTCCGTCCATACCGGGGCTGCCCCAGATGCTAATGCAACGCTAGTGCCTAAGCCCGATGCCGATGATGCCTTTGCCTATGCTGCCTGCATTGGCTGTGGTGCCTGTGTTGCGGCTTGCCCCAATGCTTCAGCCTCGCTCTTTACCGCCGCCAAGATTTCCCATCTCTCCCTCTTGCCCCAAGGACAAGCCGAGCGTAAGACGAGAGTTCGACTCATGACGGATCAAATGACAGAAGAAGGTTTCGGGGATTGTTCCAACCATGGCGAATGCGAAGCGGTATGCCCAAAGGGAATTTCGATTGCTGCGATCGCCACAATGCGCCGAGAATATTTGGGAGCCCTTTTTTAGCGACATCCTTCCCCAGGAGCCCAAAGAGGTTTTGACAGGCCGTTTCGTATCGAAAATGACAAAAATAGGGGGATATCAAACGAGTATGATATCCCCATTGAAATTATCGATAAGAGAATCTGTATGACAACCCCAGAAGCTTTGTGGGCCAATTATGCTGAGCTTTTCTGCTCCGGCAACTTAGATTCTTGGGCTGAATTGTGGCAAGCCGATGGACAATTCACCGTCGCCTATCCCCTCACCAGTGGCTCCCCCACCATGAACGGGAGCAAAGAGATTCTGAAGGGTGTGAAGGGCCTAGCTCGGATCGTCAAGAACATTTCCATTAGCGACTCAACTGTATTTACAACCAATCAGCCTGATACCTTTTTTGTTGAGTACACCCTTTCCATTCAAGGGCGAGCAAGGGAGCCCTATACCAGCCCGATCGTGGCTAAAATCACGCTGAAGGATGGCAAAATTGCAGAGATTTTTGAATATTACGATTCTCTTGCCTACAAGCGCTTTCTCACTACGATGGGCTTCTAAGCCTCTCATGCCAGTCGATCTGGCTCCTTACTCATGCCCAAAACCCTGTACGTGTCCGATCTCGACGGGACCTTGCTCACCGCCGAGGCCACCCTGTCCGACTTCACCCGTCAAACGCTTCAGCAGTTGATCGAGCAGGGCATGATGTTTACCGTGGCGACCTCTCGTAGCGTCGCTTCGGTGCAACATATTTTTCAAGACCTCGCACTGCCGTTACCCATCATCGAGGTCAATGGGGCTTATATTTCTGATTTAAAAACCGGACAGCATGAGTCTGTCAGTGCGATCGCCCCTGACATTCTGCCCACTTTACTTCAGTTGAGTCATCAACATTCCTGTTCCCCGCTCGTGTCCAGCTATGACGGACAGCAAGATCACCTCAACTGCGCTGCCATTATTAATGACGGTATGCAGTGGTATGCCGACGAATGCAAAGCCCAGCGTGATCTACGCTGGCGATCGCTATCGGACCTCAGTCAGGCGTTTTCCGAGCAAGTCGTTCGGTTCACATTCATCCATGACCACGATCGCATCACTGCACTCCACCAGCAGATCCAAACAACCCTAGACCTCGACACCCACCACTTCGAAAATCCCTACCATCCCGGCTGGCACTGGCTGACCGTTCAGTCCCGGCATTCCAATAAAGCAGAGGCGATCGCTGCTCTACGTCACAGTTATAATCTCCATGATCATGAGCTGGTCGTCTTTGGTGATCAGGATAATGATTTGGCCATGTTCAAGGCAGCTGATCGGGCGATCGCGGTTGAAAATGCAACAAAATCTCTCCAGTCATTGGCCACCCTGACGATTCCCCCCCACGATCAAGACAGTGTGGCCCAATATCTTGCAATGGATTGGGCGCAATCGAACAGCGTCTCCCTGTCATGATCCCCAGCTAAGTCATAACTCCCAGCCAAGTCATAACCCCCAGCCAAAAGCCCAAGCATTGTGTCTTTCAGAGACCGTCAACGCCTGGGCTTTTGATTCTGCTGACTCGCGATGACGCGTTAATCATGCAGGCATGTAAGGGGGAACCTGTCTAGTCAGCAATCGTAGAGGCTTCCACAAAACTAGGATCAATTAAGGGCGCAATTTGCTCCGCAGTCAGTGGCGCATCGATCTGCTCTTGCTCCGCTAAAAACTGGCTCATCGTGACGAGATTTTGCACCAGAGACTCACTGCCTTCTTGCGCAGTCAACACTGTTTTGTTGGTTGCTAGCGAGGTCAAATCCACACCGCTCAACTGCTCCTGCACGTCTTCTGGGGTGAGATCGAGCTTCTCGCCAATAATGGCATAGGCTGCCTCTGGGTTGGACTTGATGAATGACCGCGCCTCAAAAATGCCATCAACAAAGGCTTGCACCTGCTCAGGGTTCTGCTCAACAAAGTCAGCATGGAACAGATAAATATCTAGAATCGCCGTTGGTAAGGCAGATGTGTCGATGATGACACGACCATCGGGCTGCGCTTCATTCGCCTTCTGTAGGAAAGGTGCATAGGTTACTGCCACATCGACATTGCCCGACTGGTAGGCCGCTGCCGCTGCATCGGAGGCAATGTTGACAACGTCAAGATCATCAATCGTCAAATCTGTTTTTGCCTTGAGCACCTGCAGCAAGAAGTAATAGCTGTTGGTTCCAATTTCAACGCCGACCTTGCGACCTTTGAAATCTGCTAGGTCTTTGACGCTATTACGTGCCAAGATGCCGTCCCCGCCCAGGGATGCATCAGCCATCTGCACAATGCGATAGTCCACGCCGCGGGCAGCATGGGTCACAACCTCAGGATTGGTGGCAGCTTGGGCGGTCACTTTTTTTGCCGCGAAGGTTGAGAGCATATCGCCGTTGGAGCCAAAGGTCTTGGACTCCACCGTAATGCCACGGTTCTCAAAAAATCCTTTGGCTTCGGCAACGTACAGCGGCGAGTAGCCAATCCAGGCCACGATTGCCACCGTAATCGGATCCGTTGCACCCCCCCCAGACGTTTTAGAGGAGGACTGGCAGGCATTGAGCGCCAGTGCTCCCGCTAAACCACCCATCAAACCAAGGGTGCGACGCCGAGTGAGATTAAGAGAGACCGTCATTCTACAAACACTCCTGAGTGCACTGAGATAAACAAAAGAACAAATCAATCAGAAAAAGACAGAGGAGCCAGTTTAAGGGACAGGACCGTCGATGGTCCAATCCATGAGCCAGTAAGGGGTTGAGCTCAATCCCTGCTCCAGTCCAAGGGGCGGTGACCGACCGAGACGACTCCTAGAGCAAGCCTGAACAATCGAGACCTCTAGGCCGATGCTTCATCCCGCAGGAGATGAAGTACCTGACGTTTGATGTCGATAAATTCTGGAGCCAGCTTAATTTCAAGGTCGCGGGTTAGAGGCAGAGGTACCGTTAATTCCTGGCGGATATGTCCTGGGGCGCGGCCGAGTACATAGATCCGTTGAGAGAGATAAATTGCCTCTTCCACATCGTGGGTCACCATCAGGACGGTGGTTCCTGTCTGCTCCCACAAATGCCGCAAGAAGAGCTGCATCTGCTCGCGGGTCTGAGCATCTAGGGCCCCAAAGGGCTCGTCCATCAGCAGCACCTCTGGTTCGTTGACCAAGGCTCGGGCGATCGCCACCCGCTGCTTCATTCCCCCAGAGAGCTGACTTGGGTAGGCTTTGGCAAAGTCCGTCAAACCAACCACCTGAAGGAAGTAGGCCACCCGCTCGCGACGAACGGGCTTCGGAACCTTACGCAACCCTAGACCAAAGGCGATATTTTGCGCCACGGTCAGCCAGGGGTAAAGGGTGTAGCTTTGGAACACCATACCCCGGTCAGATCCTGGACCTCTCACGGGTTGATCATCGACAAAAATTGCACCGGCTGTTGGGGTAATCAGCCCTGCAATAATATTCAGCAGCGTTGACTTCCCGCAGCCTGAAGCGCCCACCAGGCAGACCATTTCCCCCGAATCGAGGTAGAGGTCTATATTGTTGAGCGTTGTACGGGACTCGCCATCCACCTGAAATATTTTGGAAATGTCCGTGACACGAAGTTTGGGAGTAGCATTTGTCATGCTATCAACCGATGTTCTAGACGGTTGCAATTCAAGATTTTCTGGAGAAGACGGCGATGCTGAGGAACTAACCATACGCTATGGGAATGAAATATGAGAGGGTGGCTACTCGGGGGAATTGGCCACTCCGAACCATCTCTATACCAAGCATGCCCTATTTGGGGAAACGATCGAGACGGAAATTTAAAAACTAATTTTTGTGGCAAAAGCAACAGGAATTGATCCGGTTCTTGGCTTTAGAATTGTCCCGATTGCTTTCCCGCTTTGAGTTAGGAAGCAAGGAGAGAATGGCATAGTAATGGTTAAGTGTACGCAAGATAAATCATTCTAGAACGAGAGAATAAAGAATTCCGTGGTGAACGCTAATCCGACCGAGCCGGTCTCGGGTCACTCAACCTCGCCCGCGACCCCCTCAACCTCAAACGATGGGCAGCATGTTCTCAATTTGCCCCCCCAGCGCCTACGCGCGTCGTTGTTTTGGGGCATTCGGCAATATTTTCCAAAACGGTTGTCGGTATTACTGTCCTGCGGTTCGGTGGGATTGCTGTTGAGCTTGTGGGCGATCGCCAGCTACTGCGGTTGGGTGGATTCTCTCTTCCTTCCCTCTCCGACCAAAGTGCTCAAGGCTGGCACCAGCTTATTTCTAGAAAAAGATCTCTTGCTCGATGTTTTGGCGAGCGCTCGCCGCGTTCTCCTCGGATTTTTGGCGGCGGCGGTGCTCGGCATTCCCATTGGTGTTGCCATGGGTACCTTCACCAGCATGAACAGCATCTTTGGGCCGGTGGTCAGTTTGGTGCGCTACATGCCCATCGTTGCCTTTGTCCCCCTGATCATCTTTTGGGCCGGGATTGGTGAAATCTCCAAAATCCTGGTGGTCTTCATGGCGCTGGTTCTCTACAACGCTCTGATGGTGGCGGACGCCATCAAGTTCATTCCCAGCGACATGATCAACGTCGCCTATACCCTGGGGGGGCGGCGACGTGATGTGCTCTGGAAGGTGATTGTGCCCGCCGCCTTACCCAGCATCCTGGATACCCTGCGTGTGAATGTGGCGAATGCTTGGAACTTTTTGGTCGTTGCTGAGTTTATTGCCGCCCAGCAGGGCATTGGATTTCGAATTTTGATTTCCCAACGCTCCTTTCAGACGGACAAGGTTATCTTTTGCGTGGTGCTGATTGGCCTGATTGGCTGGCTGCTGGACTTCGCATTACAGCGGCTTTCGTTGGCGATCGCACCCTGGGCAGACCAAACGCGCTTGACCTAGGGGAAAACCAAGACCCATCCCATGGGATACTTTATGTAACGTGATTGTCACAAAGCATCTATTGTTTGCTTATGTGCATCGTCACCCCATCGCCATATGTCCTGCGCAACCACCCAACCATGCTGAAAAAGATTGCCGCGTTTCTCTCCTGCATGCTGCTTAGCCTCGGTCTTTCTGGCTGTGTCTCCTCTAGCTCGGCAGGCCTCCAGAGTTACATCGACAATATTGATGGCTACGGTTTTCTCTACCCCATTGGCTGGATTCAAGTGGAACTCACCCAAGAGGGTGGCCCCGATGTCGTTTTCCACGACATTATCAATCCGACTGAAAATGTCAGCGTCGTGATTAATGCCGTTCCCGATGGCCAAAGTCTCGATGATTTGGGATCACCCACGGAAGTGGGCTACAGCCTTCAGCAAAATGCTCTGGCTCCGGAAGGCTCAGGCCGTACCGCCGAATTAGTTGATGCCCAGGAACGGAATGCCGGTGAGAGCAAGTTTTACATGCTCGAATATAAGGTCCACCTGCCTGACCAAGATCGCCATGATGTTGCCAGTGTTGTGGTTCACCGTGGCCAGCTCTACACGATTAATGCTTCCACCACCGAACGACGCTGGAATCGCATGAAAGATATCATGCAAAACATCGTCACCTCGTTTTCTGTGACCTAGTTTTTCTGTGAGCTAGTTTTCCACGGGCTGTTTAACATCTGCTTTGGGCGCGGCCTCTGGTCGGCGCCCTATTTTATGGGTTACTGATTTTTCCTATGGCCTTTCCCCAGTTTGTCCTCGCCTCGGCCTCGCCTGCTCGCCGCCAGTTACTCCACAGTATTGGCCTAGAACCGATCATTCAGCCCAGTCACTTCGATGAAGACACCATCCAGGAGACGGACCCCGAGACCCTCGTGCAGGCCCTTGCCCTCGCTAAGGCCCAAGCCGTTGCCAACGCGATTACGTTGGGCCCAGACCCCATCGTTGTCTTGGGCTGCGATTCGGTATTGGCTTTTCAGGGAGAGATTCATGGAAAACCGGCTGACGAGGCGGAAGCCATTGCCCGTTGGCAAACCATGCGCGGTCAGTCTGGAAGCCTGCTTTCCGGCCATGCGCTGATTGATGCCACTACAGGGAAAACTCTGGTTCGCAGCCGGTCTACAGACATTCACTTCGCCAACGTCAGTGACACGGTGATTCGTTCCTACATCGCCACGGGAGAACCAATGAACTGTGCGGGCTGTTTCACGTTGGAAGGGCGAGGTGGGGCACTGATTGAGAAGATTGAAGGCTGCTATAGCAATGTCATCGGTCTGAGCTTGCCGCTGCTGCGAGAAATGATGGGGGAATTCGGCTATGACCTGACCTCTATCTGGTGACCCTCTGAATCTGACCCGACAGCTTTCCCAGGCGAGTCAAGCATTTGCCTAAAAATATCCTAGGGAAATCACGTTGAACAGAGAGATTTTCTATCTTCTCGAAAGTACTGAAATAATGGAATATATGGGGTTTTCAGGGGGGGAACCTAGGCGATTCTGCGGTGGAGCGTCTCGATCAGAAAGGCCATAATCGTCATGAGAGTCTGCAACTTTCCGCATCGAATTCTATCCTGTCCACCTTGCCCGTGTGGTTGATGCCTGCAATGTCGGAACTATCTATATCTGCAATTATTTGTACCCACAACCGCGATCGCTACCTCGGCGCAGCAATCGATAGTTTGCTCGCCCAAGATTTACCCGATGTTGACGGGCGAAATTTTGAAGTGGTCGTGATCGACAATGCTTCTACGGATACCACGAGAGAAATTGTGGAAGCCCGACTGGGAAATCCACGTCTCAAGTATGTGTATGAGTCAACTTTGGGACTCTCCACCGCACGGAATCGGGGTGTCCAGGAATCCAGTGCTGAAATCATTGCCTATTTGGATGATGATGCCGTGGCCGAACCCTACTGGCTAAGAGAATTGCTCACGGCCTATGCCAACAACGATCGCCTCGGTGTGGCCGGTGGACGTGTCACCCTGCTGTGGCCCGATGAGATTACGACCCCACCCGTCTGGATTTCTAAGGATATGATGTCCTGCCTCGGCGCCTACGATTTGGGCCAAGAGGTCGTCAACATCACGGACCCCGGTTTGACGCCCCGAGGCCTCAACTATTCCCTACGCCGCAGCTTCCTAGAGGAGATCGGTGGCTTTGATGCCCAGCTCGGTCGCGTGGGCAAAAAACTGCTGTCGAACGAAGAATTGGTCATGACGGAACTGGCCCTGGCCAAGGGCTGGCAGGTGCAGTATCTGCCCAAGGCGCTGGTCGCCCACAATGTTGCGGAAGAGCGGCTACAGCGCAACTGGTTCATGAAACGGAGCTGGTGGCAGGGCGTCAGTGAATTCTATCGAGATCAGCTTTCGGAGCGTGCCTGGGGAGCACGCATGGCAGCTTCCGGGGAACGCTTTGTCCGTGGTCTCTATAAGTCAATCAAGTATGTCTTTCGGCCCGATGCCTGTTTTGATAATTTGACCTATGCCTATGGTCAAATTGGCTATATGAGCACGGCGGTTCAGTCCATCTGGAAAAGTGAAGAAGCCAGTTAGAGCAAAGGGTTTCACCCCTGGGTGAGACCAGCTGTTTTGATGCCATATCCGTTCGTCGGCTGCGCGAAAGGCGGCTTTCCCGTCCCTAACTCAGCCTGTCCAATCGCGAGCCCTGCCCACACCCTCAGCCATTTAGGCGAGCTTCGACTTGCCACCCTATTCGCCATGGCCCATTCCTCCTCACTTACACCGCCATCTTCTCCTGTGTGTCCTGTTCCGCAATCCGAGACCCCATCCTCTTCGGTCTCCTTTCCCCTCGTCTCTGTTATCATCCCTATCTATAACGGTGAGGCTGAGCTGCCGGAACTTCTCGCCTGCCTTGAGGCTCAGACCTATCCGCGCGATCGCGTTGAGTATTTGCTGGTGGATAACAACAGTAGCGATCGCACGGCGGAATTAATTCAGGCGGCGATCGCTGCTCAGAGCAACGCCAGCTCGGCCCTATCCCTCCACTACCTCTGTGAAGCCGAGATCCAAAGCTCCTACGCCGCCCGTAATCTTGGCATCCGCCAAGGACGGGGGGATATTTTGGCGTTCACCGATGCTGACTGCCGTCCCCAAGATCACTGGCTGATGGACCTGATTTCCCCCTTCGAAGATGGCAGTGTGGGTCTCGTCGCCGGGGAAATCATTGGTGCGCCGGGGCAATCTTTTCTGGAGCGCTATGCCACCTACATGGATGTGCTGTCCCAAAAGCACACGCTCCAACACGCCTTTGGCCCCTATGGCCAAACCGCCAACTTAGCAGTCCGTCGAACGGCGTTTGAGGAAGTCGGACTTTTCCGTCCCTTCCTGACCACAGGCGGTGATGCAGATATGTGCTGGCGCATCCAGGCATCTAAGCAGTGGCAATTGCGATTGGCTGAAACGGCTCTTGTGGCCCACTGTCACCGCACCACGTGGCAAGATCTCCGCAGTCAATGGCAGCGCTATGGCCGCTCCAACTGCTATCTCAACCAGCTCCATGGTATTTCCCTCATGGCACAGCCTAGCCTCCAGGAAATGGGGATGACGCTGTTACGCTGGCTGCTGAAAGAGGTGCCGCGCACGTTGCTCAAAATTGTACGCAGGCAGGAACGGGCGATCGCCCTCCTGGTCTTGCCAATTAGTCTCTATTGCAACTGGTTCCGCTACCAGGGTCAAGTGAATGCTAGCTTTCCTGAAACCGCAGCGCGCATCGAATGGCTCGAAAGCTCAGCCTCCTAGCTCTTCGATATCAAGCAGTAGGCATGACATCGAAGGGCTCAATTCCTACCGCTCGATGCCGACCGCTTGATTCCTACAGCTTGATCCGCCTGAGAGGTTGGTCTTTATTCAATGTCTTGAGGGACGTCTCAAAGGCCTTCACATTGCCCACCACGAGCGTCACGAGCTTTTCTGGCTTTAGATATTCCTGAGCGACTCGCTGAACATCCGCTGCTGTCGTTGCTTCCACAGCCTTTTGGTACTGGAAGATAAAGTCCGACGGATAGCCGTAGTACTCATAGCGCATCAAGCGAGACAGTGTTTGGCTGGGATTCTGAAAGTTGAACACAAAGGAATTCAGGGTCGATTCCTTGGCATATTTAAGCTCATCTTCTGAGATGGGAGCGTCCTGAACCACCCTGATCTGCTCACGAATGCCTTCAATTAACGGAATCGTTGTTTCCGTCCGAGTCTGTGCCCCTGCAACAAAAGTACCGGGATAGTCATAGCTCGGACTCCAGTAGGCATAGACCGAATAAGCCAGGCCCTGGCGAGAGCGAATCTCATTCGGCAGCCGACCCCCAAAACCGTTCATGACACCGTTGAGCACGCTCAAGGCCGGATAATCTTCGCTACTGAGCAAGCCCCCTAAATGCCCTAAACGGACATCGCTCTGGTTCACCTGGGGTTGATCCACGACAAAGACTTCATCCATATGGGCCTGATTCACCTCCGGCAATGCCGGCAACGCTTGGGTGGTCGGCTTCCAGTCTCCAAAATTGTCTTGAATCAGAGCCAACATCTCGGTGGCATCAAAATCCCCATAAATGCCGAGGATCATGCGATTGGGAAAGAACGTCTCCCGATAGAGCTTCACCATATCGGGACGGCTAATTTTGTCTACGGTTTCTGGCTCGACCGTACGCCCGTAAGGACTGGTCTCGCCATAAATCACCTTGTTAAATTCTCGCCCTGCAATATCGCCAGGGTCATCATTGCGGCGAGCCAAACTTCCCCGGGTTTGAGCGAGGGCGAGGTCCACCTGAGTGGGATCAAAGGCGGGTCTACGCATCACATCCGCAAAACGTTGAAAGACTGGCTCCAAATCTTCACTCAACGTGCTGAAGGTTGCTCGACCAGCCGTTTTGCGCAGGCTTGTTTCGATGGATGCAGCTCGGTCCTCAAGAAATTGATTGAGTTCGGCTGGTGACTCCTTCTCGGTACCGCCGGAGCGCAGTAAGCTACCGGTTAAGCTCGCAAGACCCGCTTGTTCCGCCGACTCGAATCGACTTCCCGTACGAATCAGCGCCGTACCGTCCACAAGGGGAAGGTCATGGTCCTCCATGAGATACACCGTCAGACCATTGTTGAGCTGCAACCGTTGATAATCCGGGAGCTGAAGCTCTGGTAGTGGTGGAAATTCCAAATCCTGATAGGACTGGGGGGCTGCACTGGAAGACTGATGGCTCAGCAAAAATTGGCAGGACAGTAGAACAACACTGAGGCAGAGACCAGTTGTAAAGCGACGAACCCTGCGGGACCAGCGGGCAGCCCAGGGATAGGCCAGGGAAACTTTCATAGGAATCGGAAGAGGGTCAGAAAGGAAACGAAAAAACTGGAGGCAATCGCGACAAAATCATGAGGGTGACGGGGCGACGTTTAGGGAGCCACCGAGGATTGCGCCGTCTCGTCGGGTAGTAGGCGAGCCACAGTACGGTTGTCCGGGCGCAGGGCCGATTTCGCCACCCGTTGAATATCAGCAGGGGTGAGGCGGGCGATCGCCTCCAAATCTCGAATCAAGTTCTGCCAGTCACCCGTCTTGGCATGGTACTCGGTTAGGACTTGACCCATGCCTTGATTGGATTCGAGCGATCGCAACACCGAAGCCTTCAACTGTCGCTTCACCCGGTCTAGCTCCGCCACCTCCGGTGGCTGCTCAGCGATTTGCTGGAGCTGGTTATGGAGTGAGGTTTTTGTCTCTTCGAGGGTGCGTCCCGGTGCCACAAGGGCATAGAACACCATCAAGTTGGGATATTTATCACCGGGATAGCCCGTCAATCCCTGGGCAGCCAGGGCAACCTGCTCCTGTTCAACTAAGTTGCGATAGAGGCGAGAAGTACGACCGTTGCTGAGAATATCGCCCAGTACAGAGTAGGTAATGTAGTCGGCTTCGCCCATGCCGGGGATGTGATACGCCTCGACATACCAGGGCTGGGCGGGGGCACGCAGCTCGATGGAGCGTTCAGCGGTTTGCTGGGGCTCAGGGGGAATGGAGACAGGGCGATCGCTAGCCTTGCGCTGGTAATTCCCAAAATAGCTTTGGGCGTACTGACGAACCTGCTCAGTATCGACATCCCCAACAATGGCAAACGTCAGATTATCCGGTCCATAGTGCGTATTGAAAAAACGCTGAACATCCTGGCGACTGACATTGCGAATATCCTCGACATGGCCAATCAGGGGCTGCCCGTAGGGATGGACCTGAAAGGCTTCATTCTTCATCGCTTCAAACAGTTGGCTCACCGGATCGTTATCAAACCGCATGCGCCGCTCTTCGAGGATGACGTCCTTTTCCTCGTAAAACTCACGGAAAACCGGATCCCGAAAGCGCTCTGATTCCAAATACATCCAAAGCTCAAGCTTATTGGCAGGCAGGCTGTAGAAGTAGGTGGTGGAATCAGCAGAAGTGGCCGCATTCAGCCCCACACCGCCTTCCCGTTCGATCACCTGACCCAATTCATTGCGGCGAACCAGCTTGCTCGCCTCTGCCTTAATGTCGTCAAATTCTGATTCCAAGCGAACCAGGGTGTCGGTTTTCCCGAGCGCTTTGATTCGCTTGATTTGGTTAAACTTGCGATCGAGCTGACGAAAGAGTACCTTCTCCGCAGCATAGTCCTTCGTTCCCAAGGTTTCTGTTCCCTTAAAGGCGAGGTGTTCCAGGTAGTGAGCAACCCCCGTCTGCCCCTCGGGCTCGTCCACACCTCCCACATCGGCATAGGTTACAAAAGAAACCACAGGTGCGTCATGTCGTTCCAAGACGATGAAATGTGCACCATTCTCCAGGGTGAATTCGCTAACGTTACTGCGCAGCCGTTCGACATAGGGGCGGATGGCTTCGAGAGCAGCATGACTGTCCGAAACGTTTACGACATCTCGCTCACTCCCAGAATCGGCCCAGGCAGGCAACAGTCCCAAACTGCTCCAAGCCAAAATGCAACAGAGTGAAAAGCTTGTTGCGAGACGCAAAAACCGCTTCGGCGCACTATCAAAATGCCTAGCGTCAGTGCTGTTCATGACATCGAAAATCCCAAGGCTAGGATCTAATAATTGGGGACACTGAATTATTCTAAGCAATGAAAAGCACGGCCGGGCTTAAATTCTCCTGAGTCATTCCACGGCTTTAGGCTTTTACTTTAGGCTTTCCAAATAGGCCAGCAAATCAGCCATCACCTCGGGACTGGGCTGAAACTTAGGCATGGGAGGGGTTTCGCCGCTGATGACCTGCCGAATGAGCCCGACGCGGGATTTGCGATCCGAGACAGCCTTGAGACTGGGGCCCACAACGCCATCCCCATCGACTCCATGACAAGCGGCACAATTGACCTGAAAAATCTCATGGCCCTGGGCGGGACTACCAGACACAGACAGAACCTGCTGAATGTAGGGATCCCGCATTTCCATGGCATGAACGCCAAAAAAGGAAAAGGCGATCGCTGCACCAATCAATAAAGCGGTGACAATTAGCTGTCGCAGGGGAAGCTCAGCTTCTTCGATATTAGGGACAGGATTTGTCACGTGAAGATGAGCCTACAGATCCAATCTATTACATATCTTTACTTTTGCTCATCAGCCGCGATTCTTCAAGGGGATTTGCCAGAGTTTAAGCATTTCCACAGGTTTACGCACCAACGGTGGGCGTGCGCTTAAGACTACTGACGCCACAGGGCCTCACCCCGATTGGTCATGCAGCGTTGCAGAGACCTCGGCTGTTGTTTCCAAAGCAGTCAGAAGCTACACTCATCTTAATAATCAAGCATACTTAACAGGAGTCTTTCACCCATGGTTGAACCGTTACTAAGCGGCATTGTTCTTGGACTGGTTCCCGTGACCCTCGCAGGCCTTTTCGTGGCGGCTTATCTCCAGTACCGTCGTGGCAACCAGCTTGACGCCTAAATTGGGTGCTTAGCCTCTCGTTAATGGCCAAGACTAGATGGTCATTTGGTGGGTACGGCTGGTCAATTGACGTTCAGCCCTGATATTCAGCCCATTGCAATAAACAAAGCGGGGAACATGCACTGCATGTTCCCCGCTTCGTTTATTTTGAATTTGGTTTGTCTTGAATTGCGTTTGTCTTGAATTGAGCTGGTTTTGAATTGGGTTGGCGCTGATATTCAATCGTGATGTGCCATCGCAGCGGGAGCGCGCGTTCGCGATCAAGCCCGCCATTCGCAAAAGGTGAGTTCGGTGCGACCGTAGGTTTTGGTTCGCACCGCCTCCAGCATCGGTGTTAGTAGAGGGGCGTCGCCCCGGCGATGCTCCACAGCGATGACACCATCGGCTTTCAGGAGGCGGTGGTGGGCGATCGCCGCCAGCACGGGCCCATAGAGATCGCTGTCGTAGGGGGGGTCAAAGTAAATGCGATCGAACTGTCGTCCGGCCAGGGGGGGCAGCCGCTTCAGCACATGACCTCGCAGGATTTCAACCCGCTGTTCCGGACGCGCCACCTTTTGCCAGTTGGCTTCCATGACCTTTAAGGCCGGTGATGCTTGCTCGATGCCAACGACTACTGCTGCCCCTCGACACAGCGCCTCCGCTCCCATGGCCCCGCTCCCCGCACAGAGGTCAAGCCAGGCGCACCCGTCGATCTCACCCTGCCATATGTTGAACAACGCTTCGCGCACCCGTCCTAGGGTCGGTCTGGACAGTTGTCCCGGTGGTGTCTGGAGTTGTCGATTGCCGTAGATACGCAGCGCCATGGTCTTTCCCGTTTGTCTGGAGTCCAGGCTCAGGCTGCCAAGCTTGGCTGACCCGCTGCATGCTGGGCGGCAACGGAGACAAAGTTGGCCAGGAGTTGCAGCCCCGCTTTGGAGGATTTTTCAGGGTGGAACTGGGTGGCCATCACGTTGCCCCGGGCGATCGCTGCCGTCACGGTTTGACTCCCGTGGGTCACCGTCGCAGCATTCCACGTTTTATCGGTTGGGTCGGTGTAGTAAGAATGTACGAAATAAACCCAGGATTGCTCCGCGAGACCGGCCATCAAGGCACAGTCTGACTGAGCCAGCTCTAGCTGATTCCAGCCCATATGGGGGATTGTAATGTCGGGTTCCGAGCGAAAGCGCCGGACCATCCCCGGTACCATTCCAATGCCGGGCTCGGTGCCCTCCTCACTCCCCTCGAAGAGGAGCTGCATGCCCACACAGATGCCAAGAAAGGGCTTGCCGCTCGCTGCGATGGTGCGCAGAGGTTCAACCAAATCGCGATCGCGCAAATGCTGCATTGCCGGGTCAAAGGCGCCGACGCCCGGCAGCACCAAAGCATCCGCCGATGCCATTTGTTCAGGATCATCCGTGATTAACGTGTCTGCCCCCGCCATCTTGAGGCCCTTGCAGGCGGAGTGCAAATTTCCCATGTCGTAATCAACAACAGCAATGCGGGGAGCCGTTTGGGTCGCAGTCATGGTTTCTGAAAAAAATGGGGCTGTCGGGGGCGATGTACAAAGACTGTACGGATGCCGCCAAAGGTTTAGGCTGCCACGGCTCAGGGCTTAGAGCAAAAGTAGCCATTCCTTTCCTAATCCTACGTCACCATTCGGGCACACTCTCCGATACTTCCGTCAAGTGACCCTTTCAAAAGTCCCGTCTCATCCCTGAAACTAATTTATCGGGGTCGTCGAAATTTGTTGGAGCCCTGGGAATTATGAGTAAAGAAGATCGGATTTTAATCACCACCTTCACCACCTGGCTCCCCCACCAGACATCCAACGCTTCCGATGATTTGCTGCGGCAACTCGAAGCAAAATCTGTACTGCCTCCCCATAGCCGTGTGCTCCATCAGCTGCCAGTCTGTACGGAGACGGCCTATGCTCGGATCAAGTGTGAAATCGAACAATACCAGCCAAAGTACGTCATTTGTTGTGGCATGGCAGAGCGTCGCCAAGTCCTGGGCCTTGAGGTGCGAGCCACCCATGCCCAAGGGCAGCTCTGGACGCCGATTTCCCTGATTCACCTGTCTTCTATTCGAAAACAGTTGAATCGTACGGAACTGAGCTTTGATGCAGGGGCATTTGTCTGTAACGGAATCTACCACGCACTCCTGAAGCAATTTTGGAGAACGGTGGAGCAGTATTCCGAACAACGGGCATCGTCACAGGTGCTGGCAAATCCCATGCCGCTCTTTGTTCACGTTCCATGCCTGACCCCTGAAAATCAAGCGGACCTTCGCCAGGATTTTCAGCAGATTCTCTATCAGCTCCCTTCCCGGTCGTGATGGATCGTTACCGATCCGCCATTCCATGTCCCAATCACCTGTCTCAGAGGTTGCTGCCCCGTTGCCATGATGTTCCCCCTGTTGTCTCTCCTGTCTTTTCTGCCCACCTTTGGTCTCTCTGGTTTGGCCACATCTGGGTTGCCTGCGGTTGAGGTGCCTCTCACCTCGGAATCCCTCGCGCCTGTCTCCACCGCGATCGCGACGCCAGCCTCTGAGACGCTTGCCCAGGTCGGCAATGCCACTGCCAGCCTCTCCTACTCGCGGGTTCCCGGCGAGTTTTTGCAGCGTCAGGACGTTCGTCCTTTGCCGGGCTCCCTGGATGCGGTGCCCATGTTCAACAGCAACAACCCTGAGATTATTCGCGGGGAAGGGATTTTGCTTTCCACCTTCCCTGCCAAGGGTAAACGTCATCCCGAAGCGCACCTCAACTATCCCTTTGAAGGTCGGTTCGACATCTTCACCCACCACGTCACCAAGGCGAAGACGAAAGCCCAAACCCGCACGCTGTTCCAGGGCATGTTGCTGCATAATCCCAGCGATAAAACGGTCAAGGTCGAAGTGCTCCAGGCATCCACCTACATGACCCGCCCCGATGCGCTCTATATTCCCCTGGCGCCCTACATCGAAGACCCCATCGGCCGCGTTTACTCCGGTCCTGGCAGCCGCATCACCGGAGAAATTCTTCGAGGTCGTCGCCAAGGTCTGTGGCCTTCCGTGATTCGGATTCCGCCCAAGCGCAGTTACATGCTGATGAATCTCCCCATTCCTGTGGGAACGGTGACGCCTTCTTCCAATGGACGTTCCACCATCGCCCGCATGTGGAGCAATGGGCCGATTTACATGGCTAACATGGCCCTGCGCGCGCCCCTAGACGCTAACGGTCGGGAGCGAACCCCCAGCATGCAGGATTGGGAAAATCTGGCGCTCAATGGCAGCCTCGTTACCCCCCGAGACCATGCTGCGAGCCCTCCTGGAACACCTCCCCAGGACATTATCTTTAGTCGCGTTTCTGGCGTTGCCAAGGGATCTCGCTGGCGTGCTCGTATCACGGATGATCCTGAAACCAGCTACCTCACGATTCCCCAGGAAGGCTCAGAGTTTTCCTACGGTCTGAGTATGTTGCCCAAGGGAACCCTAGGGACCGGGCAAATCCAGAGTGCGCCGATGCTGGCTCGCTATCCCGACTCCGCCTACGCGGCCCACGGCAACTATGGCGTGGAGTACAACCTGTTGCTGCCCCTGGGCAATCCGCGCAAGCAAAATCAAACCGTTGGTATTGCCATTCAGACACCGCTGAAGAACGATGAAGCGCTCGGTGGGCTGCGGTTTATGAAAACGCCCAAGAAGAAAGTTTTCTTCCGGGGCACCGTGCGATTGCGCTACATCGATGATAGTGACCAATTGCAAACCCGCTACGTCCACCTCGTCCAAAACCGAGGTGAACAGGGTAAGCCCCTGGTTTTCCTAGACCTCAAGCCCGGCGAACGACGCGTGGTCCGTCTCGACTTTCTCTATCCTCCGGATGCAACACCGCCCCAGGTGATTACCGTGAAGACAGTTGATGCAGCAACGGCTGGTCGGCAAACCGCAGTCCTGAGCGATCGCCGATAGAGCGTTGGGAAACGTTTGGTGACACGGTTTTAACACCGGACCTGTTTGGCTGAGAAACACCGTAATATGGGACTTGCTCCTCAGCCGAGTGGTCCTCTACAGGTGGTTCCATGGGTTCTATTACGTCCCGTCCTCGTTCGCTGCTGATTGCCGCTGCTGCTCTTGTGCTCGGCCTTGGGCTCCTGTGGTTTGGTGTGCAGGGACCACTATCGATGCTGGGCCTCTCGTCCATGGGGGGAGGCGATGGTGCCCCCACGACTGCCATCTTTGTGCCCCGGCGATCGCCCCTGGCTGTCTCATTGCTGGTGAACCCGGATCGCCTCGTCAAGCTTCCCCAGGTCGATCTGGATAACTTCGAGGAAGGCTTGCTCGATTCGGCCCATCTCGACTACGAACAGGACATCAGGCCTTGGCTCGGTGACGAAGTCACGCTGGCCGTCACGACGTTGGATTTGGACCGGGAACCCAGCAACGGTCAACAGCCGGGCTATTTGCTCGCCTTGGCGGCCAAGAATTCCACTCGGGCGCGCGAGTTTTTACAGGTTTACTGGCAGCGACGGGCTGCCGATGGCACGGAGCTGCACTATGAGCAGGTCAGCGGCGTCAAGCTCATCTACGGAGACACGTCCCCGGGCCCGGAGGGACAAGCGCAAGGCCAAAAGACCGTGGCCAGTGCTTTGGTGGGCGATCGCTTCATCCTCTTTGCCAACACCCCCAAGGTCATCCGTGATGCCGTGAATAATGTTCAGGTGCCGGAGCTCAACCTGGCCAGCGACGAAGATTATCAGCGCAGTCTTGAGACCCTGAGTCGCGATCGTTTTGCTCTCGCCTATGCCAACCTCGGAGAACTGGGGGGCTGGTTAGAAAATCAGGGCCTTGCCGTCAATCGAGCGCTCACGGAAGCGTCCCCATCCAGTGAGTTGGCAGCGAATACCGCAACGGATCCCCGCTATCGTGGCCTTGCCCTTGGACTCGGCGTCACTCGTCAAGGGCTTTTGGCAGACACCGTGCTTCTCAGCACACCGTCATCGTCTCAATCCTCCAATGAGTCGTCAGGTAATGCTCCGGCAGGTAATGCTCCGTCAGATCCCGCGATGGCTGAAACCTCATCACCCACCACGGCGGTTCCCGGCGGTTCCCCCAAAGAAATCTTTCAGTATCTGCCTAGCGACAGTATTGCCGTTGCTGCTAGCAATCATCTGGATGAGTTTTGGCAAAGTGCCCAACCCCTCCTGAAGGCTTATCCTGCCCTGGGCACCCTGACCGATCGAGCCTTGGATCACATTCAGGCAGACTGGCAAATCGATATTACCCAGGAGATTTTTCCTTGGGTTACGGGGGAATACGCTCTCGGTCAGCTTCATCAGCCCAAATCCCCCAGCAGTTCCGGTGTGGACTGGATTTTTGTCGTCGATCGCGATGCGCCTGAAGCCGAGGCCGGTATCCAGCATTTGGACGAAATCGCACGGTCTCAGGGCTACAGTATCGGTGCGCTAACCCTGGCGGATCGAGATGTGACGGCCTGGACCAGCCTCACCCCCGAAGGTGATCAAGCCTCCGCAGCAAATGCGATTCGAGCCTTTGTCCGAGGCATCCACGCCCAGGTTGACCATTACGAACTTTTTGCGACATCCCTAGATGCGATGGAGCAGGTGCTCCAAACTATCCAGGGCAAACCCCTGTCCCAAACGGCGGAATTTAAGCAGGCCGTTGCCCCGCTACCGGAGACAAACCAAGGCTATTTCTATGTCAACTGGCAGGAGAATAGCACCCTGCTCTCTGAGGAAATACCGCTCCTCAGAGTTCTGGAGTTGACGGCTCAGCCGCTATTCCGAACCCTGAAAACCGCCTCCCTAAGTCGTTATGAGTCTCAGCCGGAGGAAGGGGTGCAGCGAGCGGCGATCGCCCTTCAGCTCGGCCAATAGCCGACAGCACAGACGGTAGCCAGGGACGCCGGAAACTGCTCTTCAGCCGCCCCGGTGCCAAGCCCAGGAAAGCAGTGTCCGACCAATCGAGGAGCCCAGCCCGGTTGAGCCGAAACGCCACTGCCAGAACCTCGGGCAGTGGCGTTTTTAGCTTTCGTCCGATGGAGGTCAGCGTGCGATTGCCATTGGCGGCCTCCCAAACGTTCAGCTCCAAATCAGTGAGTTGAAGCGCCACCGGTGATCCACAGCGGCTGATCAGCGCTGTCTTGGTATCGGGGAGCTGGAGGTCTGCGACCTGGTTGCTGAGGGCTGATCCAAGTGGAAGTTTGCGCAGGCCGACAAGCGTCACCGCGACGGGGGGAATGCTGAGCCCTGTCATTTCAGTCAAGGGGAGACGAGCCTGACGCTGAAAACAAAATGCGCCATTCCGCAAGGTCAGCAATTGAGTGATGGGCTGAATCACCTGCTCGCGGAAGAGCTGCTGGATTTGTTCGGTCTGAAGCACGCCTTGGGATTGAAGCCACTGGCCGAGAGGTACCTGTTCGGGTCTGAGCCGCTGCATTTTTGCGATCGCCCGTTCACCGGATTCACTGAGCTGATGGAGGCGATCGCCCAACGAAGAGAGCTGTTTTCCCTGGCGACTCACATAGGCAACGATTCGCCCTTCATAAAACCAAATCAAGTGGCGGGGTCGGGCATCAACCGTTCCACTAGAGGCAACGGAGTTACCAGGGCTAACAGAGTTGCCAGGGCCAACAGCGTTCGCAGGACCCATGGAATAGCCAGGCGATTCAGCGGGAGCGACGACAGGCTTTGCGTCAGCGTCCAATGCAGGAGCGCCAGACAACGGATGAGGAAGCAGTTCATCCACCATCTGCTCGCCGACCATTACTGACTCGCCCATGGTCTGGGAACAACAAATCGTCAATAACCCTGTGCGGCGTCCCTGACCGAGCAGTTTGAATAATTCCGACAACGAAAAATCAGAGAGATACCCTGTCACAGCCATGGCAACTCACCCCTATAAAATGCACCCAACATCATCACTTCACTGGAACACACCACCGGAT
>CALIJJ010000035.1 GCA_938017515.1 uncultured Pseudanabaenaceae cyanobacterium
GAGATTTTTAAGGATCTGAAGACTGGTCCTTTCGAATCTCTAGGTGGGCTCGGCTTTTGGCTGGGTCCGCTTTTTTGTGGGTTTGGAGATTTCTGGGCAGCGGTGCTGCGGATTCGGGGGACTTCTCCCCCGTGCCCCCGCGTTGTGGGGTCCTAACTCCCCCACGCCCCCCGTGATTGGAGGGCTTTTTGTTGGAGGTTGGGGAGTGTTGGGGGGAGGCGAGGGGACGAGATGGGAGGGTTAGCATTTGAGAGCTCTACATTCTGCATTCTCAATTCTGCATTCTCAATTTTCCCTACTTCCGTCGGGAGGCAAGTTTAGCGTAGACGTCGCGGAGGTCAACGTTGTGGTGGGCGATCGCGACCATGGCGTGGTACATCAAGTCTGCGACTTCTCCGGCAATTTCGTCGGGTGCATCGTCTTTGCAGGCCATGACGACTTCGGCGGATTCTTCGCCAATTTTCTTGAGAATCTTATTGTCGCCGCCTTCAAATAACTTACAGGTGTAGGATTCTGGGTTGGGATTGTCGCGGCGGTCTTTGATGACGGCAAAGACCTGGCTGAGCATGTCGCCGGGAGGGGCTTGTTTGGCGCCCTCGACCTGGTGGAAGCAGCTGCGTTCGCCGGTGTGGCAGGCGATGTCGCCGATTTGATCGATGGTGAGCAGCAGGGCATCGCTATCGCAGTCGTAGCGGATCCCCTGAACTTTTTGGAAATGGCCGGAGGTGGCTCCCTTGTGCCAAAGTTCTTGGCGGGAGCGGCTCCAGTAGTGGGCTTCGCCGGTTTCGATTGTTTTTTGTAGGGCGTCTTTGTTCATCCAGGCCATCATCAGGACGGTGCCGTCGAGATGGTCTTGGGCGATCGCGGGCACTAGGCCCTGGTCGTTGTAGCGAATGTCGTCCACAGGGACGGCGAGCGATGAACCCGAAGCAGAACCAGACATGACAAAACCTGTTGCAATACGAAAAACGTCCAGTACTCAGAATACTCTTCCCTTGCTGCTCACGTTCGAGTCCACTGTTTGGCACCACCAATGAGATATGTAAATTGGCGTGATGACGTCTTCGGGCAACCCGCTGGGTCGGACCCAGTGATGCTCGATCTGCTGCCAGAAACCTACGCGGTTACACCAAACGAAAACTTTGATCATGTCGATCGCGCCCTTTCAGATCCAGAGATTCATACGCTATTCAGCTCGGAGCAGATTGGAATTGGACTGCGACTAATTTATTCAATTGCTTGCAGCAATATTTGCTTCTGCTACACCAGAGCGGACGGCGAGGCACGGCGGCGGGTTCTCGGAATTCAGAGGCTTGAAGGCTTATACAAGAACTATTTCGAGCGTTACTGCCTGGCTCCCGTTCAAGATATTGGCAATGATCACATCGACAGTGGGATTAGCTATCTCTGCTACATGCTTTGGGACATATTCATCCTCCGTCCGGACAACGCTTCACCTGCGATGGTGTCGGCAGCTCTCGATGTCATGTCCAGCGCTATGCAGCTCGAGAATGACAACTGTATCGTCTCTGCAATCCATGGTTTGGGTCATTGGGTTACGGACGTGCCTCATGCCTCAGAAATTTTGTGGCAGTGGATACATGCTCCTACAACAAAAAATCCTATTGTCCTTGCCTACGCTGAGCAAGCAAAAACAGGCTACATTCTCTAGAAAACGCAACGACTTAATCGCTCGCTGAAACTATCAACGTCTTGGTACCCTCGTGGGTTACTTGCCACAGACGGATGCGATTCTGTCTACTGCGGACCCCTCGCGAACCCATCGACTCCCTAGACTTGAACTGAGTTAGGCCCCAAATCTAGATGCGATCGCCCCTGCATTCCCCCAAGCATCACCCCAAAAGCTAATCCCAAATCCCAACTCAGTAATGGTCATCCATTCGTTGCTCTAGGTGCGAATACAATTGTTATGCTGACTTCTCTCCACCGAATATTTTCTCGCTTTTCTCAAAATTCTCGTCAAGTCAACAATGAACCGCTCAATAAAGTCAGTTTAATTGTCATTATCCTGATTGACCTATTCATTCTGTTCAATACCTTTCAAGGACTGAACGAGATTGCCCAATGGCCGATGAGCCCTAGCACTGCTCACCCCTGCCACAGCGAATGGCAGCGGTATCGCCAGGACAAACCGGATAGCCGAGATATCAATATTCTGCGCAATGCCCTAGAGCCACAGCTTTATTCTCCTCCTCTCGGATCTGATGCTGCAACAACACTAGAGCAACAGTTTCGCCAAAGCAATGCTATCCATCTGGGTCAGGTTGCAGAGACCTGCTTGAACTACGCTGCTCTGCACGATCAGATCGCGACCTCTAGCGCCAAGTCTTTTCAAGAACAAATCAATCAAAAGCAGTCTCAGATTCAACAGCTTGAATCCTCTAATGCTCAAATCCGTAGCCAGTACGACTCAACCCTGCTAGAGGAAATCGCTGGTCAGTCTTCTGAACGGTCCATCAATGCAGTGGCAGCCTCGCAAGCGAAGCAAACGCTTGCGGATAATGACAGCAAGATTTCGGCACTTAAGCAAGAGACCAAAGCGCTCGAACAGCAGATCCTAGGGCAGCCCGAGAGTGTCGCGTTTTTGGACTTCTTGCAAGACGACCAGCAGTGGCAACCGCTAGAAACGTCCTACCGGCGATCGCAGTTTTGGCACCCCACGATTCAGCTCGGCATGCAGACGGCATTTTTGCTGCCCCTCATGGCGCTGGCCTTTTGGATCCATCGCACCTGCCAGCGGCGAGGCTATGGTCTAGCGGCGCTGATTAGCTGGCATTTGCTGGTTGTGTTCTTTGTGCCCTTTGTCTTTAAGGTGTTTGAACTGCTGCAGTTTGGGGCGGTGTTTGCGGCGATCGCAGATATTGTCTGGGAACTGGCCCAGGGGCTGATCTTCCTCGTCCGCTATGCCGCGATTTTGACCATTCCACTGGTCGGCTTTGGTCTCATCCGCTTCTTCCAGCGCTTTGTCTTCAATCCTAAAATTCAGGCCGCCAATCGTGTGCAGAAAAACCGCTGTATCCGCTGTGCCAAACGCCTAGGCCCCCACGATGATCACTGTCCTCACTGTGGTTATCATCAGCTCACTGACTGCCTGAGCTGTCACGAACCGACCTATAAGCACTTGCCCTACTGCAAGCAGTGCGGCGCAGCCCAAGCGCCACCAAGCTAGACTGAATCTAGAGCTATCTTCGCGCAACCTATGGTTCAAGCTCCCCGCAAACCCATCACCCTCCAAGAATTCTTAGAGCTGCCGGAAACCAAGCCCGCCAGCGAGTTCATCGGCGGCCAAATCATTCAAAAGCCCATGCCCCAGGGAAAGCACAGCGCCATACAAGGAGACTTTGTTCCTGCGGTCAATTTCACGCTTAGACCCGAGCGCATCGCCAGAGCTTTTCCCGAACTTCGCTGTACGTTTGGTGGCCGCTCTATTGTCCCAGATGCAACAGTTTTCACCTGGGAGCGTATCCAGCGGGGTGAAGATGGAAAAATTGCCAACCAGTTTCTCATTGCCCCTGACTGGACCATTGAAATCCTGTCTCCGAATCAGAACCAGACTAAGGTTGTCCGCAACATCCTGCACTGCCTCGACCATGGCACGCAGATGGGATGGTTGATTGATCCAGAGGAGGAGTCGATTTTTGTCTATGGAAGCGATTTATCTGGGGGCTTAGGCAGCAATTGCACTGTCGCCATTTTTGAAGATCCCCAAGCGTCTCTACCGGTCCCCGACTTTGCCAATGCTGTCCAGCTCACCGTTGGCCAAGTCTTTGGTTGGTTAGAAGATTAGCAACCGAATGCAATAACCAGGCTAGAGTGAGAGCAGAGCTATCTCCGCGAAACCTATGGTTCAAGCTCCCCGCAAACCCATCACCCTCGAAGAATTCCTGGCATTACCGGAAACCAAACCCGCCAGCGAATTCATCGGCGGTCAAATCATTCAAAAGCCCATGCCCCAGGGAAAGCACAGCACCATTCAGCTTGACCTCGGTGGCGATATTAATCACGCCCTGAAACGCCAACGGATTGCGAGGGCCTACTCAGAGCTGCGTTGTACGTTTGGTAGGCGCTCTATTGTTCCTGATTTGAGTGTTTTCCTCTGGGGGAATATTCCTCGTGATGAAGCCGGAAATGTTGAAAACCAGTTTGCGATCGCCCCGGATTGGACCATCGAAATCCTCTCCCCAGGACAAAGCCAAACCAAGGTCGTTCTCAACATTCTTCACTGCTTGAGCCACGGCACTCAGATGGGGTGGCTCATTGATCCAGATGAACGGCTGATCTTCGTCTACTTTGCAGACAATCGCATTGCCGTGTTTGAAACCGAATCAGAGCCGCAGCCAGACGTGGTTTACCTTCCAGTACCAGAATTTGCCCAGTCGTTTCAGATCACCACTGCTCAACTCTTTGACTATCTCCGTGAATAGGCTTGACCAAGGGCTCCCATTGCAAATTGTTTACGTTGAGGAATGTGAATGCGCGAAACGCCCCTTGTTTAGGATAATTAAGGAACTATCAAATACGAAATTCGGCCCCATTGCTTAACCTCAGTGTGGGCCGCTGCTTTGAAAAAGAGGAAGACAACATTGGTTTCTACGCCTTTAAAGACAAGCCGTTCAGAGCAAATCTTCACTGCTGCCCAGGACCTCATGCCCGGTGGCGTGAGTTCCCCTGTGCGCGCATTCAAGTCTGTGGGCGGACAGCCTGTGGTCTTCGATCGCGTGAAGGGAGCCTATGCCTGGGACGTGGATGAGAACCAGTACATCGACTATGTCGGTACCTGGGGACCCGCCATCACCGGCCATGCCAATCCTGAGGTCATCAAGGCCATCCAGGAAGCGGCTGAAAAGGGCACCAGCTTTGGCGCTCCCTGTGCCCTGGAAAATGTCCTGGCTGAAATGGTCATCGATGCGGTACCCAGCATCGAGATGGTCCGTTTCGTCAACTCTGGCACCGAAGCCTGCATGGCCGTGCTTCGTTTGATGCGGGCCTACACCGGTCGTGACAAGGTGATCAAGTTCGAAGGCTGCTACCACGGCCACGCGGATATGTTCTTGGTCAAGGCGGGTTCCGGTGTGGCAACGCTGGGTCTGCCCGACTCTCCGGGTGTCCCCAAAACCACAACGGCCGACACGTTGACGGCTCCTTACAATGACCTGGAAGCCGTCAAAAAACTCTTCGAAGAGAATCCCGGTGAAATTTCCGGCGTAATTCTGGAGTCCATCGTCGGTAACTCTGGTTTCATCGTTCCCGATGCAGGCTTCCTGGAAGGGCTGCGTGAGCTAACCACCGAGCACGGTGCGTTGCTGGTGTTTGACGAAGTCATGACCGGCTTCCGCATTTCCTACGGTGGGGTTCAGGCCAAGCTGGGCGTCACGCCTGACCTGACCACCCTGGGCAAGATCATCGGTGGTGGTCTGCCGGTGGGAGCCTACGGCGGCAAGAAGGAAATCATGGCCATGGTGGCTCCGGCGGGTCCCATGTACCAGGCGGGTACGCTCTCGGGCAATCCCTTGGCGATGACGGCGGGGATCAAGACACTGGAATTGCTGCGCAAGCCCGGTGTGTATGAGTACCTGGACAAGATCACCGAGCGTTTGATTACCGGATTGTTGACCGCAGCGCAGGAGACGGGTCACGCGGTTTGCGGCGGTCACGTCAGCGGCATGTTTGGCATGTTCTTCACCGAAGGGCCGGTACATAACTACGACGACGCCAAGAAGTCTGATCTGCAAAAGTTCAGCCGCTATCACCGGGGCATGTTGGAGCGGGGTATTTACCTGGCGCCTTCTCAGTTTGAGGCGGGCTTTACGTCCATTGCCCACACGGAAGAGGACATCGACAAGACGATCGCGGCAGCTCGCGAAGTGTTGGCTGATCTGTAAGTTTGGTTGTTGAGCGTACTGATTGCTTGATTTGAACGCTCAGTTTCAACTTGTAATTTCAACAAATGATTTAATCGGTGGCTCATCAAGCCACCGATTTTTTTGCAAAACAATACCTTTCTGGGCAGGTTCTGTTCCTTTCCAGAAATTTTTTTAAACTGAATAGCGATTGGCCATGATGGCGGCTTGGGTACGATCGCGCACGCCCAACTGTCCCAGAATTTTATTGACGTGATTTTTCACTGTCCGCTCTGCAATATAGAGCGTCTCGGCGATCTCCCGATTACTGTAACCCTGGGCAATGAGCTGCAACACCTCCCGCTCTCGGGGAGTGAGCTGTTCAATCTCGGGGGGAAGCTCCGGCACGGCTGGCGCTTGGGTCTGGGCTGGATTGGCCATCATTTTTTCGAGTAGACCAGGCCCCATTTGGGTGTAGCCCTTGTGAACGGCACGAATCGCCACGGCAATCTCGTCCGAAGGGGTGTCCTTGAGCAAGTACCCCTTGGCTCCCTGCTGCATCGCCCGAGCAATGTAGTCATCGTCGTCAAAGGTTGTTAGGACCAAGACCTTGGCGCTGGGAAGTTTGTGGCTGATTTCTCCCGTGGCGGCTACCCCATCCATGATTGGCATGCGCACATCCATCAAAATGACATCGGGCTGGAGCGCGATCGCCTGCTTCACCGCCTCCTGACCATTGCCTGCTTCTCCGACGACCTCCAAATCCCCCTGGGCATTGAGCAGGTTGCGCAATCCTTCTCGAATAATGCCTTGGTCATCCACAAGCAGCAGCTTGATCACCATCATGGCAGGGGTCGTTTCAGTCACGGGATTGTCTCCTTCAATGCATCAATGGGATATCAACTTGAACTTGGCTGCCCTCGCCCGGTTGGCTTGTCAACTGAAAGGTTCCACCAATGGCTCGGACGCGTTCTGCCATGCTTTGGAGACCAAACCCGGTGGTGTTCAGGCTGGGGTCAAACCCCACCCCATTATCGCTCAACAAGAGTTGCAGACCCGTTGCTGTGGCGCGTAAGTCAAGGACGACGGTCGTCGCCTGGCTGTGTTTGGTGATATTGGTTAGCCCTTCTTGCACCACACGATAAAGTGCTGTTTTGATCTCGGATGGTAGATCCAGAACCGCAGAAGGCGGTTGAAGTTCCCCATTCCTCTCAAATTCTCCGCGAAGAGCAATTTCAATTTGAGTGTTGCGCTGGAATTCATCAATGAGCTGCTGGAGGGCTGTGGTTAGGGTTTTGCCTTGGAGAGGATGCGATCGCAACGTTGCCACGGACTGGCGCACATTTCTGAGGGCTTCCTTGCCGAGCTGTCGCGCCTGCTGGAGGCGAGTTTCGGCTTGGTCAAGGTCTTTACGCAGTAGCAAGGCCACATTTTCGAGCTGAATACTTTGGGCTGTGAGTGAGTGCCCCACAGAATCATGCATCTCCCGGGCAATGCGGTTGCGCTCCTGGAGGGTGGCCTGGTCCTCGGCCAGGAGAGCATAGCGACGAAGTTTTTGATTGGCCTGGGCGAGGCGATCGCGACTGCGTTTTTCATTCAGCAATGTTCCCACCATCAACAGCACAAAGCCCAGAACCAAGGCAAACAGCAACGTCGCATTGAACGAAGCATTGAGCCGGGTTTGAAACAGTCGCTCTGCCGCTTCCGGACTGATAGGACGCCGGGGCATTCGACCCAATTCGGCTAAGCCAACCCCCAGCGGCTTGAGCAGCATCAGGGCCATGCTCTGCATGAGAACAAAGGAACTGAACGCACCTGCCGCAACGGTCAAGCGACCGGGCCAGGAAAACAGCAGACACCCCCGAATGACGACGATGAGCAGTAGGGGAGGAAATATGACCAAACCACGCCCCCCGAGAAGAATAGCCAGCCAACTGAGACCAAATCCAAGCAGGGTATAAAGAATCTTGAGGGCAATGCCCCGGGGCAGACGTCGCCCCATAACACCGAGGACTGTGATACAGAGGATGGCTCCCACCGAAATCACAATGGGAAAGGGAAACTCGCCGAGGCGAATGAAACCGGGGGGGAGCGATCGCAGTTGCCGAGGGCGAGGGGTAAGCGGAGAGAAGGACGCGAACATCACAATGCTAAGCAAAATCGACTCCAGATGTACCAACACCTGAAGTGAACGAGGTTGCCAAAGGGAAGCACGCGGGGATCGCGACATGTTGGGGGAGAGTAGGGCGAATTTGACCAAGAACGGGACTGCTTCCGCAGCACCCCCTTCTTTCCGCCTCAACTATAGCTTTTGGGGCTCGCTAACGTTAGGTTGTGGGCTGCAGAAAGTTGCCCTGGGGTTGGTCATGCTCTGGCTCTATTTGAGGCTCTGGGTGAGGCTCTATTTGAGGCGCTGTAGGGTCTTCTCGACTGATGATCTGCCGCCGTCCTGGTTGCATGTCGCTGGCGGCCCGAGGAATGGAGATGCTGTGGGTTTCAGCCAACAACTGTAGGGCTTTCTCAGCATTAATCGGACGGGAGAAGTAGAAGCCTTGGCCTAGCTCACAGCCCAGGGATTTCAGTTGCTCAATCTGTCCAGGGCGTTCAATGCCTTCCGCAACAACCTTCATGCCCAGACTGTGGGCCAGGGTGCAGATGGCGCGGACAATTTCAAAATTCTCTGAGTCCTTCTCCATCAAGCTGATGAAGGCACGATCGATCTTGAGCGTACTGACGGGGAAACGGTGCAGATAGCTGAGGGAAGAATAGCCGGTGCCAAAATCGTCAATGCTGAACTGAATATGGCGCCCGCGTAGGTAAGTCAACGTCTTAATAATCGACTCGACATTTTCCACCAGCATGCTTTCGGTCAACTCTAGCTTGAGACAGTGGCTGTTGAGGCCCGTCTCGGTCAAAATCTGCTCAATCATCTTGATCAGATTGGGCTCTTTGAGTTGGTGCACAGCGAGGTTAACGCTGATCAACAGCGGGTTATCCTCGGGCCGGTAGAGGTTCCACTCACTGATCTGACGGCAGGCTTCCCGCAGGACCCATTCGCCCAAGGGCACAATCAGCCCGGTGTCCTCGGCAATGGGGATAAATTCATCGGGATTAATCAGGCCCTGTTCAGGGTGTTGCCAGCGAACCAACGCCTCGAATCCAGCGAGTTGTCCAGTCTGGAGATCAACAATGGGTTGATAGTGCAGCAGCAGCTGCTGTTGCTGAATGGCAATGCGCAGATCGTTCTCGACCTGAATCAGCTTCAGGGTCTCGGCATGCATGTTCTGGTCAAAGATGGCATAGCAGCCCTTGCCGCTGGCCTTGGCGCGATACATAGCGATATCGGCGTCGCGCATCATGTCCGTGCCGCTCTTATAGCTGGGAGAGCTGACCACAATGCCAATGCTGGCCCCTGTGAAGAGATGGCGATCGTCCAGTCGCAGCGGCTTTGCCAGACGTGTTAGGACCCGTTCTGCGATATTAATCGCATCTTTGACGTCATTAATGCCGTCCAACAGAATCGTAAACTCATCGCCGCCCAGCCGTGCCACCATGTCTGAGGCACGGGTACAGTGACGTAGCTGTTCAGAAATGGCGATTAAAAACCGATCGCCGCTGGCATGGCCAAGACTATCGTTGACCAGTTTGAAACGATCGAGGTCAATGAATAGCACCGCAAAGTGATAATTCGGATTGTCCTGGGTTTTCTGGCGCAGAGCCTCAACACGCTGCATGAGCAATGTGCGGTTGGGCAGTCCGGTGAGGGCATCATGCAGGGCATCATGGGCGAGTTTGTCTTCCGCCCGCCGCCGTTCGGTGATGTCGTAGATGATGCCGTCGATGCGGCAGGCTTCGCCTTCGTCGTTTCGGATCACGCGGGCGCGATCGCTCAGCCATCGCACCTCACCGTCGGGGCGCAAAATCCGATATTCCGCGCTGAGGCTACCCGCTTCGAGCAAACGCTGGAAAAACTGTTGCCGCGTGGGCCGATCATCGGGATAAATAACGCCGTCTTTCCAAAGGCTGGGATCGTCAAGGAAGACCTGGCGATCGCGGCCATAGACCAATTCTGCAGCTGGATTGAGATAGGACAGCTCCTGGGTATCCACCGAAGCGGACCAGATCACGTCCTCTAGAGAATTGAGAATGCTTTCAAGCTTTGCCTCGCTTTCCCGCAGCAATTCCTCAGCCTGACGTCGCTCCCCAATCTCCCGTTGAAGGATCGCGTTTTGCTCCTCCAGGAGGTTATCCCGTTCATAGCTACGCAGTGCCTCACGAACGGTGAGTTCTAGGTCGGCCTGGTCCCAGGGCTTAGGAATATAACGATAGAGATTGGCACAGTTGACCGCGCGAACGATTTCATCGAGATCCGCAATGCCCGTCAAGAGAATTTTCAGCGTGTTGGGATACTGCCCATGAATTTTTTCCAGGAGATCGACACCGCGAATCTCTGGCATCATCTGGTCGCAAATGACCAAAGGAACGGGAATCTCATCCTCTTCCAATTCTTCGAGCAGGGCCAGTGCCTCTTCACCATTCTCGGCCAACTCAACTGCGTAGTCGCCCTCGACGATCCAGCCCAGCTGATCTCTCAAGCTCAGCAGAACGGATCGTTCGTCATCAATACAGACAATTGCGCCTTTACGCATCGTGCCTCTCCAGCCCAGGGTGAATAACTACTTTGAGCGTTGTCGCGGTTGGTATTCTGTCGGCTTGTACGCTGATGCGTACAAGCTGAAATACAGGAAAACTGACTGGGAGATTAGGCACCACTTAAAGACTCGGGGGACAGCCCCTTCCCATTCGCATCTCCCAGCGGGAGAGACACAGTGAACTGCGTTTTTCCCGGCTGACTTGCAATCTCCACACGGCCCTTATGTTTATCCAAGATTTTGGTCACGATGGAGAGGCCCAACCCACATCCTTCACCGGAGGGTTTGGTGGTGAAGAATGGGTCAAAGATTTTGGCCTGATTTTCGGCGGAGATGCCGGGGCCAGAATCCGTGACACAGACGACCAAATCCTCCTCCGTTCTGTCGAGGACAATTTCTAACGTGCCCTTGCCCCCCATGGCTTGCAGGGCGTTGCCAATCAAATTGCCCCACACCTGCAGGAGTTCTTCGGGATGGCAAAGGATTTCGGGAACATCGCCGTACTGCTTGATCAGCTCAATGTCGTGCTTGATTTGGTTGTGGTGAAGGGTGAGGGCGATGTCGATGCCTTCGCCGATATTGGCTAGAATCTTCTTCTCCGTATCGCCTTTGCGAGCGTAGCCTTTGAGGGCGCTGACAATCCGATTGGCACGCTCTGCCGCGATTTTAATATTCTCGCTGTTGCTTTTGAGGGCTGCGATGTTGTAGACCGTCTCCACCGCAAACGTGGCCTGGCTGCTTTGGAGTAGCCCGTAAATCGGGTCGAGTGCTTGAACAATGCCCATTTGGCCGAGGGTGAGGGCCAGGTTATCCGCTTCGCCCACCCCCAAATCTTCTAGGGACTGGCGAATTTTTCGTCTCAGCTTGCGTTCTTCCCGCGAGGATTCTGGTTCCTTAACGGTCTGGGACCAATCTAAAAGCTGTTGGAATTCGCTACGCAATTCTGGGGAGAGCTGATCAAAGACTTGAGGCAGGTAGCTCAGCGATCGCTCCAAAGACTTGTGAATATTCCAAATTGAGGCCTGAATGGCCCCGAGCGGCGTATTGATCTCGTGGGCAGTTCCTGCCATGAGTTCTCCGAGGGCCGCCATTTTTTCCCGCTGTAGCAGTGTTGCCTCGGTATTTTTAAGCTGCATTCTCAGGGCTTCCACTTCCGCTTCCAGGACGGCGTTGCGGTCCTGGAGTTGCGTTTGCAGATGAGCATTGCTATCGGTCATCAACATGGATACAAAAGCTCGAACGAGGAGAATGACGGTTTCGCATTACTCTTAGGTTGCCCAACTCAACGGGATGACTATGGCTTTGACTCGCTTTTTAGCCAGCCTTTCCCTGATTTAGCCTACAAAACCTATCAAATGGGGAATAAACCCCCATGAGAGAACAAATTCTGCTCCCCTGCGCAAAATTAATCTCCGCAGGCTATAAATGGTGAGTCCCGCGCCCTGCTTATTTTTTGGTGGCCATGAATCTGCCCATTGCGATCGACATTGCCATTGGTTTGGTGTTCATCTATCTCACCTTTAGCCTGCTGGCCTCAGAACTCCAGGAATTGCTCAGCACGATCCTCCAGTGGCGAGCGGTTCACCTAAAGGAATCCATCGAAGGGTTTCTCAGCGGCAATGACACGCGGCAATTTCAGGAAGCCCACCAAATTGCGAATCGGCTCTATGAGCATCCGGCGATTCAAACCCTGAACCATGAGGCGAAGGGCGTAACGGCGCGGCTACCCCGGATGTTGACTCGGTTTATCCCCACGGAAATTTTTGGCCAGCATACATCAGGTCCCTCCTATATTGGCTCGGACACGTTTGCCACGAGCCTGCTGGAAACCCTAGGGCTCAAGACCATCGTGCAGAAGGTCACGGCCCATCGGCTGACGGCTCACCTGCAAGCCCAGGTCGGGAGTGCGAACTACCGAGCCATCGAAGGTCGGTTACGCAATAGCCTGCTGGCCTACCAAGATGGGCGCATGACATTAGATTCGGTGATCGATCATGTCGGAGAAGGGATTCGAGAACACAATCCGGCGTTGTTCCAGCAATATTTTTCCGGGGATGTTCAAAAGCAATATTTGGCGCAGCAGCTGAGTGTCTATTTCTCGGACATTTTGGAAGCGTGTTATTTGTATGCGTCGCTGAGTTGGCGATCGAAGCTCTGTCGGCGGGCGCTGAAGCATGTCGATCGCAGTCAATTATCAGCGGGCGCGACGTTGCGGCAAATCGAAGCCTGGAGTGATGTACCGGAATCCCTACGGCGAACGCTGCGGGTCGTTGCGGCGGCTTGGATGCAGAAGCGTCAGGAGGTCAATTTGCAGGCCTTAGCCTATCTGCCCCCCGCCACGCTTAAGAAATTGGGCCTAACGGATCGGGATTTGGATGCCATTCCCCAGGCGGAGCTGTTTTACAAGAGTTTTTTGGTGTACGAGCAGGCCAAGTCAGCCCTGGAAGGTCGTCGTTCCCTGACGGAAGTGGAGGCAATGTTTCAGCAGTTGCGTGAGCATGAGGAGTTGCCTAGCTTTTTCGATGACACGCTGGACCAAACGCTGGATGTGTTGGCGGTGATTGTCTCTAACCCGGAGGTCAAGGCACTGGTGGAGCACATTCCGGTGAGTACGCTGGAGAGTTTGCAAACCCCGGCCCGCCATCTGCAGAAGCGGTTGGATGATGTGGGTGAGGGGATTCATGATTTTCAGGTGGAGGTGGCGAACTGGTTCGATCGCTCCATGGAGCGAGCCTCGGGGGTCTACAAGCGCAACGCTCGCGGTGTGGCGTTTTGCCTGGGGATAGTCATTGCTATTGGGGTCAATGCCGACACCTTTTATATGGTCAATCAGCTTTCCCAGGAGCAGGCACTGCGGGCCAGCATCACGGGCATTGTGGAGCGGTTGCCCACGGAACGGGTGGTGACAGCGGAGGGAACGGCCAATTTGGAGACATTCTCGAAGCTGAGCAAGGAGATTTATCCCGCGTTGCCCATTGGCTGGGGGGAACGCAATCTCAAAAGCCAGTCCCGTGCAGATGGCAGCGTCCTACCCTTCGATGCCCAACCCAGGCTGTCGCCTCTGTTTGTTGTGCGGCGCTTTGCAGGCTGGGTCATCACGGGTCTTGCCATTTCCATGGGGGCTGCATTTTGGTATGACGTGCTGGGTAAGGTGATGAAGATTAGCAATGTTGGTAAAAAGCCGCCCAATGCTCTCTCTTCCACGACAGTCACAACGCGGCGACAGGTTATTCGCTAATAGTTGATTGAGCGAGGTTTTGAGCTGATTATGGTTAGAGTACATCGCGAATTGGCACGCAACCAATTTTATTGTCTGTGAGGTACGAATGATGGAGAACAGGCGGCCAAGAAGACGGCCAAGAATTTGTATCGCACTCCCCTCAACCAACTACACACCTCACTCCACCTATGTACGCACTGTCATTCCTCTGCTTCCATATCTCCAGGAGGATTTTGACATTACGCTGGCCTACCGCAAAATCCTTAACGATCAGACCGCTGAACACATCAAACATCAGTACCTGACGATCCTGAAGGAGGACACAAAATTTCCTGGGGAAAGAGAAAACTTTTCCAGATATACGGCCCCGTACACTTACCAGCAGCTACGGCAATATCAAACCCAAATCAAGACGTTTGCTCAGGCCCATGCCAGCGATTTCGACCTCTTCATTGAAAGACAATGGAGTTGGCTCGGAGCGATGTCCCAAGCATTTACTGATGAAGGAGTGCAGACAGCACTAATCCCAGAAGCGTGGTTTGAACCAAGATTGCCTCCTTGGCAGAAGCCGATTCAACGACTATACGGCTGGAGATTTCATCAAGTACGTCGCAGACGTCAAAAGCTTTGGGCACAGCAGGTTAATGGAATAATCGCTGAAACTGAAGAGATGGCTGACTTACTGTGCGAGGAGAACTATATTCCTAGTTGCACGCCTATGCTAGTCGCTTCGAATGGCATCGATCCTGCTTGCTTTCAGCCTCGGCCAAAACAACAATGTCGCCAATCATTGGGGATTTCAAAAGATGCCTTTGTGATTACCTACATCGGCTCATTGAATCGCTACATTCAAGAGCCTGGTCCTTTAATTGAAGCGGTTGGACGTGTTGGCGCTGATGATCTAACCGTATATTTTGTCGGTGATGGAGCAAAGCGGGCTGAATTAGAAACACTTTCTCAATCAACTGGGGCAGCTACAGTGTTCGTTGGGCAACAGCCGCAAACAGAGCTGGCGTCGTACATCGGCGCTGCGGATCTCTGCGTGGCCCCCTACAATTTCTCACTCTATTACAAACGACGTTTTACCTCTGCCAGCCTCAAAATTCCCGAGTACCTCGCTTGCCACCGTTTAGTCATTGCCCCAGATTGCTCTAGAACAAGGCGACTGACAGATAATGGGAAATATGGATTTTTCGTTGACAACACCGTTGAAGCTTACGAGCATTTTCTGACGCAGCGACCCAGCAAAAGCGAGATTCAAGCCAAGCAAGACCAACTCACCCATGCTCTAGAGTCAGGCACATTGCGTGAGAAGGGAATCGTGCTGCATTGGTCCGATATCGCTGATATTTACAAGACAGCATTCCAGCAATTCCTGACCAGGACGGCCCCCTAAACTTTTGTCTCCTTCTGTATCAGTTGATTCTGTTCGGTAACCCACACCGGGCCGTTTATTGCTTCTAGCGATCGCAGTTCGGTAAATTAGCACTCGTGAGTTGAGAGTGCTAATCCAGGATTCGTTTTAGTACTCGGCTCGTTCAAGAAGGAGGATCAACATGGCCGCAGTTACTCTGAACGTTTCTACCGTTAAGCCTTTGGGCGATCGCGTTTTCATTAAAATCAGCGCATCTGAAGAGAAGACCGCTGGTGGCATCTTGCTACCCGACAGCGCCAAGGAGAAGCCCCAAATTGGCGAAATCGTCCAGGTGGGTGATGGCAAGCGCAACGAAGACGGCTCCCGCCAGGCCCTAGACGTCGAAGTTGGCAACAAGGTCCTGTACTCCAAGTACGCAGGCACCGACATCAAACTGGGCGACGACGAGTACGTACTGTTGTCTGAGAAAGACATCCTCGCTGTCGTTAGCTAAATCAAGTTTTTGCCTCCAAACACGAGATCTGTAGGGACGTTCCGCCGAACGTCCTAATGCAGTGTTTGCGATGCACCTAGGGACATTGCACCGGACAAACGGCGGTTTGTCCCAACAGAAATTCTGGAATACGCGAGAGAGCAACAATGGCAAAGCGCATTATCTATAACGAGAACGCTCGTCGTGCCCTGGAAAAAGGCATGGATATCCTGGCTGAGGCGGTGGCCGTCACCCTCGGCCCCAAGGGCCGCAACGTGGTGCTAGAGAAGAAGTTTGGCGCCCCCCAGATCGTTAACGACGGTGTGACGATCGCCAAGGAAATCGAACTGGAAGACCACGTCGAGAACACCGGCGTTTCCCTGATTCGTCAGGCTGCCTCCAAGACCAATGACGCAGCGGGTGACGGAACCACCACCGCGACCGTCTTGGCCCACGCCATGGTCAAGGAAGGTCTGCGCAACGTTGCGGCCGGTGCCAATGCCATTTCGCTCAAGCGCGGCATTGACAAGGCGACAGGCTTCTTGATTGGCAAAATCAAAGAGCATGCTCGTGCCGTTGAAGACTCCAAGTCCATTGCTCAGGTGGGTTCGATCTCCGCCGGTAATGACGAGGAAGTCGGCGACATGATTGCCGAAGCCATGGACAAGGTCGGCAAGGAAGGCGTTATCTCCCTGGAAGAAGGCAAGTCGATGACGACTGAGCTGGAAATCACCGAGGGTATGCGCTTCGACAAGGGCTATATCTCCCCTTACTTCGCCACCGACACCGAGCGCATGGAAGCGGTTCTGGATGATCCCTACATCCTGCTGACCGACAAGAAGATTGCCCTGGTTCAGGACCTCGTTCCTGTGCTGGAGCAGGTGGCTCGCTCCGGCAAGCCGCTGATGATCATTGCTGAGGACATCGAGAAGGAAGCCCTGGCAACCCTCGTGGTCAACCGTCTGCGCGGTGTGCTGAACGTGGCTGCGATCAAGGCACCGGGCTTTGGCGATCGCCGCAAGGCAATGCTGGAGGACATGGCTGTCCTGACCGGTGGTCAAGTCATCACCGAGGACGCGGGCCTCAAGCTAGACGCCACCAAGATTGAGATGCTGGGCACCGCTCGCCGCATCACGATCACCAAGGATGCGACCACCATCGTTGCGGAAGGTAACGAAGCTGGCGTCAAGGGTCGTTGCGACCAGATTCGTCGTCAAATCGAAGAGTCTGATTCTTCCTACGATCAGGAGAAGCTGCAAGAGCGTCTTGCGAAGCTCTCCGGTGGTGTTGCAGTCATCAAGGTTGGTGCTGCAACTGAGACCGAGATGAAGGACCGCAAGCTGCGCCTGGAAGATGCCATCAACGCAACCAAGGCTGCGGTTGAAGAAGGTATCGTTCCTGGTGGTGGTACCACGCTGGCTCACCTGGTTCCTGACCTGGAGAAGTGGGCTGAAGCGAACCTGACTGACGAAGAGCTAACGGGTGCAATGATTGTGTCTCGTGCTCTGGCTGCTCCCCTCAAGCGTATTGCTGAGAATGCAGGTCAGAATGGTGCGGTGATTGCTGAGCGTGTGAAGGAAATGCCCTTCAACAATGGCTACAATGCTGCCAACAATGAGTTTGTTGACATGCTGGAAGCGGGCATTGTTGACCCTGCGAAGGTGACACGTTCTGGTCTGCAGAATGCGGCTTCGATTGCGGGCATGGTGTTGACCACTGAGTGCATTGTGGTTGACAAGCCTGAGCCGAAGGATGGTGCTGCGGCTGGCGCTGGCGCTGGCATGGGCGACTTTGACTACTAGGGTATTAGAACCTGAATCTTACTGTAGGGGTCTGTATTCCAGACCCGTAGAAATCTGGGATTCACCACAGATGGTCTAGGGGGCGGGATGCGCGCCCCTACGGTATTGATGAATTAAGAGGGCGATCGTCTTAGGGCGATCGCCCTCTTTTTGTCGTTCTCCTTTTCTCACCCCGTCTCCGCAGGATTGGCACTAGACTGTAGATGTCTTCCGCTGGTGGAGCCGAATGGTCACTGAAGCAACCCCGGTCACAAACGCAGGTCAAGTCAAAGCATCAACTTCTGGCATTACCGCAAATGAGCCGGTGCCGTTCATTCCGACGCTTCAGGCATTGCGCAAACACCGCGAAAAACTCCTCCAAATTTTCGATAGGCACGGGGCTCATAGTGTAAAAATCTTTGGCTCGGTTGCCCGAGGCGAAGCAACTGACCAAAGCGATATTGACTTTCTCATTGATTACGATCGCGATCGCACCACTCCTTGGTTTCCTGGCGGTCTTATCAACGATCTAGAAACCTATCTGCACTGGAAGGTGGATATCACGACCGTTCATGGACTTAGCTCCTTGATCGCTGAAAATGTCGCGAAAGATACCATCGAGCTATGAGCAGCCCATGAACACTTCAATGAGTAGTTTGACAGACACAGAACGCTGAACTAGCGCTGCACTTGCAACCAACGAAACAACTGACCCACTGCCAACTCAAGCCCTTCTGCAAACGCTGGCACCGGCAACTGCATTTCAGCATCA
>CALIJJ010000036.1 GCA_938017515.1 uncultured Pseudanabaenaceae cyanobacterium
CTGAGATGAAGGGTTGGGTCGGAAGAAGGGCAGGTGCTTTGGACGATGTGCTTTAAAAGGTGCTGGAAGAAGGTAACCCCGACAGTTTGATTGTTCCCAAATTAGGATGGGATGGGGCAAGGGTTGGAGAGGAAACCAGGATGACAGTGATGTGAGTCAGCAAAAAATTTTCAGGATTTTTGGATACGTGCTCAGCATCACCACAAACACTCGATATCTGGCGGCAATGCTGACAAGCCGTCCTCAGCCCACCCGAATGCCGATAGAATAGGTCGATTCCTTCCTGGCGACACCATGGGTATTTTTTCGGGATTGAGTGCGAAGAATTTTCAGTTTCCCGGCCAGGGCGAGTCCGTCAAAGAACGAGGCGCACTACACATCGCCGTTCTCGAAGAAGATGCGGAGCAGCTAGAGTTCCTACTGTCCTACAACGCCTCGCCTGACGCGCGGGACGCCAATGGGCATACGCCGTTTCACTATGCGATCGCCACCAAAGATATCCCCACCGCCCAACGCTTGCTGGATGCCGGAGCCAACATCAACATCCGCGACTGGAAGCGCCGCACCATCCTTGGCGTTTTGACCTCCCCGAAACTCCCCAAGCTCAATATCAATCCGAACGGCCCCAGCCTCGAAGAACGGATTCAGTTCCTACGCGATAACGGTGCAGCCATCTAAATTGTGTCATCCATCCTAGGCGGGGTAGGGCATTCCTACCCGTGCAGTATTATTGGCCCCATGGGAGAAAATCCTGCCCCTCGGGCAAGCTAAGCGCGTGCCACAGCACTCCTGCTCCCCGACCCAATACCGCAATCAATTTCGCCATGGCTCTGGAATCTGCAATGGGCGAAGCCGCCATTGAGGAAAATCTTAAACAATTCCTCCTGGTGCTCTCCGTCTCCCTCAGCGTCGCCACGCTTCCCCAAGTGTTTAGCTGGTTTCGCAAAATCCCCTACACACTGCTGCTGGTCATCGCCGGTTTAGCGCTCGCGCTCGTCGATGTCCGACTGGTGAATTTGTCCCCCGGTCTCATCCTCTCCATCTTTTTGCCACCGCTCCTGTTTGAAGCGGCCTGGAACCTCAAATGGCAGGCCCTACGCAAGGATCTGATTCCGATCTGTCTTTACGCCATCCTCGGGGTCGTGATTTCCATCGCAGGCATTGCCTTTGGCCTCAATGCCGCTGTAGGACTACCGCTGACCACCGCTCTGGTCATGGGTGCGATTCTCTCGGCAACGGATCCAGTTTCAGTCACAGCACTGTTCCGGGAGCTGGGCGTGGACAAGCGTCTCGGAACGCTCATGGAAGGCGAAAGTCTGTTTAATGACGGCATGGCCGTTGTCGCCTTCAGTTTTCTGGTTGGGCTGCCCCTAGGCACTTCAGAACTCGGGATTCAGCCGCTGCTGTTAGAACTCATTAAAGTCATTGGCATCGGCCTAGGCATTGGCGGTCTGATTGGCTTTGGCATTTCGTTCTTGACCCAGCGCTTCGATCTGCCCCTCGTCGAGCAATCCCTGACCCTGGTCTCGGCCTACGCTGCCTATATTTTGACGGAAGATTTGGGCGGGTCCGGTGTCATCGGCGTGGTGACCACGGGTCTGATTCTGGGCAACTTTGGCTCGACCATTGGCATGAATCCGCGCACGCGGGTGATCGTCAGCGAGTTCTGGGAATTTCTCGCCTTCTTCGTCAACTCCATCGTCTTTTTGCTGATTGGCGATCAGATCCGGTTTGCCTCCCTCGGCGAAAATCTGCCGATTATTATCGCGACGATTCTGCTGATGATTGCGACGCGGGCGATCGCGGTCTATGGTCTCGGTTGGTTTAGCAACGTTGCGGCCAAGTCAGACATTCCCATTCCCGGACAAACCATTCTCTGGTGGGGTGGCCTGCGGGGGTCTGTGTCCATTGCCCTAGCCTTGAGTGTGCCGGTGGTACTGGAGGCCCGCGAAGACATCATTGCGACCGTGTTTGGCGTTGTACTGTTTACCTTGCTGGTTCAGGGTTTAACGATTCAGCCCTTGCTCAAAAAACTCAACCTGTTGGGCGATCAGCCCATGCGCGAGCGCTACACAGAGTTGATTGCGCGCCAGACCGCTCTCAAGCGTGTGGTAGAACATCTGGCCAGTGTGGGCGATCGCCCCGGCGTTGCGCCTGAGTTCTATCGCTATCAAACGGCCCTGGTGAAAGGCGAGCTGGGCAATATTGAAGAAGCCATCAATAAACTCCACCGAGATTATCCCAACCTAGAGGATTTCACGACCCAACAACTGAAAGAGGAGCTTTTGGGCGTAGAAGCCGATACCTATGCGGAGTTTGTCCAGGCGGGACGACTCAATCGGGAACTGGCTCCCATGCTCCAGCAAATGCTGGGGTCTGAGCACTAGATCGGGCTAGGGCTTAGGGATGTGGGGCGATCGCAGCACTATTACTCCGCTGCGATAAATACAGAGGTGATAACAGTCACTTTTAAGCCAATCTCATCTCTAAGTAAATTCCCGGTAAATCCTCCGTTGATTTATGTCCATGAAGGATTGGCTTGGTTACTATGTATTTGTCGGTGCGCACTAGATGCACTGGCTGACCGTTTATAAGTCCGTTCTAAACTCCCTTTTATTAGCCCGCCGGGGTCGCATATGCGGCTTAACCCGGCGGGCTCACCATTGGTACGGGAAAGCTTGTCAATCAAAAAGGCCGCAAGGAGCTGCATCCAGCTCACATCATGGGCCTAAGGAAAGGTTTACGGCTTGCCCAAAACGTAGAAAAAATAACATGGCTCATCTTCCTGAAAGTGCAGCAGCACGCCGTATAGAGGAGTGGTAGATGCACCCTGACTCAATTAATCCCTGGCCCCGGCTGGGGATTTTTTATTGCTTTGAATTCCACAGAAAAAGCCCCTCTCCAAAATCTGGAGAAGGGTCCCAAAGTCAGGATAATGGGTATCGTCGAGCGGGGTCATGATCAGCAAGTGGTCAAGACTGGTCAGCTCCATCATGGACCCCCAAAAGCACTGCAAAACCTGTGGCCGTCAGTTTGTGGTCCATCCCAATGGTCCATCCCAAAAATCGCAGGATTCCATCTGAACTGAAGCAGCTCATTGACAATCTCTCGCCTGAGTCAACGATGCTCTCGCTGGGTTAGAAAGCAGCTCTCGTTCTCCAAGAAATTGAGCCATCATCTCGGGGCAATCCGGTATTTCATACATCCCGAACAATGAAGAGCTGGCAGGGATTTAAGCCTCATCACGACTTGCGGATGACAACCCGCTAACGCACGGGGGGATAAGCACCAAGGGCAGCTTGGTCAAGTCTTCCCATGGCTTCAGCCGCAACACTACAGGCCCTTGCCGCCCCCAACGCCTCCAATAAAATCAGAGCGAGACTGCTGGCTTCGGCCTCTCCCCCGTTTTCCATCAGATGCTGAACAAAGGAACGATGCACTGCTTCAGGAGATGTGTTGGGAACCTGGGCAGCGTCGATAATTGCGGACAAGATACCAATACCGGCATGATCTTCCCCAAGCTCAGCCATTAGTGTTTTTGTATTTAGGGTTGTTGATGGAAGATCCATAGCGGGGTCTCTAGAAAGTTTTTCTTGGACACCCTGAGCACATCAGTCTACAGGTATTCTGCCGCGGGAATTCCGTTTCTGGACGGTCTGTAAGGACAATCGTGGGAGGTTGTATCTAACCTTCAACAATCAGAGAAAAACGTCATTGATCCCCACCATTGCTCCCGCAACGTTTGCCCATTCTCCTGGTTGCTGATCCCTTACAGTTGCTCCTTACAAACATCCCCCTCAGCTAACCCACCCTGGTCCAAATCAACGCCGCCAAGATCGTCATAAAAATCAGCCATCGTAGCAACTGGCCCGTGTCTTTCTTCATCGTTCTCTGGGATGCATCATCTTCAGTTTAGCGATCCCTCTACTCCCTAAAGGTCAATTTTTGGCGATCGCGCCCTTGCTTTTGTGACCGAGGAATGAGGACAATTTTGCGACAGATGGGTCAGGCCAGATCCAGCGATATCCCAGGAGGGCTAGGTGAATTCGTTTCGTCGTGTTCTACAGCAATTGAAATCCTCAGCCCTGAGCATAACTGGGAGCAACAGTGGGCAAAGAAAAACAGGCATCCAGCCTTTCTTGCAACGAGCGGGTTTGGGGTTCTGTTTGAGCCTATGTCTTGCAGGACTGCTATGGGGAGGGCCAGCCGCGACCCTCAGCTATGGTCAAACGCCCGAAGGCGACAGTGGCATCAACGGCGGTTCACAGGACATCCCACCCACCCAACTCCAAGTTCCCGCAACAACCGCTGAGTCAAGCCCCGAAGCAAGCCCCCAGACCAACACTCAACCAAGTCCTCAGGCAAATACTCAGCTACCCCCTCAAGCCACGGTTGAGCGAGCTGCCGTCCTGGTGAATGGTACGACGGTTTTTGAGGTTGGCGCGGACCTCGCTCGCACGGCAACAGAGCGGGCTCAGTTGATTCAGCTTCAGATCAATACTGCAATCGAGACAGACAGTGGCAGCCTCGTCGTCAGCGTGGGCGATCGCAACGGTACTCCCGCGCTCCTCCTCAACGACACTCTACTCACCCTCGTCACATCGGCCGACATAACAGACAAGCGTCTGCCGAGCCATCCCGCCAATGATGAGGCGTCCAACAATAGTCAGAACAACAGCCAGAACAACGCCAACCCAACGCCCCAGCAACAGGCCCAGGACTGGGCCAAAAGCTTGCAGGCACAACTCGACCAACTCCCTCCTCTCGCGGAGGCCCCCTCCTCTCCTCTGGCAACGACTAATCTCGCCAGACCCACAAGGGCTCCCGTCGAAATTAATAGCAGACGACTTTTCCGCGTGGCCGAGGCTGGTGGAGAATCGGCCACGCGGCGCGCCGCCGAAATTAGCGGCAAGCTGGAATCCCTTGATCCCCTAGCTAGTGCATCCCAGGTCAAAATTCGTGAAGAAGTCGGTTCGCCAACCCTGTGGGTCCAACAGAATGACCGCGACATCTACCTACTGACGGTCACCCAGGCGGATGCCACCGCCACAACATCCCCCACCCAGATCGCGAAAATCTGGGCTAGAGCCATCGACATAGGTCTCCAGGAAACCCGAAAAGAACTCAAGGAAGGCATCCAGGAACGGCTCGTCTCAGCCCTAGGCGTTGTGGGCATTGCCTTGATGATTCAGTGGGGACTCATTCGGCTATGGAACCTGGCTCGGCAACGCCTAGAAATGCTGCTGGGAACACCACAAAGCGATGAGGAAGAACATCCCTCTCAACTCCTCAACTTTTCTCTCAAGATCTTGCTGATGCTGGTATTGACGGTCCTGTGGCTGTCTGCCCTGCTCTACATCGCCAATTTCTTCCCGATTACGCGGGAGCTAAGCAACACCCTGCGGGACTACCTGATCAACACCTTAACCGCCCCCATCATCCCCATCGGTGATGGCTATTCCCTAGCATCTTTTGTTTTGCTGGGGGGCGTTTTGACTGCCATGCTGATTGCATCTAGCGCGCTGACAGACTTTTTGCGATCGCGTTTTCTTGATGCCCTCGGCATTGGCATGGGCCTCCAGGAGGCCATTTCCGTCGTCTTCAAATACAGCTTCATCACCCTCAGCTTCATCATCTTGCTCCAGCTCTGGGGGATTGATCTCAGCTCTCTGGCTATTTTGGCCAGTGCCCTAGGGGTGGGTATCGGTTTTGGTTTGCAGGATATTGCGAAGAATCTCGGCAGCGGTCTGGTGTTGGTCTTCGAACGCCCGATTCAGGTCGGCGACTTTGTGGAGGTGGGCGGTTACACCGGCACCATCGAAAAACTAGGTGCCCGCAGCACTCGTCTCCGCACCATGGATGATCTAACCGTCTTTGTGCCCAACTCACGCTTCTTGCAGGAAGAGGTCACCAACTGGAGCCACCGGCGTACCCCGTCTCGCATCACCATTCCCGTAGGTGTCGCCTATGGCTCGGATTTAGAGGTCGTCAAAGAAGCACTCCTAGACGCGGCTCAAGCCCAAAAAGCGATCTTGAAAGCACCAAAGCCCCAGGTCTTTTTCATGGGCTTTGGCGACAGCTCCCTGGACTTTGTTTTGCTGGTGTGGATTTCTCGACCCCAGCTCCAAGCTCGCCTCAAAAGCGATCTCAATTTCAAAATCGACGCAGCATTTCGCCAACGCCAGATCGAGATTCCCTTTCCCCAGCGGGACTTGCATATGCACCCGAACAACATCCCCATGCCGTTGATGGACAACGCCCATAATCTGGAATCTGCCAGCACCTCAGAACCGGCCCAGGGGTCGGAGGAGAACTGACAGGATCATCGTCAAAGTCATTGCCGCACAGTCCCGCAACATCACCCCCCGCGCTGCGATCGCTTCTGGGCAGCCTGCTCAAACAACTGGCAATATTCTTCAGGGCCACCGGGAAAGGCCACATTCAGTACCAGCGGGTCCGCCCGGTCCCCAGGACCTGCAACGACACGACGATCCGTCCCCTCTCCCGTGAGCTGAAGCGGCTGACGGTTTTTGAGCTGGCCACCGCTACTATCGATGTACACCGTCAGGTTGGATGAATCGAAGGCTTGACCAAGAATCTGAATCAGTTGCAGGAAATTGCGATCGCTCCCCCCTCGCTTGACGCTGCCTTCCCCGCCGTCCAGTGTGTTCGTGACCTGACTCGTGACGGTATCTCCAACCCCAACAATCAAAGGCATCAGCGCCGGATCAAAGTTATCAGCCGCCAATTTAATCAGCGCCTCTAGGGATTGGGGAGCCTCCCGAGCGTTAAAATCGCGGCCCAGGGGATGGGAGCCGGTGCGATCGCCATAGTACTTATTGAGCAACATCAGCACCCCAGCTTCCTTCACCGCCCCTCGCAGCATAAATTGAAAATCCGTCGTGCCGGACTGACCTTGTTCCGCAAACCAAACAATTTCCTTACCGCTGCTGTCCCGACCGAGATTGGGAGCGTAATGAACAAAAAACGAATTGCCGAGGCCCCGCCGAGTTGCCTCAGCCAGGAGCTGATCCATGAGCGACCGCAGCTGAGTTTGTAGCGCAACAAATAGCCCAGGCTCCTCTGCCAACACGGGATAAATCGAATTGAGATTGGCCGTCGGGGACGCGACGTTGTCTAGCACAGCCTTCTGCACATAGCGATCCACCGCACGATCGACATCCCCCGGCAAAGCCGACTTCAGCAGAAAATTACCAATGCAAGCCGCCATATGTTGCGGCACCTGCTCCAAAAAGCTCAGCTCCGCCTCACTCACCCCAGGATGGGAAACCGCCCCACTGCGGTCCTGCCATTGCACCCCACCGGCTGCAAGCCCGGGCAGATAGCGACCCTCATATTTTTGAGTTGTTGTTGCATCAAAAGATTGATCGATAATACGGTTCAATCCACGCCGACCGATATGTTCGCCGTTGGTCAACACATAAAAATGACCATCAAAGGCACGAGTCGCTCCCACATACTCAGGACGAATCGTGCGATCCAGGGGATCATTGACCAACGCCATGCAGACCCCATCAAGGTCTTGAATGATCAGCAGGTTTTCGGTGGTAGACAACGTCTGGAAAAAGGTTGCATGGTCCAGGGACAAGGACTGGAGATGCAGGGGTGGATTGAGTGGGGTGTTCATGGACACAAGATTGGGGCGCAAGATTGAGAGACCCAAATGGAGGCCCTTGAGTTAGGCCTTGTTTAGGCCATCGACTCAGGCCGAAATGGGCGAGCAGACCTCAATCAGCGTACCTTCCTGTGCGCGCAGGTAAGCAACGGTTTGTCCCCAGGGCTTTTGGGTGGGCTCTGCCAGGGCGATCGCCCCTGCGGCAATCGCCCGATCAAACACGGCCACAACATCCTCCGTGACAAACGCGATCTCCTGACCGTAGGGGTCCCCAGCGGCCGAAGGTTTGACATAGTCCCCCCGAAAATTGCCGCCGCTCATGGCATGGGAGGCAAAGCCCAGCACCGCCGCCCCCGTCTCCAATTCGCCGTAGGAGACACTGCCTTCTTCTTCGTATTTCATGCGGATATCGAAGCCAAAGGCCTGCTGGTAGAAGGCAAGGGTTTTCTCAACATCTTCGACGTAGACAATGACATAACCGAGTTGGATGGAGCTAGGCGACATGGCTCTTTCTGACAGATCGCTCTGGCAGATTTCTCTGAAGGATGTGGCCAGCTTAGCGGAGGAATTTGGGGGAGAGCGGCGATCGCAAGAAAACTTTTTTCCTAACCCTCCCCCTTTGCCCCCATCCAGCCCTTTATTGCTCATCGCCTATTTCTCAGCACCAGGACATGCTTCCCCTTTAGAAGACCGAGCTTCTATCAATACGCAAAGAAAACGCGTAAAGAATAAAACATGCAGCGAAGATGCACATAAAGTTCTATTTCAAAATCTCTCTCCACGTCAAACTTCACATGTAGATCGCCGTAAAAATCGCCTAACCTCCACGCCATGCGATTTTTACGTTTTTCGACTTTTCATCAATTCAGAAGCTCAATCGAGCATTTCAGTATTTTTTCGGTCTTTTCGATTTTCCTATCACTAATGCTCCGACACAGTTACTAGAATTCACCTACAGCACACCCAACAGACGGGTAACGGTGGTCACTTTTACAGTCTAGAGTTTTTATTGGTATGCCTAGCAACCGTTTGACACAACGCTCTAACCCGCTCCCGTTGAGCAGCCCAGAGTCCTTCCATCCTCTCAATGCCCCGTCTTCAATTGCCTGTAGCTGGAGTTCGGAACTCCAGGGAGACCATTCTCCGCAACCCCATTTCGAGCCAAAGCCCCCATCAAACCAGGCGTCCGTTTATCTACGGCCCTTGGTCTTTTGTATCGATGACAACCCCCTCATCTGTCGCCAGTTGGACAGAGTCTTGACCGGGGCAGGGTATCGATATCGCAGTTTCCAAGATTCGCTTCAGGCACTTTGTGCGGTCGTTGAGGCAAAACCCAGTCTTATTTTTTTGGATTTGGTCATGCCCGACATGGGAGGCTACGAGCTGTGCAGCCGAATTCGCCAAATCTCGGCTTTGAAAGACACATCAATTGTGATTTTGAGTAATAGCGATCGCATGGTCGATCGGGTGCGAGGAAAAATGGCAGGGGCCAACGAACACCTCACCAAGCCTGTCAGGGAAGCTGAAGTGTTAGCCGTTGTGGAACGGGTTGCCATCATGCAGAGCTTGGCCAAACTCCACATCTGAGCGATGTTTTGGGCAAGCTTCAGCGGATTGTCCCACTGCTCATTCCAGAAAATATGGACCTAGGAAAATATGGACCCAGCTTGGGCCCTGCACGCCCTAGCCCAACTGCAATTCCTTCAAGAGCCAAAATCCAGCAAATTTTTCTTCTTCAGGATTGGCTTGGATGCCGATGAAATGGACATTGTTGGCCGCCGCCTTCGCCGCCTCAAAGGCCTTGGCTTCTTCAATGGTGGCTTTGTTGTTGACGGCTGCGAGGAGCCAGCGATCGCTCACGCCTGTCTCCAGCACCATGCTCGTCGGCGGGCCACCATCAAACTTGAGATAGGCCAACTCTAGGCCCGACATCCAAGCTGCGAGGGGTTCCGACCGTTTCGAGAAGATCAGCATCCCCGGAATTGACTGGTCTGGCTCCACCAACCCCTTGAGCGAAAAGGACTCACCAAAGCCAATATCCCACTCCCCCATCTCCGAAAAATCCGACGCTTTGAGGCTAACAAAAGCCCAGCGTTCCCCTTCCAGGGCATCGGGCAGCACTAGAGCCGGATCGGGCATGTATTGAACCGAAGGGTTATTGCTAGCCTTATAGCCCTCTTCCTGGGGATAGACATCGACGTAGCGCTGCTCCAACCAGGCTGACAGCGCAGCTGTGCGCCGACTGGCTTTAGCGACCAGCCCTGCGTCACTACTGGCCTTCAGAATCATATTGTTCATCTGGCGGCGGAAGAAACGAATCAGTGTCGGCTTTGTGCCCGCCTTGTCGATGGCTTCTTCCAGCGCTTCTTTGAGCCAGATGGAGTTGACGGAGGTGCTGGGGCAGTATTTTGCAAAGCGGAATAATTCATCCGGCGTTGAGTCGGTCGTCAGCGGCGTCTCGCAAATGACAACCTCCCACATCTTCTTGCCGTTTTCTTGAAAAATAGGCCGGGAGTAAAAATCGAGTTCCCAAATAACTGCACTGCCCGACATATCGTGTGTTCTCCGCTGTGGCTATCTAAAATCGATCGTGTAGCTCGGTCTATTTGTATCTCGGTCTATTTTCTCAGTCCACTCGGTCGCTCCATTGTCTCGCAGGAAGTGCATGGCACCGAGGCCAACCCGATGGGCTGGCTGCGATCGTCTATATTACCTGCCCGGCAGGCCATGAAAAGACTTTACAGATTCCCGACACAGAACAAATTCCCAAGACTGAGCAATCAGAGTCCCCACCGGTGTTCAGGTGTTCACGGAGTCAGCGATGATTGGACGCTTCAAAACACAAGCAGTTCAATACAATCTTCCACCTGACCTAGATCTGTTCTGGGCCATAGACTCACCATTTCCCAGCCCTGACGTCCCAGGCTATTCAGGGTCTTGTGCAGGGACTTCCGCTCTGAATAAAAAATATTGTTCGTGCCCCCACGCGAGTTACCGTTCTGGATGCCTCGTATTAGGGGAGCGCCCTAGATTAGACGAAACCGCAACAGCCGAAACAGAGCGATGCTTCTGCGACAGCCTGAAGATGGGCGATGAAGCACTGAAAAAGGGGGGGCGTGAAGCCATGCTCACGTCCCCCCTTTTCAACTGCACGTCTCAAACGATGTGCGCCTCGAACTTATTGAGCTTTGAGCTACTGGGCTTCGAGCTTCTTGCGGGCGCGCTCGGCGCGTGATTCTGCGGTGGCCATGACGTCGGCGGTCTTCTCGACCATCTCACCGGGGTAGTTTTCCAGATGCTTGGTGGAGAGGGCAATGCGGCCTCGGCCTTCGTCAATGTTGACGATTAGGGCTTGGACCGTGTCACCGGGCTTCATCACCGCCGAGAGAGATTCGACATAGCGATCGCTCACCTGCTTGATATGGAGCAAGCCAGTACTGCCGCCAAAATCAATGAACGCACCAAAGGGCTTGAGACTCGCCACCTGGCCCGAGACAAGCTGCCCCACCTGCAAGGAAGCCATGCGAGACGCCTGACCCGCCAGACGCTCGGACAGAACCAGCTTCTTGCGCTCCAAGTCCACTTCCAAAAACTTGACCGAGAGAACCTGGCCCTTGAGCCCTTCAAAATTGTCCTTCTCATTGAGGTGCGATCGCGGAATAAAGCCCTTGAGGCCCTCCACATCCGCCGTGACGCCGCCCCGGTTGGACCCCGTCACCTTCACCTCCAGCGTCGAATTCGCCGTTTCCAGCTCCTTCACCTTCTCCCAGGCCTGGTCCAGCAAACGGCGGCGGAGGGAGAGCGTCACCTGGCCATCGGCATTCTGGTCACGAATGACCACAAACTCAAAGGAATCACCAACGGGCAGCGTCGCCGACAGGTCCATCACCGGGCGCAGCGCCGCTTCTTGGCTGGGCAAAAACGCCGCCGCCTTACCGCCGATGTCCACATAGACGCCATCATTGACATGGTCAGCAATGACCCCCTTGACCGTTTGACCGACTGCAAAACCGTAGTCGTGCTTGTCGAGGGCTTTCTCGAAATCCTCCATGGAGAAGGACGTGTCTTGGGATTCGGGGCTCATAGCGTAATCGAATAAAAGAGTAATTAGTCGGTGACTAGCGGGATTCGCCTGACAGGAAGAAGGCAATGGAGGCGATACCTCTGCATTATTCCCTCAAAAAAGCGAACCTATATCTTAATCGGCTCGCCCCTCTCACGCACATTCCTGTCACGCACCGACACGCGCCGGTTTGCCCACACCCATATTTCTCAAGTATTGATGCCAGCTTATGATGCACGGATTTCTTCCCTCCGATCGCTACTACGCCTACCTCACCTGGACCGAGATTGAGGCCTTACCCGACAAGGCCAATACCGTTCTAATTCAGCCCATTGGCGCCATTGAGCAACATGGCCCGCATCTGCCGCTGGCTGTGGATAGCGCGATCGCCACGGGGGTCCTGGGCAAAGCATTAGAACAGCTAGACCCAACGATTCCCGCCTACGCTCTGCCGCCCCAATACATCGGCAAATCCAACGAACATTGGCACTTCCCCGGTACGCTCACCCTCAGCGCTGCCACCCTCGGCCAGGTTCTGACGGAAACCGCCGAAAGCCTCTACCGCGCAGGCTTCCGCAAATTGGTCTATGCCAATGCCCACGGCGGTCAACCCCAGGTACTCGACATCGTGGCGAGAGACTTGCACCAGCGGTATCCCGATTTTTGGATTTTCCCGTTCTTCATCTGGAACGTGCAGCATTCCGTCGGTGATTGGCTTAGTAAAAAAGAACTATCAGAAGGGATCCATGCGGGGGATGCAGAAACGAGCTTACTGTTATCTCTGCTACCGGATTTCGTAAAAATGAATGACGCAGTGGCCGAATATCCGGATCAACGGCTCCAGAATCGGTTGATCTCACTAGAGGGGAAGCTACCCGTGTCGTGGGTGACAAAGGACATTAGCCATAGCGGCGTCATTGGTGATGCCACAACGGCAACGCGGGAGAAGGGCGATCGCATTCTGGCCGACCTAGCCAACGGATGGGTCCAAGCCATCACCGCCGTCCATCAGTTCCAGCCCCTAGCCCTCAGCCCCAAAAAGTCGTTAGACTGAGTCATCTGTCCGAGCATCCATTCCGCCCCTGCCCCCACAAACTTGACGTCACAGCTGTCTAGGAGACCCACCGATGTCCCCCCTCAAGGTCAATCTCGCCGTCGATCCAACCCCGGACTACGACAGTACGGCCTATAAAGCGGCCTATGGTCGTCTGAATGGCGTTGTTATTGAGGGAGAGCAGGAAGCCTACGGCAATTACCTGAAGCTAGCGGAAATGCTGCCCCAGCATCGCGACGCCTTCACGGATGCGGCTCGCATGGAGCGGCGGCACCAGCGCAGTTTTCAAACCTGCGGCAGGCAAATGGGCGTCAAAGCTGACCGCCCCTGGGCTGAGGGAGTCTTTGCAGAATTACACGATCGCTTTGCTTCAGCGGCGGAACAAGGACAATTGGTACCTTGCCTCCTGATCCAAGCCCTGGTGGTGGAATGCTTGGCGATCGCCACCTACAACGCCTATCTGCCGGTGGCCGATGACTTCTCACGCAAAGTCACTGAAACCGTACTCAAAGACGAATATCAGCACCTCAATTTCGGGCAAACCTGGTTCAAAGATAACTTCGACACTGTCAAAGCGGACGTCCAATCTGCGAATCAAGCCATCCTCCCCGTCGCGAAGCAAATCCTTAACCGCATTAGCCATGATGCTGAACGCATGGGTATGGACTTAGAAACCCTGGAAGAAGAATTTACAATCCAGTACGGCGAAGCCCTAGAAGACATCGGTTTCAGCTTCCAGGAAGTCTCCACAATGGCCGAGGTTCTCGACCCATCCGACCCTGAAGTCATGGCGGCCTAGTAGCAGGGGACAAAAGAATTTTCACGATCAGACCCAAGCAATATTTCGTAGTTCGGGACACAGGTGCCGGTATCCGAAGCGATTATGCTGCGGTGGCAAAGGACGGTTGACGGGCAGACCCAACGGTGGGGACTAGCGGGGACGAATCAGAGGTGTCAAGCTCAAAGACAGTATGATTAGATTTCGATCTTCAAAGATTATTAACAATTCAGAGAAGTCGCCCCATCCATAGATGTCCCACACCTTCCCCAGTTTTGTAGCGTTACTGCGCAACCACGCGCAGAACCTTTCGGACAAGACGGCTTTTACGTTTCTACAGGACGGGGAAACGGTGGCCGGGATGCTCTCCTACGCTGAATTGGACCAGCGGGCACGGGCGATCGCAGCAAAACTTCAGGCCCAAGGCGTTGCAGGGGACCGCGCGCTTCTCCTCTACCCCCCCGGACTTGACTTCGTCGCCGCCTTCTTTGGCTGTCTCTACGCTGGATGTGTTGCCGTTCCGGCCTATCCCCCCCGAGCCAACCGCTCCTTCGAACGACTCCAGAGCATCATCACGGACGCCGAGGCTCAGTTTGCACTGACGACGGGAGAGCTGAAGGAAAAGCTTGCAGGCAAACTGATTAGAGCCGATTCAACGGAAATCCAGTGTGTTGCCACCGACGACGAGAGCATGGGCGGTGTCGCTGGAATCGCCAACTGGGTGGAGGCGTGGAACGTCACGGCTCCAGCATCGAATCAGCTCGCCTTTTTGCAATACACCAGCGGCTCCACTGGCACGCCCAAGGGGGTCATGGTCAGCCACGGCAACCTGATCCACAACTCAGAGCTGATCAACGAAGGGTTTCGGCACCACGACAACGGTCTATCCTGGCTACCGCCCTACCACGACATGGGCTTGATTGGCGGAGTTCTCCAGCCTCTCTACGTGGGCTCGTCGATGATTCTGATGCCCCCTGTGAGCTTTTTACAGCGGCCCCTGCGCTGGCTCCAGGCGGTGTCGAAGCACCGGGTGATCACCACGGGTGGGCCTAATTTTGCCTTCGAACTCTGTGCCAAGCAGATTACGGCAGAGCAGAAAGCGGGGCTGGATTTGAGCCATTGGGAAGTGGCGTTTACCGGGGCGGAACCTGTGCGATCGCACACCCTCGATCAATTCGCCGAAGCCTTTGCCGAATGTGGTTTCCGCCGTGAAGCCTTCTATCCCTGCTACGGCATGGCTGAAACCACGCTGATGGTCACCGGTGGGCACCGAGACGAGCAACCGATTTTGACCACGATCGACGGTCAGGGCCTACAGGAACGCCGAGCAGATGTCCCGGAGGAAGATTCTTCCGAGGGGCTTGAATTAGTTTCCTCAGGACGCCCCCTGGCTCAACAGGCGATGCGAATTGTCGATCCCGACCAGCTCATGGTGCTGCCCGAGGGGCGCGTCGGCGAGATCTGGGTCTCAGGCCCGAGCGTGGCCCAGGGCTACTGGAAGCGCGAAGAACTGACGCAGCAAGCCTTCCATGCCCAACCGGTGAATGCTTCTGCGGAAGATAGCGCCAAGTCCTTCCTGCGCACCGGTGATCTGGGCTTTGTCAAAAATGGCGAACTCTTCGTCACGGGTCGCCTCAAGGATTTGATCATCATCCGGGGTCGCAACCACTATCCCCAGGACATCGAAGAAACCGTTGTTCAGAGCCATCCCGATTTGCAAGTGGCAGCCAGTGCCGCCTTTGCCGTGGACATCGATGGCGAAGAACAGCTCGTCATTGTCCAGGAAGTCAAACGCAGTGCGGTGCGTAAGGTCAATGGCGAGGCGGTCACCCAGGCGATTCGGCAGGCCGTGATCCAGCATCACGGGTTGCAGCCCCATGCAGTACTACTGCTGCGGACCAACAGCATTCCCAAAACCTCCAGCGGAAAAATTCAGCGCTACGCCTGCCGCAACGGTTTTCTCGAAGACTCGCTGCGGGTCGTTGCCCAGTGGAAGGCGGGTGAGCCTGTCGCGGGGACCCATGCCGCAACCCAACAGAACGCAGCCCAGGCCAGCACAACCTCTCCCACCTCAGCAATCCCGGCCTCGGCCAGGCCGAATTCAACAACAGTCAATCCCAAACCAGCCAATCCCAAACAGCGCGAAATCGCCGCCTGGCTTGCGAACCGCCTGGGCGAGATCATGGGACTCAATCCCCAAGCGATCGACCATCAGGAACCCATGGCGAGCTTTGGCTTGGATTCGCTGCGCGTCGTTCGGCTCTCGGCGGAGCTAGAGGATTTGCTGGAGCTGAAGCTTTCGCCAACGCTTGCCTATGATTTTCCGACAATCGCCAGCTTATCGGCTTACTTGGCTCAGCAACTCGATCCCAGCCTCCAAGCTGACGCGGATGCCCAGGAAATTGCCCCTCAGCGTTCCCTAGCGCACGAAGCGATCGCCATCGTCGGTCTGGGCTGCCGCTTCCCCGGTGCAGACAATCCCCAGGAATTCTGGACTCTCTTGCTCGACGGCAAAGATGCCATTCGCCCTTGCGATCGCTGGAATAACGACGGTCCCGAGTGGGGGGGGTTCCTCAACCAAGTCGATCAGTTCGACCCCCAATTCTTTGGCCTCTCCCCCCGCGAAGCCCAGCGCATGGACCCCCAGCAGCGCCTCTTGCTAGAGATCACCTGGGAAGCGCTGGAGCAAGCCGGTATACCCGCGAATCAAGTTGCAGGGACATCTACAGGGGTTTTCGTGGGCCTCAGCAGCAGCGATTATTCCCAGCTTCAGTCCGTTCAGGGCGTTCCGGTGGATGCCTACTCGGGCACCGGCAATGCCCACAGTGTTGCGGCCAATCGGCTGTCCTATTTCCTTGATCTCCAGGGACCGTCATTAGCGGTCGATACGGCCTGTTCGTCGTCCTTGGTGGCGGTGCATTTGGCCTGCCAGAGCTTGAACCAGGGTGACTGTGAGATGGCGATCGCCGGGGGCGTCAATCTGATGCTCTCACCGGACCTCACCCAGGTTTTTCGCCAAGCCGGAATGATGGCCGAGGACGGACGCTGCAAGACGTTTGATGCCAGTGCCGATGGGTACGTGCGCGGGGAAGGCGGCGGCGTTGTCTTGCTGAAGCGATTGAGTGTGGCCCAGGCCGCGGGCGATCGCATCCTGGCCGTTGTCCAGGGTTCTGCAATCAATCAGGACGGACGCAGCAATGGTTTGACCGCTCCCAATGGGCGATCGCAGCAGGCTGTCATCCGCCAGGCCATGGCTCAGGCCGGGGTCAATGCTGATGCCATCGATTACGTCGAAGCCCACGGCACGGGCACATCCCTAGGCGACCCCATCGAACTCAACGCCCTACAAACGGTCTTTTCCACCGGCTCAAGCCGTGAAAATGTCCCTGTGCCCACCCGCTGGATTGGCTCCGTCAAGACCAATATCGGTCACCTCGAAGCCGCGGCAGGTATCGCGGGCTTGATCAAGTCTGTCTTGTCGTTACAACACCACACCATCCCTCCCCATTTACACCTCAATCAGCTCAATCCCCATATTCAACTGGACGAAACGCTCAAAATTCCGACGAGGGCGCAAACCTGGGAGCAGGGCGAACGCCCTCGTCTAGCGGGCATTAGCTCCTTTGGCTTTGGCGGGACCAATGCCCATGTGATTGTGGGTGAGGCACCTTCAGTACCCGAAGCAAGCGAGGGTGCAACGGAATCTTTACCCCATGGCGATCGCAGCCATCACCTCCTCACACTCTCTGCCAAAACAGAGACTGCACTAGCCACCATGGTGCAGCAGTATTGTGACTGGCTAACGCAACATCCCGACGCGACTCTCAGCGACGTTTGCTTCACCGCCAATGCAGGGCGCACCGGGTTTGAACAACGCCTGGCAGCCATTGCTCAGTCTCCGGCACAGCTCCACGAACAACTCCAGGGATTTTTACACCGCAAGCGTCAGCGAGATGTAATTCGTGGCAAAGCCCAGCGCAATCCCGGCATCGCTTTTCTGTTCACGGGACAGGGAGCACAGTCCGTGGGAATGGGCCAGCAGTTGTACACAGCTGAACCGATTTTCAAGGAAGCGCTTGACCACTGCGCGACGCTCCTCAAACCACTGCTCAAGCGTGACCTGATTGAGCTGCTCTACGGCAAATCCGCCACGGAACTCAACGAAACGATTTACACGCAGCCCGCTCTGTTTGCCGTGGAATATGCCTTGGCTCAGCTCTGGCGGTCCTGGGGTGTACAGCCAACCGTTGTCATGGGTCACAGCGTCGGTGAGTATGTCGCGGCCTGCTTGGCTGGGGTGTTCAGCCTGGAAGATGGCCTCAAGCTGATCGCAACCCGGGCCAAACTGATGCAAAGCCTGCCCGAGAACGGAAGCATGGTTGCGGTATTTGCTGCGGCATCGGCACTGCCAGACTTGGGCGAGAGTATTGCCATCGCCGCCTACAACGGACCCGAGCTGGTCGTTCTGTCGGGTGAGCATCAAGCGATTGAACAATTCCTCCCCCAGCTCAAAGCCAAGGGTATTCGCTATCGTAAGCTCAATGTCTCCCGGGCATTTCACTCGCCTTTGATGGAGCCAATTCTGGCGGAATTCAAGCAAGTCGCAGCAACGGTCACCTACCATCAGCCCCAGATTCCCCTGATTTCCAATCTGACAGGAACCTTGAGCACTGATGCGATCGCAACCCCTGATTACTGGGTTCGCCACATCCGACAGCCCGTCCTGTTTGAAACCAGCATGCGTAGCCTGCAAGAACGCGGCGATCGCATCTTCCTCGAAATTGGCCCCCAACCCACCCTCCTGTCCATGGGTCAGCAGTGCCTCGGCAAGCAGTCCCAGAAGGGCAAGGCAGCCACGCACACCTGGCTGCCCAGTCTCTATCCCGGCAAAGATGACCTGCATCAGCTCCTCCAAAGCCTTGGGGCATTGGCAGTGCAGGGCATTGCCGTTGACTGGCACGCCTTCTACGACAACAGCTCTGCCCAGCGGATTGAGCTACCGACATATCCTTTCCAGCGTCAACGCTGTTGGCTAGAGGGACTGCAAAAGCCTTCCCTTCGTGGAGCCGGTTCCGCAGCGACCTCATTCGCAGCAGCGAACGCAGCCAATACCGTTGCATCCACATCTGAGCTGAATCGCATAGCCTCACCCCTATCTCACTATCAGAGGAGCTGGGAAGCCATCGAAATTGCCCCAGCCCCCATCGAACCAGAAAACTGGCTTGTTTTTGTGGACGAGCGGGGTGTCGGTGAGGCGGTGGCGGCGGCGCTAGAAGCTCAAGGCCATGGGGTCTATCGGGTACACCGAGGCGATCGCTACCAGGCCCTCGGGTCGAATCATTGGCAACTCCCCGCCCAGCACCCTGAAGCATTTGAGCAACTCTTGGTGGCCGTGACAGAGCAGGCTCCATCCCCACTTCAGGGTATTGCCTATGGTTGGGCGCTAGACACACCGAAGCTGTCTGTTGAATCCACAACCGAAGCCTCTGTTTCCACGCTGATGGAAACCCAAGCTGAAACCTGCGGTTCCGTGCTCCATCTGCTCAAAGCCATCAAAACCCGAACCCCCATCTGGCTCTTGACCCAGGGCACGCAGACAATCCAAGGCGAAACTATAACCGGCCTTGCCCAGAGCCCATTGTGGGGCCTAGGGAAAGTCATGGCGCTAGAACATCCTGAAACCTGGGGAGGTCTGGTTGATCTCAGCTCCGCAACAGACGCTGAACCCAGCTCAGCGGAAATCAGCACCCTCGTACAGCTCCTCCAGCGGCCATCTGGTTCCGACGATCAAATCGCCCTGCGCCAGAAAAAGGCCTATGCAGCAAAGCTGCAGGTCACAGCCAAGGCAAGCAGTGGGCAAAACGTTGCTGTTCGGGCCGACGCCAACTATCTGATTACCGGGGGGCTCGGTGCCCTAGGCCTGAACATTGCCCAGTGGCTCGCGGAGCAAGGTGCGACTCAGTTGGTTTTGGTCAGTCGGCGATCGCCCAATCCCGAGCAGCAACGCACCCTGGACACCCTCAGAAAACGTGGAGTAACCTGCGACGTCCGCTCCCTCGACATCACCCATCGCCCAGCCATCGTCCAACTCTGTCGCGAACTTCGCCAGGGCTCCACTCCACTCAAAGGCATCATCCACGCCGCCGGAGCCCTAGCCGACGGTTTACTCCTGAGCCAAACCTGGGAGCAATGGGAAACAGTCCTCGCCCCCAAACTCCAAGGTTCCTGGAACTTACACCAAGCCACCCAAGCGGATTCGCTCGACTTCTTTGTGATGTGCTCCTCCGTGGCGTCAATGCTGGGCTCTCCCGGTCAGGGCAACTATGCCGCTGCCAATGCCTTTTTGGATGCGCTCGCCCAAGCCCGTCGCGCCCAAGGTCAAATCGCCCTCAGCATTAATTGGGGACCCTGGGCCGGTTCTGGCATGGCCGACCAGACCAAGCTCAACAAAGGCATTACGGCGATCGCCCCCGAACAGTACCTCGCTCAGTTGCCCCAGCTACTTTCTGAGTCTTCAGCTCAGGTTGGCCTATTTGATGCAGACTGGCCCTTTCTGCTGCAACAGTTTCCGCAGCTCAAAACCTCGGGATATTTCAGCGAGATCGCGGCAGACCTGGCCACCGAAACAGAGTCTCCCGTCCAGTCTGTGATTCGAGAGCAGTTACGTGAGGCCCAGTCAGAACAGCGCCCTGCTTTGGTGCAGGAATATCTCAGGGGGGCGATCGCCCATATCCTCCAGGCCGACCCCAGCAGCATCGCCCCCACCGCCAGTCTGCTCGACATCGGCATGGATTCGCTGATGATTATGGAAGCGGTCAATCAGCTCAAGCATGACTTGCAGCTGATGATCTATCCTCGCGAATTCTACGAACGTCCACGCATCGATGCCCTCGCCAAATATCTAGCGGTCGAGTTTGAACAAAATCAGGGCTTGGCAGTGGTCGATGGCAATGGAAGCCTTTCCAGCACGAGCGGGTCAAACACGAGCGGGGCAAACACGAGCGGGTCAAACGGCATCAGCTCCAATGGCCAAGCCAACCACACCAATGGCTCGGGTCCACTGATCGTCTCAAGCTCCCCCGGCAAAACCTCCCCTGGCAAAACCTCCCCCGGCAAAACACCGGTCGTACCCCGCAGGGTTGAGAAAAAAGCAGGCCCCATGGCCTTTATCCTTTCCAGTCCCCGATCAGGCTCAACCCTACTGCGCGTGATGTTGGCGGGAAATCCGGCCCTATTTTCGCCACCGGAACTGCACTTGCTGCCCTTTGAAGACCTGGGCGATCGCAAGCAGCAACTGGGTGTATCCCAACTGGGTGAAGGGCTTCAGCGTGCCCTGATGGACCTCAAGGGCATCGATGCAGAAGCCAGCCGTGCCCTGATCCAGGCGCTCGAAGCACGCAACGCTCCCATCGAAGAGGTGTACAGCCTCCTTCAAGAGCTCGCGGGCAATCGACGGCTGATTGACAAGTCCCCCAGCTACGCTAGCAATCCAGAGAACCTAGCCCGGGCAGAGCGCTGCATCGAAGGCGCAAAGTACATCCACCTGGTGCGCCATCCCTACGCCGTCCTGGAATCGTTCTGCCGTATGCGCATGGACAAACTAGTGGGCAATGGACAGCAGTCCCCCCTCGACTTAGCCGAGGACATCTGGCGGGCCAGCAATCAAAACACGATTGAGTTTACGAAGCAACTGAGTTCAGAACAGCACCACCTAGTTTGTTACGAAGATTTAGTGCGCGAGCCGGAACGGGTCTTGCGATCGATCTGTGCGTTTCTGGAGGTACCCTTCGCCGCCGCCATGCTCAATCCCTACGAGGGCGATCGCATGACCGACGGGGTGCATGCCCAGTCCATGTCCCTGGGTGACCCCAACTTTGGCTCCCGCAAAACGGTGGATTCATCCATGGCCGAGGCTTGGCGAAAGATCGAGCTGCCACGCTTACTGCGCCATGAGACCCAGGCGATCGCCCAGCAGTTGTCCTATCAACTTCCGAGGGAGGTAGATCAGATTGCTGTAGATCAGACAGAACGACAGCGAGAGTCCTTTGCTGCGACCATGACTGAGAAGTTTCTGTCCGTACGGGGAAGTACCATTTGCCTCTGCACCTGGGGACCGGAATCTGGCCCGCTGGTCCTGTGTCTTCACGGCATTTTAGAGCAAGGCGCATCCTGGCTCGAAGTGGCCACGGAACTGGCTTCGAAGGGCTACCGCATTGTGGCCCCAGACCTGCGTGGCCATGGGCGATCAGCCCACGGCGAAGGAAGCGGCTCTTACAGTGTCATTGATTTCCTCGCGGACCTAGATGGCATCGTTGAGCAAATTACCGATAAGCCCTTCACGCTGGTGGGGCATTCCCTAGGCTCCGTCGTCGGTGCGATGTTTGCTAGCGTTCGCCCCGAGTGGATTCGCAAACTGATCATGGTCGAAACGATTCTGCCCTCCGAGGTCAACGACGACGATACGGTTTCTCAGTTGATGGCACATCTCAATACCCTCTCTCGCCCCCCCGAGCACCCGGTCTTTGCAGATGTGGAAACGGCGGCTGAACGGCTGCGGGTTGCGACACCGGCCCTGTCCAGACCTCTGGCCATGATTCTCGCGAAAAGGATTACGGAACCCTGCGAGGGGGGGGTGCGTTGGCGCTGGGCACCACTGCTGCGGACAAGGGCAGGGATCGCATTTAGTGGTCTGACAAAATCTCGCTACTTGGGTCTACTGCGGCGGATTCGCAATCCGATTACGCTGATTTATGGCGATCGCAGTCAGTTCAATCGCCAAGCCGATCTACAGGCTCAACAGCAAGCCCTTGCCCACGCAACCCGCATTGTGGTGCCGGGGGGACATAACTTACCCATCGATGCCCCCTCTGCGATCGCCGATGCCATCGTTTCCCCCTAATCACTTCCGCCCCTCATCAGCGTCCTTATCGTCACTCGGCAGCACTGAGTTATTTGCCTCGATCCCCAGGGCTAAGGCTGGTGAGGCATCCAACAGATGAGTTACATCCAGAACTAGGTGGCAATCATTGAGGGCAATCGCCCATTCAGTGAATTCAAAGCGTGAATTCAAACGTAACAATATTTTTGGCTCTGCCCCTGCGACACTGTGGGCCTATCGCCAATCCATTCATGACAACAGAATGGTGCTTTGCCATCATCAAAACATTCATTAAGTCACCACCATTCTCGAGTCTAGGGAGATAGAAAGAACAGGGGAAGTTTGATTGACTGCTGTGCTGCATTGGCAATGGTCCAGCAGATGATTCTCAGCTTCCGGATACCGCCAAGCTTAATTTCTTATCCATTCGTCTGACTTTTTTACAGGCGCTTAGCCCCGGAGATTCCCGGACACCTTCATGGACTTATGGATGCTTTATGCAGGCCTAACAGGAGCACTCATGCTCGGGACTGTTTTGCTTGCTTTGATTTCCTTTGTAGACCGCAACAACACCGAAGAAAAACGTCTGTCCAACTGGCTATGTCATGCCCCAGGATTAGATGGCGTTGTTGCCTACTTCACGCTCATCCCCAACCTCGTTGGGCTCGTTCTGGCCGGTGGCCTAGGATTTTTGATTGCGATCGCGGCCCAAGCCACCGCCCTACTACTCTGGGTCACCCTGCATGAACTGACCCACTACCGCCTCTGGAAAGGCCCCAAAATTTCGCGAACCCTCAGCCGCCTCGTCGGCAACTGGCAAAATCATCTGGCCCTTTGGACCACCCTCCCCGCCTTTTCTGCCTTCTGGCTCGTTCGCCTCTATGAATTGTTGCTCTACCCGGTTCTCACCTGGACCATCCAATTTCCAAAGTATGACAACAAGGACTGGGTCAACATCTCACGGCATAAATTTGAGGGACTCGTGGGCTATGACCTCGTGTGGTGTCTCTACTGCGACTGGATGACGGGCGTTTGGTCCCTTGGGACCGAAATGCTGCGCAATGTCGAATCCTTCTGGTGTCCCATTCGGTTTTATCCCGAGAAGAAGTGCGAAAACTGCAAAATTGATTTTCCTGACATCGAAGGGGGATGGGTCCCAGCGACTGCCAGCCTCAAAGACGTAACCGAAACCTTGGAAGAGAAGTACTCCGGCTCGGAAGACAATGCTTGGTATGGTCATGGCTCTCGCCAGCCCAAATGATGGGCCCCATCGCGAACCCAATGAATCAGACCCAATGAATCAGACCGGATGAGAAGATAGAGGCTGAATCCAACCACTGCTGTGAACTACTTGCCACTGCTTTGGGAAATCCCCTTAGCCACCGCTTCTCTCCTGTCCTACCGCGTGATGCGGGTTATTTTTAGTCGGCTCTATCGCTTTACCCTCAGCCGCAAGTCCGAAGGCGAGCTGCAATGGCGTGTTCTATCGGCGGACACCATTGAGAACGTCAAATTTGCTCTGCCGGTGCTGATGACGACGGGGCCACGTTGGAATACCCATGCCGTGATCGGAACGCTGGGGCCCTTTCAAGTGGAGAGTTCGCTGGAATTGGACATGGCCACGATTCAGCGTTCGGCCCAGTCGTGGGTCGTCGTCGTCTATGCATTTCCCAGCTACGAAACGATTCAGAGCCTAGATTCCCACGCCTTCCGTCAGGCCATGGCCGAGGATGATCCCTGGATTCAGCTGGCTGTGGCCCCTGGGCGCTATACCCTAGGCGTGCGCTACTACGATCGCGCCCCAGAGATTGCCTATCCTCGGGTCAGGCTGGATGGCGATCGCAATCCCCGCCAGCTCAACGGCACCCCAGCGGACCCCAACACCAACGCGTTCTATCACCAACTCAAGGACTATCCCCGCAAAGGCTTCTATCTAGCCCTGCATTACTACACCTATGTCCTGCTGAAATATCGTCGTTATCTACCAGAAGCATGGGTGCGGCAAGAATACTTGCCGGTTGGAGCCCCAGACACCCAATTTTTCTATGGCGGACTCAACCGAGGTCAAGTCATGGAGATCAGACTCGATCCCCAGTTGCTTCAACAGTTCGACTTCTATCTCAGCCTCTACGACTGGTCCAGTTTCCCCATGGCCTGGCAGCGCATCGAACAACCCAGCACCCAACAGCCTGTGCCCCAGAATGGCTCCTATGCCTTTCGCGTTCGCCCCAGGGCCGCTACGCTATCGGGGGTTTGGCCTCAGTTCAGCGAAAAATCATCATTGGATAAATCCACCGTAAAAGTTCGATTCGACACACCAACCCCGAACGCCGCTCCGACAAGCGAGTGATAGGATCGGCAGTGGCTCAATTGAGAATGGGCCACAATGGCAGCGTTACGCCCGGATTAGACGCCCGGGTCGCCTCCCCAAAAACGTCCAGAAAACGCCCGGATTGCTGAGAGATAGGAGACCTTTGCTTGCATGGCACCCACTAAGCGCAAACCCGTTTTGCTCGACTTTGAGAAACCGCTATCAGAGCTTGAGACGCGCATCGATCAGATTCGCGAACTCGCTGAAAATAGTGATGTGGATGTCAGCGGCCAGATCGAGCAGCTCGAATCCCGCGCCTCCCAACTTCGCCAAGAGATTTTTAGCGGCCTCTCTCCGGCCCAGCGCATTCAAGTCGCTCGCCATCCCCGTCGCCCCAGCACGCTGGACTACATCCAGACGATGAGTGATGAGTGGATTGAGCTGCATGGCGATCGCGGTGGTTCCGACGACCTCGCCCTCGTCGGCGGCATTGCTCGCATGGGCGGGCGCAGCATGGTCATGTTGGGCCACCAAAAGGGACGCGACACCAAAGACAACGTGGCCCGCAACTTTGGCATGGCCTCCCCGGGCGGCTATCGTAAGGCCATGCGGCTCATGGAGCATGCCAATCGCTTCGGTATGCCCATTGTCACGTTCATCGATACACCGGGTGCCTACGCAGGCGTCAAGGCCGAAGAGCAGGGCCAGGGGGAAGCGATCGCCTACAACCTGCGGGAGATGTTCAGCCTGGAAGTCCCCATCCTTTGCACCGTCATTGGCGAAGGAGGCTCCGGCGGCGCCCTGGGCATTGGCGTCGGTGACCGTCTGATGATGTTTGAGCATTCCGTCTACACCGTTGCCAGCCCCGAGGCCTGCGCGGCCATCCTTTGGAAAGACGCGGGCAAAGCGGGCAAAGCCGCCGAAGCCCTCAAGATTACGGCAACGGATCTGACCCAGCTCGGCATACTCGACCAGACCTTGCCGGAACCCTTGGGCGGCGCCCATCGTGCCCCCCTGCAAGCAGCGGAGACCTTGAAGCAGGCACTGCTGGACAATATCGAGACCTTGAGCCAGCTTGCCCCCGCAGAGTTGCGTGAGCATCGGTATCAGAAGTTCCGTAAAATTGGCAAGTTCGTCGAGGCATCCTAATCAGCCGTTCCATCAACCAATTTGGCCCAAGCCCAAAGCATTCCTCAAGACAGCTTTGGGCCGTTGATTTGCAGTGAAATAGCTTCACGTTCTGTTTCACTGGTTTCTACCCCTATCGTCCTGAATCCTCTTTTGCCATGACTGTATCTTCTCCCCGTGCCCTGATTACCGGCGCTAGCAGCGGCATTGGTCGCGCAACGGCGATCGCCCTTGCCAAGTCTGGCTACAACCTTCTCCTAGTGGCTCGTTCCCAAGACAAATTAGATGCTGCAGCAACAGAAGTCAAAGCTCTCGGGGTCTCAGCTCAAACACTGTCCCTAGACCTCCTCAAGCTCGAAGAGATTCAGCCCAAGCTCAAGGCCTTTATCGGTGACGGCAAGCTTGACCTGTTGATCAACAATGCAGGGATTGGCTATACCGGGAATCTGGCAGACATGCCCCTGGCAGACTGGCTACAGGTGATGAACCTAAACGTGATTAGCGTGTTTCAGTGTGTTCAGGCTGTTTTGCCCCAGATGCGTGACCAAGGGTCCGGCAAAATCATCAATATTGCGTCGATCGCAGCCCACAGCAACTTCCCGAACTGGGGTGCCTATTGCGCCAGCAAAGCCGCCCTACTCTCCCTTTCAAAAGTTCTCTCCATGGAAGAAAGCGGCAATGGTATTCAAGTCAGCGTTGTCTCTCCCGGTTCAGTGAATACGGAGCTTTGGGATACGGAAACCGTGGATGCCGATTTTGATCGCTCCGCCATGCTGAAGCCAGAGATGGTTGCCCAAGCAATTTTGAATGTGGTTCAGATGCCCCAGGGCTCCGTTGTTGAAGAAATCATTGTGATGCCTAGCGGCGGTGCCTTTTAAGCAGCCTTCAACAAACCACTCCAGCCAACGGGTTCAGCAGCCCAAGTCCGATGAGATATCGGAAGCTGCCCCCTCCAGTTCAGCCTTGGCTTCTCGCCTCAACACATTCGTCAGCTAGCGCTAAGGCGATAGAGACGCTCGTTGAGATCATATCAATGCGGATGGGAACGCTAAAACAGTCTGAATCAACTGTTCCCTCAACCATTGAAGCCCACCCTGGGGGCGATCCATAGGCTATGAGTCTCCGATCTTTTTCATCGCGTCGATGGCTCATTCCCGGCGCGACCATTGCCATTGCAGTCATTGCCGCAAGTTCCATCTTAAGCCTCCGCTCTTGGGCCAATCGCTACCTAAGCGTGGTCGTGGATCTCAGCGAGACCAAGCGCATCATGGCACTGCTCGATGGTGTAGAAGATCAAGCCATACGCAATGGTGCGGACCCTAAAAGCCTGGGTAAAATCGCAGAAATCGACGAAGAGCGAAAAGTCGTATTTACAACCTTAGCCCAGACAAGCTATCGCAGTAAGCTCCCGCAGCTTGAGGAAGCCTACGATCGATACTTTTCGGCCCTGGAGTTGAAGCTAGGGCTGCTGCTGGCAGGGGATTCAAAAGCAGCGAGGGACATTCACAACACGGTTATCGATCCTCAGTTTGAAGTGGTTGCAGAGCTGCTAAAGCTCCATACCAACGATGCTGTCAAGCATGCAAAATCTGTCAATACCCAGGCGGATATTGGCACCATTCTCGCCCTTAGCACGGCAACGCTTTGTATCAGTATTATTGTGCAAAAGGCCGAGAAAAGTAATCAACGCGTGACCCAGGCCATTGCGGAGCAAGCGCTACTCAGAAAAAGTGAGGCCGCTCTACGCCAAGAGCAGGCACAGCTCGAAAGCCGTGTGGCGGAAAGGACACATGAGCTGGATGAAAAGAATCAGACCCTAGCCAAAGCTCTGGATGAGCTCCAAGCGGCCCAAGCTGGGTTGATTCAGTCGGAGAAAATGGCGGCCCTAGGAAATCTCATTGCAGGCATTGCTCACGAAATCAATACGCCCCTGGGGGCCATTCAGGCTTCAGCCAGCAACATGGATAAAGCCCTGGCAACCGTGCTGCTGCATCTCCCCGAATTATCGAGTCGCCTAAATGCTGAGCAACAGATGGCTCTATTCGGGTTTCTAGAGCAAGTCTTGACATCCAAGCCTCTCCTCTCGTCACGGGAAAAACGGGCGCTGCGGCGATCGCTCCAAGCTCAGCTCGAAACTTACAACATCGACTCTGCGCGCAGCCGAGCAGACCGACTGGTCGATCTAGGCGTTCACGAGAATGTAGCGGCGCACCTACATATCCTGCAGGATCCCAACTGCGACTCGATCTTGCAGCTTGCCTATGATTTCAATAGCCTTCACAAAAATCGCCACACGATCCAGACAGCCACAGAACGTGCTGGAAAAATTGTGTTTGCCCTCAGAAGCTACGCCCGCTTTGACGACAGTGGCGAACAGCAGCCCGTTCAGGTGATTAACGGCATTGAAACCACCCTGGAGCTGTATCACAATCGTCTCAAACAAGGGATTGAAGTCATTCGCGAGTATCAGGATTTACCTGAAATCGAGGGGTATCCCGACGAACTGCTTCAAGTGTGGACCAATCTGATTCACAACGGAATTCAGGCGATGGATGGCCAAGGAGTCTTGACCATTTCCACAGGCATCGATTCTACAGACGTTGGTAACGAGCATGTGATTATCAACGTTCGCGATAGTGGCACCGGCATTACTCCAGAGGTTCAAGCTCGAATTTTTGAGCCCTTTTTCACGACGAAACCTCAGGGAGAAGGCAGCGGCTTAGGGTTAGATATTTCGAAGAAAATCATCGAAAAGCATCAGGGAAAAATCACCGTTTCCAGCCAGCCAGGACGCACAGAATTTACCGTCACGCTTCCCGTCAAGTTATCGGCGGTGGGAGCATCCGCGATCGCCGCCTAGTCGCTCCATCACGGACTGTTATCCCTTTAAAACTTTTCCCCACGTCATCCCCCTTTCCCTCACCTCATTCAACTGTCATGAATAATGAATCCGCCATTCTCTGTGTCGACGACGAAATTATGATTCTCGACACACTCAAGGAACAGCTTCAGCGTAGCTTTGGAGAACAATACATCTATGAAATGGCTGAGAACGCCGTGGATGCCTGGGAGATTATTGAAGAACTCTACGAAACAGGTATTCGAGTCCTGGTCATCGTTTCAGACTGGCTCATGCCTGGGATGAAAGGGGATGAATTCCTCCTCCAGGTTTATCAAAAGTTTCCCAGCATCATGACCATCATGCTGACGGGCCAAGCCGATGAAGAAGCGATCGCCCGTGCCCGGCAAGAAGCCAATCTCTATGCTTGCCTGCGCAAACCCTGGCAAGAGTCAGAGCTGACTGAACTGATTTCCCACGCACTGAGGTGATGAAACCATGGGAGATGCTGCAATTTTATGTGTGGATGACGATGACGGCATTCTATCCAGTCTAGGAGAACAGCTACAACGGGCATTGGGCGATCGCTACGAGATCGTATTGGCCCGCAGCGGTGAGGAAGCCCTAGAGATCATTGCCGAGCTCCAAGCCGAAACAGTCGATATTCCCCTGATTCTGTCGGATCAGACGATGCCGGCCATGTCCGGCGACCAGTTCTTGGTTCAATCCCACGGCTTATTACCTCAAACCCTCAAAATTCTGCTGACAGGAGAACAACGTGTTGAGGCGGTGCGCAAAGCCCTCAACCAGGCCAACCTCTATCGCTACATCACCAAGCCCTGGGATGAAACGGATCTGCTCTTAACGGTCAAAGAAGCCCTACGCAGCTACCAGCAACAGCAACAGCTTCAGGCTCAGCAGCAGCATCTCGAACACATCAACCAGCAGCTCGCCCAATCCCTCTCAACCCTTGAGGCAACCTTAGATGCGACCGCTGACGGAATCCTTGTCCTGAACCGTAGCGGAGATATCATCCATTTCAACCACCGATTACCCCAGCTGTTGGAAATCGGCGAAGAGAATCACTCAGAACGCGATGCGCTGTGGCAACCGCTCCAAGAACACTTACAGCAAAGTACTGAGCTGTGGTCAATCCTCGGTACGCCCATCGTGGACAGCTGCTGCCAAAACGTCGAATTAGCGACATCTGAAGGCAGCAAACACTTTGAATGTTGCGGCCAACCCCAGAAGATCTCGGGCAAAATCACTGGCCAGGTTTGGAGCTTTCGGGATGTCACCGATCGCAAACAAGCCGAGGCGCTGATTCACCATCAAGCTCGGCATGACAGCTTAACCGGCCTAGCCAATCGAGCGCAATTTGACCAGTACTTGGCTGAGCAACTCAGAAAAGCACAGCAATATGAAGAACATCTCGCAATTCTCTTCATCGATCTCGATCGATTCAAGTCCGTCAACGATAACCTCGGCCACCAGGTCGGGGATGCATTGCTCTGTCAAGTCGTAGAGCGCCTCAAACAATGCTCACGCCAACAAGATTTGATTGCCCGTTGGGGTGGAGATGAGTTTACCTTAGTGCTCCCAAGCCTATCCCAAAGCGATGATGGTTGTATCGTCATTCAACGAATTCTTGACGTCCTTCAGCCCGAATTTGAGATCGAAGAACATCGACTCCATGCGACAGCTAGCATTGGAATAGCGGTTTATCCAGACGATGGTACGACAGCGGAGTTGCTTCTCAAGCATGCCGATGCTGCACTCTACGACGCCAAGGCCCAAGGGCGTAACTGCTACTCACGATTTACCACGGCACTGAGTCAAGAAAGGAAGCGATTTTTTGTGCTCGACAGCTCCCTACGTCGCGCCTTAGATCGACAGGAATTTATGATGTATTACCAACCTCAGTGGGATATACAAAGCCAGCAGGTCACCCATGTGGAAGCCCTGATGCGTTGGTATACGCCAGAACAGGGATGGATCTCACCCGAAGAATTTATTCCGATTGCGGAGAAGAATGGCCTCATCATTGCCTTGGGGGAATGGGCGCTGTGGGAAACGTGTCGTCAGGCGCAAACCTGGCGATCGCCCCACCCCATCAGTATTTCCGTGAACCTTTCACCGCGCCAGCTCCTGCACCCTCACTTTGTGGCGACAGTGACCCAGGTTTTGGCGGAAACGGGTCTAGCTTCTGAGCAGCTGGAGCTAGAGATTACCGAGTCGGTCGCGCTGGACAATCTGGAACTGAGTCGCGATCGCCTCCTCGAACTTCAGCGCATGGGCATTAAGATTGCCTTGGATGACTTTGGCACGGGCTATGCCTCCCTCAGCTATCTCAAAATGTTGCCCTTGGACACCCTTAAAATCGATCGGTCATTTATTCAAGGACTATCGCACGGGGGCCAAGACCCAGCCATTGTGCAAGCCATTTTGACCTTGGCCGAGGGACTAAATCTCAGGGTTGTGGCGGAGGGGGTTGAGACGGAAGCGATCGTCCAACAGCTCACCCGTATGGGCTGTCATGCCCTTCAAGGCTATTGGTTTAGTCGCCCCCTCCCGGCCGCAGAGATGCCTCAATTCTTTCAGCAACACCTGCTGGTGTCCTAAGGTTTTTCTCAGCTTCGACCGTTATCACTAGACAGACGCATTCGCCCTGCCCGTTTCACAAGGCTTCAATGATTATGTTGACTTCATTCAAATTAGCGCCCCTCACGATCGCCGCTGCAACGGCCATTTCCCTGGTGGGCTGCTCCCAGCCCAACGTTTCAGCCAACAACAACAGCGCGACCGCAGCCACCGACAACGCGACCGAATCCGTTGCAGTCGCCAGTGCCGGAGAGACCGACACATCCATTCAATACTTTGCCAAGAAAGGCATCGCCATTCGCGGCGCGGACCCAGTGGCCTACTTCACCGACAGTGACTACGTCCAAGGCAGCAGCGAGTTTAGTCACCAGTGGAATGGTGTCACCTGGCAATTTGCCAGCGCCGAGAATCGTGATGCCTTTGCGGCGGATCCCGATGCCTACGCTCCTGAGTATGGCGGCTTCTGCGCCTGGGCCGTCAGCCAGGGGTACACCGCAGACATCGACCCAGAGGCGTGGAAAATCGTCGATGGCAAGCTATACCTCAACTACAACAAGAGCATCCAAAAGAAATGGTCTAAGGATATTCCTGGCAATATCGCCAAAGCAGATCAAAACTGGCCTGGCGTCCTCAGCGAAGGCTAATTCCCATCGGTCGAGATTGAACCCACGAAACCCAACCTGCTAGGCGCGATCGCTTTGGCTCGTTGGGTTTCGCTGCGTTCAACGCCAACAGACGCTTATCCCTCGTCTTGGCTGAGCTGGCTTTCAATATTGCCAATCGCCGCATTGAGCGCAGCCAATCGGGTTTCCATATTGCTACGCATCATTTTCAGGAAAGTCAACTTGCGTTCTTGCTGTTGCTTGAACGAGGTTTGCTCAGAACCGCAGCAAGGAAAGAAAGGGAAAAACATGGATTCACAACACCAGTGGGGACTCCTTTAGCTTAGCGAGATTCTCTGCTCTCGGGAGCGGCTACTGGGACAAAAGAGAGGCGGGCGATCGCCATTAAATTTACATCTCGTAACATTTTCGCCATCATAGAGACAGCGCCGATCCACCCTCTCGTCCTCCGCCATGACCAGCACCCTCAATCCCTCCCCGAATCAGTCCAGTACTCCCAACCGCTTTAGTCGCGACGACTGGCAACGGGGCTATCAATCCCAGCGCACCGAAGACGCTTACTGGGTGGAGGACATCGACGGAGAACTCCCCGCCGACCTCACAGGCACGCTCTTTCGCAACGGTCCCGGCCAGCTCGATGTCAATGGTCAACCCTTTCAACACCCCTTCGATGGCGATGGCATGATCAGTGCCTTTACATTCACCAAGGCAGAGACGGGGACAGGGACAAGGGCAGATGCAGGCGCAGAGGACAGCAACGGTTCTGGCAACGGTTCTGGCAATGGTTCTGGCAACCGCGTCTACTTCCGCAACCGCTTCGTTCGCACACCTGGCTTCATTGCCGAGCAAGATGCAGGCAAAATTCTTTATCGCGGCGTCTTCGGTACCCAAAAACCGGGGGGTATGTTGGCCAACCTGTTCGATATCCGCATCAAGAACATCGCCAACACCAATGTCCGCTACTGGGGCGACAAACTGATGGCGCTATGGGAAGCCGCCGAGCCCTTCCGCCTTGATCCCCAAACCCTCGAAACCAAAGGTCCCGAATATCTCGACGGTCTGCTCAAGCCGGGTCAGGCCTTCTCCGCCCACCCTCGGGTTGACCCTGGCTCCCCACGCACCGGGGGCAAGCGTCGCCTGATCAACTTCGGTGTTGATGCCGGACTCTCCAGCACGATCTCCATCTACGAATTTGAGGAAGATGGCAGCCTGGCGCAGCAGCAGAGCCGCACCGTTCCTGGCTTCGCCTTCCTCCACGACTTCGCTATCACCGAGAACTACTACGTCTTCTTCCAAAATCCTGTCAGCCTAAACCCAATCCCGTTTGTGATGGGTCTGAAGGGAGCGGGCCAATGCATCAATCTGGACGAGAAAAAAGCCACTCAAATTCTGCTGATCCCCCGCGATCCAGACCAGCCCGTCCGCAGCTTAGATACTGATTCCTGTTTTGTCTTCCACCACGCCAACGCCTTCGAACTCAGTCATGCAGACGGCGACAAGCTGATCATCGATTCCATTTGCTACGCCAACTACCCCAGCCTAGACCCCAGTATCGACTTCCTCGAGGTGGACTTCGGCGGCGTTGACCCGGGTCAACTCTTCCGCCTTGAGGCCGACCTCAGCACCGGAGAAGTCACCCGCACCTGCATTGAGTCCCGGGCCTGCGAATTTCCCTGCCAGCACCCGGACACTGTCGGCAAACCGGCTCGCTTCTACTACATGGGTGTGACCGATGCCCCCACGGGCAATGCTCCCCTGCAAGCCATCATGAAAGTGGATGTGGACAGTGGCGATCGCAAAATCCACAGTTTTGCCCCCCGAGGCTTCATCAATGAGCCCCTCTTCATTCCCCGCCCCAGCGGCACGAGTCTCAGCGATCGCGACAACAATCGCGAAGATGACGGTTGGGTTCTCGTCCTGATTTACAACGCCGAGCGTCATGCCTCAGATCTCGTTATTCTCGCCGCCGAGGACCTCAGCGAAATTGCCCGGGTCAAACTCAAACAACATATTCCCTACGGCCTCCATGGCAGTTTCGTACCTGAGACCTTTGGCTTGGAGTCCAGCAATTCGTAAAGTTTTGTAATACAAAACACAAGCTTTTCGTTCGCAGGACAGCCTCAAAAAATATGATGCTAGGGAGCGGACCGAATTGGGCGCGTTTTTGCGCCCCACGCTCCCCGTTTCGCATCGGTCCGTAGAGGAACGTTCCATGAAGTTGGCTGCCCGCATTACCCAAGTGTCCCCGTCTATGACCCTGGCCGTTGCCGCCAAGGCCAAGGCCATGAAGGCGGAGGGGCTGGATGTATGCAGCTTCAGTGCCGGAGAGCCGGATTTTGGCACACCGTCCCACATTAAAATCGCCGCCGAGAAAGCCCTAGAAAACGGTAAGACGCGTTATGGCCCTGCTGCGGGAGAGCCGCCTCTACGGGAGGCGATCGCCCACAAGCTTCGCACCGAGAACGGCCTCGACTATCAGGCCGCCAATATCCTGGTGACCAATGGCGGCAAACAATCCCTGTATAACCTCATGCAGGTGCTGCTGGATCCAGGCGACGAAGTGATTATTCCCGCCCCCTACTGGGTCAGCTATCCCGAAATGGTCAAGCTGGCAGGGGGCAAGCCAGTGATTGTCCACACGAGCGCTGAACAGGGATTCAAAATGTCGCCGGAGCAGCTCCGGCAGGCCATCACCCCCCAGACACGACTGGTGGTGTTCAATTCCCCCTCTAATCCCACCGGCATGGTTTACACCTCGGATGAGGTGCGGGCGATCGCCCAAGTCGTCATCGAGAAGGACATCCTAGTTGTATCGGACGAAATCTACGAGAAGATTCTCTACGATGGGGGCGAACACCTCAGCATCGGTTCCATCAGTCCCGAAATTTTTGAGCGCACCATTGTCAGTCATGGGTTTGCCAAGGCTTACTCCATGACGGGGTGGCGGTTGGGGTATTTGGCAGGTCCCGTGGAATTGATTCAGGCGGCGACCACCCTGCAAAGCCAGAGCACCTCCAACGTCTGCACCTTTGCCCAGTATGGTGCGATCGCGGCCCTCCAAGGCCCCCAGGATTGTGTTGAGGAAATGTGCGCCGCCTTTGCCAAGCGTCGTACCTTTATGCTGGAGCGCCTAGCGGCTATTCCCGGCGTCACCTGTCCCACGCCCCACGGCGCCTTCTACGTCTTCCCCAACATCAGCGTGGCGGGATTACCCTCCCTGGAATTTTGCGATCAGCTGTTGGAAAAGCATCAGGTTGCCACCGTTCCCGGCATCGCCTTTGGCGCGGATGACTGCATCCGACTCTCCTATGCAACGGATCTAGAAACGATCCAGAAAGGTCTCGATCGACTCGAAGGCTTCATTCGACAGCACCTCTAAACAGTCCAATCCAACCATCCAATAAGGCCAATAAGAACGCGACAGCAATCTCCATGTTGTTCTGAATAAGTCTGGGTCCAAACGCTAGAACGCTTGAGTTTGTCGTGGCTACGGAGAGAAGAAAGTGCGATCGCAAACGCTTCAATCCGACCGACTTCGTAGAAGACAGCATTCAAATCAATGTAATCGACCCCAAATAGACTTTTCTTAAAGAAAGCTTCACGGGTCATTCTCAAGAATCTCCTATGATGATTCTTAAGTATTTACTCGGCTGAAAACCAAATACATTCGTCAGATAATATACAAATCCTCCAGTTTTTTGCACTGTAACTTTCTGGGTTTACAGCCTTTCAGAAACGGGATGGAGGATGCGGGAAGGATTCATGTTCTCGTCAGGTTCATTCGCACTTCTCTAGCCTTTAACGCTCCAGCCATCTGCCCTCCTCACCCGCTCTCAATTTGCCCGTTCAAAATCCGCACCCCATTTTGAATTCAGCCCATTGAAATGAGCGAAGCAATCTCTTCCGGTCCGAGGATTTCTGTAGGTCTACCTGTCCGCAATGGCGAGAATTATATTCAAGCAACCATTGAGAGCATCCTGGCCCAAACCTTTGAAGACTTCGAGCTAATTATTTCGGACAACGCCTCCACGGATAAGACCGCCCAAATTTGCCAAGATCTGGCCCGGCGGGATACGCGCATTGTCTATGTCCGCAGCTTGGAGAATGTGGGTGGGGCACCCAACTTCAATCGTACGGTCACCCTAGCGCGAGGTGAATTCTTTAAGTGGGCCGCCCATGACGACACCCTGGCACCGACCTTCCTAGAGCGCTGCCTAGAAGCACTTGAGACCAATCCCCAGGCGGTGCTTGCCCATCCCTGGACCCAGATCATCGATGCACAAAGTCACTGGGTCAAGGACTATCACTACGACGGCCAACTCGCCACAGCGTCCCCCAAACCTTCCGTTCGATTTGGCGCACTGATTCACCCCCCTCACCAGTGCTATCAGCTCTTCGGACTGATGCGCAAAAGCATGTTGCAACAAACACCACTCCACGGCTCCTACGGTCACGCCGATGGGGTACTGCTGGCGCGACTGTCGCTCATGGGACCCTTCGTCGAAATCCCTGAACATTTATTTTTTGCCCGATCTCATCCGGAACAAACCCTGTATCGATTCATTTGGACGCAAAAGCGACCGGATTATCGTGCCTTGACCGTTTGGTGTGATCCGCGCAATGCCCAGCGGCTCATCACGCCGAAGTGGACGATTTTGCGGGAGTATTGGCAGGCGATCGCCCAGGCTAATCTTTCGCGAGGGGAGCGCCGAGCCTGTGACTGGGAAACCTTGCGATGGGCTCGAACCTATTGGAAAGGACTGCTGCGGGATCTCGGCCTTGCCGCAATATATCCTTTTCAGAAGATTATTCGAGCCCATTGGGGAACGTTAAAACCAGAAGTGGCATCCAAGAGCTCGAAAGGCACCACGCGCAGCAGTCCAGGAAACAAGCACTCGGCCCCCGAGCCTTCCGGCCAGGATTACCCCGCTGCCGAACAAGCTATCTAAGCCTCGCCGCGGCCTTTCCCCTTGTCCTTTTCTTCTACCCCCAACGCCCTCCACAAGAGACAAACATGCTGGTTTTTGTGATTCCGCTTCGAGGCAAGACAAACGCTCAATCCTGGACAAAAGTGTCCATGCTGTTTGAGCGCTGCCTGCGCTCGGTGTGCAATCAGACAAGCGATCGCTTCCGGGTCATTGTCGTTTGCAATGAACACCCGATCACAACCTTCCACGACCCTCGCGTTGAATATCTCTCCGTCAACTATCCCCTGCCGCTCCACGAGAAAGGCCGCTCCGAGGCAGAAACACGGCTGATTATTGGCCACACGGACAAGGGACGAAAAACGCTGCGTGGCCTGGTCGAAGCGGACAAGTACAATCCCACCCACACCATGGTGGTTGATGCGGACGACTGTGTCAGCCGCCGTCTCGCAGCCCTTGTGGCCCGCAATCCCCAGAACAATGGCTGGATTGTCAGCCGGGGCTATCGTTATCCCGAAGGCAATGCCTATATCTATCTCAAACGCAGCAAATTCCACGAGATGTGTGGCAGCTGCAACATCCTGCGCTACGACCTCAATCACTTGCCTGAGGAGCCGGAGTACAACCGGGGCTATGGCTACTACACCTACTATGTCGATCACGAAAAGGTGAAGAGTATCCTAAGCAATTACGGCACGCCGCTGGATCGCCTCCCCTTCCTCGGTGCGGTCTATGTGGTTGGCACAGGCGAGAATCTCTACTACGACGAACGGCGTCTCAGTCGTTCCCCGCTGACGCGGTTGAACTACCGCCTCTTGACGCCCAAGATTCGGGCAGAATTTGGCCTCTATCCGCTGACGGTGGGCCGGGTCTCCGACCCCATCATCGTGGCTCAACCCCAGGGTTAAAAACGCCCTAGGCCATCCGCAACAGAATCAAGCTGCCCCATAGCACTGCGATCGCCGCCATCACCGCCGCCCACATGGGATGGCCCCGCTGGGAAGACCGTCCCCCAGAGGTGGTTTGCAACTGCTCCACATCAAGCCACAGGGTTGCGCCCCGTCGTAGCCAACCACTGACGACAACCTCCCGCTCAATCAGCAAGCTGGGCCGCAAAAACGTGGGCCAAAGGTTCCCTGCCGGACCCAAGGGTGAACACCAATGCAGGCGTAAGAGCCCCGCCTCGGTTTGCAGTAACAGGTCTTGTCCCAGCCAGTTTTTCACCGTGGAACGCCCCACAAGCTTGCCGGTAAACTGCACGGGTTCTGCCGCCAAGGGAAGACGGTGGGTATCCATGAGAAGCAACGATGCCGCCTGGGCTGGCGACTGTTCACGCAGGGATTTTTGGGGGAAGAAGGAATTCGTCCGCAGGATCAGCCCCAGGCCAATGCCCAACGGTATGGCCCCCCAAATCAGATGGCGATCGCCCAACATCCAGTCCACCTGCCACAGCCCCAAAAAGCTCGCCGTGGCCCCCAGCATCCACATCAGCAATCCAGCCAAGACCCCCGCTGCAATGCCATAGAACGGGGCCCCCTGCAGCAAGAGCGGCTTCCAAAGACCAAAGCAATCGCGTAACGCCTGACGTCGTGCGGTGCTAGTGCGATGCTCGAACAGGGCTCTGAGGGGATTGAGGGAGCCTTGCTCCGGTGGAGGGAGCGGCAGGGCGGGTGGAACTTGGGAGCGTTGGCTGTATTGATTGAGCCGCGCCAGGCGATCGCCCAGAAGCGGGTGGGCATTGTTGAGATTGAGCCAGTGTCGGTAAGGACTGACACAATCCCAGGTGAGCCGCTCCATCGGGGCAACGGACCCATCGGCCATGGTTAGCGTCAAGGCCACGGGTAAACCCAGGGGCAACAACAGTTCAAAACTTTCCAACACCGTCGCCGTTTCAGCCTGCGCCTGGGTCGCCGCCACGAGCGCCTGGGCATAGGCTTGCAGGGCACGGCTATGGGCATGGGTCTCGCCGAGGAAGTCCGCCGTGGCTCGATCGCCATGGTAGGTGCGCGATCGCGACAGCCACAGCAGCGGCCAACGCCACAGCTTGAACAAACCATAGGCAATGGCCGCCAACAGCCCTCCCCCGATCAAGCCCAGCCGAGCCAACAGCTTGAATCCCACATCTAATTGTTTGTTCTGAAGCATGCCAGCACAAACATTGCCCAGGGCCGCAAACCCACGGTAGAGACCGTAGGGGAGCTGGAGCAGCCCCGTCAGCCAGGGAAGTACCAGACTGCTGTGGTTCTCCAAATGGGCTAATTCTGCACCGACGAGGGCGGCGATCGCCTCACTATCCAAACGGTCCAGCAATCCCTGACTGACAAAAATCCGCGCATCCCGAGGTACGTGGGCCACACTAAAAATCAACGGTGCATCCGTTTTGAGCAGCAGCATCGGCGGTGGCTCCATGCGTCGCTGCTGTCGAAAAAAACGCCGCATCAACGCCACGGCATCGGGACTATAGGAGGCCAAATCGGTCAGCGGCAACGATGGCGACTCACTGCGCAACAGCAATCGCATCCCCCAGGGCAACACCACGGCCAACAGCAACGCAGCCATGGTGAGCGGTTCCTTCAGCGGCGTCCAGTCTGGAATCTGGGGATGAAGCCAGGGAATACGTGCCAGCACACCCCGGTTGAGCGTCCGCACTATCCAGGTCAGTGAAAAGGGCAGCCACCACATGAAACCCAGCACCGTCAGCAGTTCTTCAACCCGCAAATTAACCGGGGCGATGATGCGATCGAGCCGACGCCGATTCAGCAGAACCAAGCCGTAAACCAATACCCCTAGGACAACAACGGCCCACAGGGAATAGTCGCTGATCCAACGGGGCCAAAATGCCGCTCGGGCCATCCGGCGTAGCGGGAACAGCCCCAGCACGGCCAAAATAACCCAGCTCAACCACCAGGTCGGCACAACGCCCACCGGTCGCCAGCGGGGATTACGTTTAGACAGGGTCGAGGGTTTGAGCGGTGGGCGTGCCGCCGAGGGGGTAGCGTTCGATGGTTCTGCTTGGTTGTGGGTCGCTGGAAGTGTCTCAGGCTCGGGCTTGTCAAGCTCGGGCATGCTGTCTGGGGAAGACTGGGAGACTGGAAAAATGGGTTGCTCTGAGACGATCGTGGGGGCTTCTGCGGTTTCTTCTTGCTTACGCCGCGCACGTCGTTTTAATTTGTCGAGACTTTTTTGGGCCCAGGCTTGGATTTCAGGAGACTGGCTGCTGGCCAGAGGGTAACAGAGGGCGATCGCCTTCTCAAAATCTCCGATTTTGTCATGGGTCACCACTAGGGCCTGCTGAGCCCGTTCGTAATACTTGCCCTGAGAAACCTGCCGTAGGGAAGCGAGCGCCTCGTCAAATGCTCCTTGCTTGAGCGCGTCAATTCCGATTTTCAAATGGGTCTTATTGTTCGGCGTGACGCTCTCTGGGTCGGGTTGGGCCTGACCCGACGAAGACGATTCTGATGGCAAAGAGCCCGATTTCAAAGACATAGGCGTGGCAGATGAATGATGCGAACCTGGAGCCTAAGGCTAGGTGAGGCCTGGAAGCTTTTCTAGACGTTCTCTGGCATGGACTTTCACCTATTGTTCACCAATGGAACAGCCCACGAACAGGCCTAATCCTTTCATCAAATAAAAATTCATAGGGGAATTCATCCAACCTCAATCTCCCCTCAGTCTAGCCAGACAAAATACTGCGCAGAAAGGTTAGCCATCAATTCACCAGGACGGACAAGAAGGACGGACAAGCTCGAACATGGTTCGATAGAAGAACCGTGTCCATCCAGATTCCGATCCTTTTCCCCATGGCTCGCCGACCTTTTATTCACCAAACCCCAGCCGAAGCATTGGAGCAGGTCGTGACACGGCAGATCCCGTTAGCCAACCAGTGCTTTGACATTAGCTATCCCGGCAATGCCGACGCTCTATTGGACCACCCTGCCACCCACTCCGCCTTTCATCAGGATGAGTACATGCCGTACTGGGCCGACCTGTGGCCCTCGGCCCAAATGCTCGGGCAGGCGCTGTTGCAGGCAGATCGGGAAGAGGCCAAGTTTTTAGCAGAGATTCGAGCCCAGGGCAAAGCACTTGAAATTGGCTGCGGCGTCGGTCTTCCCGGTATCGTCGCCCTGTCTCTCGGACTGCGAGTCATTTTTAGCGACTACGATCGCGCAGCGTTAGATTTTGTCCATCGCAATGCCTTAGCCAATGGCTTTGGGGAAGAGCAGTTTGAGCGCCTGCCCCTGGATTGGCGATCGCCCCCAGAGGAGCTAAAAGCTAACCTTTTGCTTGCCTCAGACGTGATTTATGAGCAGCGCAATATCCAGCCGCTCATTCGCCTCATCAAAACCGTCCTGCAACCATCGGGACAATGCTGGCTGGTGGATCCCAATCGTCCCTTCCAATCAGAATTCGAGGCCGCTCTACGCAACGACAATTTGAGATTTATCAAGACCCCCGTGACCTGGGCACAAGTGGGGGAAAAGGAAGTAGGAGGCATGCTGTTTAAGGTCCGCCTCTAGCTAAGATTTCGTGCTCTTTTTCACTCTGGGTCTATGACACGCAAGGATTATCGCAACGAAAGTTTGGTCCTGCATGATTTTCGCTATGGAGAATTAGCCTGTGCTGACTTTCGCGAGGCAGTGCTCTTTGCCTGTGATTTTCGAGGGGCTCATCTAGAGGGGGCAAATTTTTCGGAGGCACGGCTGGTCTACTGTGACTTCCGAGGGGCCTCTTTGCGGGGAGCGGATATGCGGGTGCGATCGCTCCGTACCTGCAACTGGCTCCATGCCAACCTAGACCATGTCATTTGGCTCGATGAAGGTAACCCCATCGGCGAGCAAAACTGTCGGTTCAACGCCCACTCACCGTTCTTGCGTTGCGCAATCAACCCGATGGGCCCCTGCGAAAATTGCAATTTTTTTGAGATGGCAAGCTAATATCTCGTGCAACCTCTACATCGGCCTCTTGCGAAAGTCTCTCTTGCAAAAGTCTCTCTTGCGAAAGCCTTTTAAGAGGAGCTGATGGCTTATTTCGGTTTCAACGCTGGTGACAAGTTTCTAGCATCCCTCCCACATCAGTGTCCCTGAAATAGGTTAAATCTTCTTCAGAAAAACTAGGATGACCACAGGCTCCCTCCGAGAATCGCCCACCTTCCCATGGCATCTGCATCATTTCTTCGCAATCATTTCTTCGCAGCAGGCAAGTTGGGAGAATCAGCCTTTAACGGAAAAAGCAGTGTTGTAGATTCGGTGAATTTTGAAGCTCAGTGCCGTGCTTTGCTGTTGCCAGGTTAAGGATTCAATCACCACATCCGCATGGGCTATCCATGCTTCATCCACCAGAGAAATCGGCACATCCAACGGAAAGAGACGATAGCCTTGCTTCATCACCTGATGCGTTGTACCAACGACCAACTCATTGGGGTAGCCCTGCGATCGCTTCAGTTTCAGAATGCTATTAATTTCACAGGGCATCCCCATCACAACACCTCACACCATTAGCCAAAAAGCTTTTCCCAACAATCCTTTCCCAACAATCGTCTAGCGAATCAAACCTCTAGGGAATCAAACCCAATCCTCGGAACCACAGCTTTTCAAAGCTAAATCCCGGCACGGCTTCTGCAACATCTGCTGCATGCTGAAGCTCAGTCTCCGAGAGGTCAACACCACAATCGAGGGCCAAGGCCATGACCTCTGCCGTCGATTGGCATTTCTTGAGACGTTCATCGAGCGCTTTCGATTCGTGGACTTGGCGAAAGAATCCACTGGGCTTATCGTCCAGGGCATCGATCCACTGCTGATAGGCGGACTGAGCGATCGCCCCAAAATCCTGGGGCGACAGCTCAAGGCCCTCTGCCTTCGCTAAGGCTAAAAACGCCATGGGAGAAGCAACCTCCCTTAGTTGTGCTTGCAGCTCTGGAGAAGCTGCAACTTTATCATTGAAGGCTTGGACGGACTGGGGTAGCACCATTGTTGAAACCGAACGTAGGGCACAGCGGCAGGAGAACAGCAGCAGAAAACAACGGCAGAAATTAGACTGAAATCGGCTCCTGCCCAGAAATCACGGGGGCGATCGAACTCAGGGATAAATCCTTATGCTCTGCCACCAGCTGATTGACATTCCACTCATTCTTGAACAGCAGTACGGGACGCCCCCAGCTATCCTTGACCGTCAAAACGTTGAACAGACGCCCCACTGTTTCGAGCGCTTCCCAGCCGCCATCGACCCAGCGAGCAACTTTATACGCCAAGGGATCCAGCCGCGTTTCCACACCGTACTCGCTTTCTAGACGGTATTGCACCACCTCAAGCTGAAGCTGGCCCACCGCGGCCAAAATCGGCTCCCGCTTCGACTCATCCTTGGAGTACATAATCTGTACGGCACCTTCCTCCCGCAGCTCTGAGACCCCTTTATTGAAGCTCTTGAACTTGGAGGGATTGGGGTTGCGCAAGGTGGCAAAGATTTCCGGCGAGAAACAGGGAATCCCCTCATACTCAAGCTTTTTGCCCGTGTAGATGGTGTCACCAATGGCAAAGGCACCCGGATTATTGAGGCCAATCACATCGCCGGGATAGGCTTCCTCCATGGACTCACGGCCCTGGGCAAAGAGCTTTTGGGGGCGGGAGAGGCGCACGGTTTTGCCGGTGCGGGCGTGCTTGACCGTCATGTCCTTTTCGAAGCGACCGGAGCAAACGCGGATGAAGGCGACGCGATCGCGGTGTTTCGGATCCATATTCGCCTGGAGCTTAAAGACAAAGCCCGTAAACTCGGGATAATCCGGCTCAATGTCGCCTTTGGTACTGGTGTGTTCTCCGGGCTTGAGTCCGTAGTCCAAAAATGACTTGAGAAACAGCTCCACACCAAAGTTCGTCATGGCACTACCAAAGAAGACCGGCGTCAGCGTACCTGCATGAACTTTCGCGAGGTCAAACTCAGCCCCCGCTTCTTCGAGCAGCTCCACTTCCTCCTTGAGTTGCTCATACAAATCATCTTCGATCAATTCAGCGAGGCGAGGGTCGTCCAGCTGCATCACCGTATCCTCAGCCTGCTTCTTGCCGCCGATGGTGCGCTCAAACAGGTGAACCTCTTTGTTGCGACGATCGTAGACTCCCTTGAAGCGATCGCCAATGCCAATGGGCCAATTCACCGGATAGGTCTGGAGGCCCAGCTCCTGCTCAATCTCATCGAGTAGTTCCAGGGGCTCTCGCCCAGGACGATCCATCTTGTTGAAGAACGTGAAAATCGGGATCTTGCGCATCTGACAGACCTCAAACAGCTTGCGTGTCTGAGGCTCTAGACCCTTGGCAGCGTCCTCTAGCATCACCGCATTGTCGGCAGCGGCGAGGGTGCGGTAGGTGTCTTCACTAAAGTCCTGGTGCCCCGGTGTATCCAGAAGATTGATTTGAAAATCTTGGTAGTCAAACTGGAGCACCGTCGATGTAATGGAAATCCCCCGCTGTTTCTCCATCTCCATCCAATCGGACGTGGCCTGACGCTGGGCTCGCCGTGCCTTCACGGATCCCGCCTCCTGAATCGCCCCACCGTAGAGCAGCAGTTTCTCAGTCAATGTGGTCTTGCCCGCGTCCGGGTGAGAAATAATCGCGAAATTTCTGCGGCGATCAATTTCTTCTTTGAGGTCGGCAACATCGAGGGTGTCCTTGGTGCTCATGGGCGGGCAGCGCTTAGATAATCTTGCGTTGCTCCATTTTAGAGGCTCAGACACCGGCTGCTTCGCCAAGATGCCTGGGAACCCCTGGAATCTCCACCTAAATATCTCCCCAGCGCAGAATAACGCGCTGCGACTCCCCTCCTCCAATTGGGCAACCTGGAATAGAGGCGGGCTCTCTGTCTTTGGCCACCTGGAGCTGCGGCAATCTATGTCAACGCGAATCTGGAAGTTTCTCACAACTGATATCAAGGGGTTGATTGCCGGAGAGGCAGCCCCTTTAGGCATGGATGCTGCGGATGCAGTGCTGCGACTGGCGGCTAAACTTCAGGACGAAGGTCCCCAGTCCCAGGAATTGGCCCCCATTGTTGGGCAAATTACGTCTTTGCTCGATATTTTCAATCTCCCTCTCACCAAGTTCATTGCTCTCAGCCTCCCGTTTGAGGCGATCGCAGGGGATCTCCTGCAGTTTTACCGCGACAAAACCCAGCAGGAGCCGAGCCTAGGCCAATGCGTCTGCCTTGTTAGCCAGGCCGCCTACCTGGAAAGTATCAAAACCGTTCTGTCGAGCCCAAAGCTTCGCCCGTGGCTGAAAAAGGTGGGTCAGGATCCTGTCTCACCTCGGGTGGCCGAAGGTCTTCAGGATCTGGGGCAAATGGTGCTGGCCGATGAGGATGTGCGGCTGGCCTTGATTGACTTTCCGACCAGTCAATTAGCCAAGGCCTTCAATCCGCTGTTTGCCACCCGATTAACCCAACTGGGACTCAAAGAAAACGTTGCCCAGGCGATCGCCCAGCGCACCGCCTTGCTGACCGAACAACGCATGCGCGCACCGTTGAACAACTCCGGTGAGCGGGTTCAGCGCCTGATCGAGTGGTACCGCATCGGAGGTCGCGCCGCCCTGCGTAAATACCTCAGCATCGACTCCTATCTCAACGAAGTCATCCGATGCGAACGGGAAGAATCCCTCTCCAGTGAAGCCTTTACGATCCAGGATCTTTATGTTCCCCCTCAGTCGCGAGCCTTAAACCCAGAAGGGATCCCCCTAGAGGGATACCCCGTGCTGCCCTTACAACAGTGCGTCCAGGACTGGCTGGATGATGAGCGCAATCCAGAGCAAATTCTTTTCATTGAGGGGGAAGCAGGCCGAGGTAAAAGCACGTTTTGTCAGATGTTTGCGGACTGGGCACGCATTCACCTCCACCCCAGCTGGACTCCCATTCTGATCAAGGTCAGCGATGTGGCACCACCGGGAGAGAGTTTCGAGACCTGGCTCAGTGAAGCCATTGGCCGGGATTTCACCCGTGACGATCCCAATTGGCTCGCCGCTCCCAACGTTCGTTTTCTCTTCATCATCGACGGCGTTGATACCCTCGGCCTGAGTCAGCGACCTGGCGCAACGCTCGAACAATTCCTCGAAAAAGTCAGCCAGTTCCATCGGAATTGCATCAGCTACCTGGAACATGAACACCGCATTTTGCTCACGGGACGCACCCTGTCTCTGCTCGATCGACAGCTCAGTGTCCCCGACAATCTGACTCGGCTCGAAATTCTGCCAATGGACAATGCCCTGCAACAAAGCTGGGTGCAACAGTTGGCCAAACGCACGGGCTATCGTCCGGAGGAATTCAAGGAATTTCTCAGCGATCCCTATTTACCCGAGAGCATTCGTGGGCTCAGCCAAGAACCCATTTTTCTGGGGCTGCTGGCAGCCATGTTTTTCCAGGGCGAACTCACGGCCCATGCCTTTGAAGACACCAGCGAGGCAGGCGCAAAGGTGAAGTTTTTCACGCGCTTAATGGACTGGGTGATTGCAGAATCAGAACTGGTGACCCTAGGACTGGAACCCGAGCAACTGCGTACGATGCTACGCGAAGCTGGTCTTTGCAGCGTCCAGCTCGGCACCGAGACGGTGCCCTTAAACGCGATCGAACAACGCCTCTCCAATCCATCCATCCTAGGCTTGACGCCGTCTCCAGCAGCCTCTTCAGAACATCAGCCCAATCATTCCGAAGCATCCACCCTTCAAATCTCTGATAGCTCCGATATACCCGTTCAAATTTCTGAGTTTCCTATTTCTGAAGCATCGACCCCTCCCATCGAGCCGATGGCGGACGAAATTCCCAACCTTGATGCACCGCTTCCTGGAGCCCTGGTGATTCAACCCTCGCTGATGCCTCTGCCCATCGCCACCATCCAATCTCGCAGCAGCAGCCAACACATTGCCGCCCTCACGCTCAGCCACCGCAACTTCAGCCAATTCCTCTTTGCCGAACAACTGCGCGTCGGTTTAGAAGAGTGGGCCAAACTCCGCAAGCCGGGCACCGAAACCGTTGATTTAGACTGGGAGATCTATGACCTCCTGGGCTACGGGGGCCTCACCCAAGAAATTGTCCAGTTTTTGCTGGTGATGTTGGACCAAAGTCCCAATTTTGAGCCTGAAGCGCTGTTCCACCGACTCCAAGACTTCTATCTACGCTGGGCCACGGGGCGGATTATCGACGAAGAGCCCCCTACCCTACCCCAGCAAAAGATGCAGCAGTTGCGAAAACAACAGCAGTATCGCGAGAAGCCCTTGGGCCAGCGACAGGTGGATGCCTACACCGGCTTCAACGTAATGATTCTGCTGCTGGAATTAAACCGCTACGCACGGGTGCGGGAAGATCTGAAACAAAAAATTATTTTCTATCCCACGGGGCGCATGAGCATGGCGCGATCGCCCGATCGACTCCTGCGCATCATTCAGGTGGGTCAATGTATCAGCCCCAGCGCCTTCAGCGATATCGTCGGGCCCTTTCTCAGCGGCGTTCACCTCAGCGGCTCGAACTTGCGGGGCACCGACCTGCGCCATGTCAATCTCAGTGGCGCAGACCTCAGCGGGGTCAATCTCAACGGTGCCGACCTGCGCTATGCCGACCTACGCGGTGCAGACCTCAGCGGCGCCAACTTGAACGGTGCCAATTTGAGCCGGGCTAATCTACGACGGATTTCCCTGAGCCGGGCCATTCTGACCGGAGCAACCCTGATTCAGGCCTACCTCAGCAATGCCGATATGATTGGCGCACTCTTCCATGGTGCTGATCTGAGCGGGGCAGATTTGAGCCTAGCGGATCTCAGCCTGGCGGACCTCCGGGGGGCGATTTTGAACCGTGCCGACCTGAGTTTGACCGATCTGCGCAGTGCCAGCCTCAACTGCGCCTCCTTGCAGGAAGCCACCCTCAACCGAGCCTCTTTCAGTAAGGCGGATTTGCGTAGCGCCTGGCTGCACAAGGCAAACCTGAGTCTGGCAGACCTCAGCTCGGCGGACCTCAGCCTAGCAGACTTGAACTTTGCCAATCTCAGCCTGGCAGACCTCAGCGGCGCGACCTTACATCACGCAGATCTGCGCGGCACGGATTTGAGCGGCGCAGACCTAAATCGTACCCGGATGCAGGGCATTCGCTGGGACGAAACCACGGGTCTAGAGGGCGTTCGGGGCCTAGAGAAAGCCATTGATCTGCCCGACGGCATTTTACCGGGCGATCTGCTGGAGTTTACAGAATCGATGCTGCCAACCTAGCCAGAACTCATCGGCAATGCATCATTCCCCAGACAGCCTCCAAGAAATGATGGCCCATGCATTGAGCAAAGACATTAGACCGCTTGCATCACTCTGCTGGCCCTCTCCCTAAATCCCTCCCCAGCGTGGGAGAGGGA
>CALIJJ010000037.1 GCA_938017515.1 uncultured Pseudanabaenaceae cyanobacterium
GTCCACCAATGGGCCTCCCAAAAGGGTAGACCTATCACATCCTCCCGTTGAACCCCACCAAAATCCAACGCGGTCTGATTTGCTTCGATCAGGGTGCCATTTAAGGTCATCAGGCCCGTGAATTGGAAGGTGTTATTGAAAATGGCTTGGAAACGCTGTTCACTTTTTTGGAGGGCTTGCTCAGACTTTTGCCGTTGCAACACCTGGGTTAGGGTGGTTGCAAAGATACTGAGCAGGCGGATACTATCCTCGCTCCAGTGATGCTCCCGAGTGAAAGATGCAAACCCAACCCAACCCAAAACCTCGTCTTGATAAGCCAGCGGGATCGACAGAATCGCTTTGAGATTGAACCGCTGCCAACTTTGCTGATCAAGGGCTGCTTCCGCAGGAAGCTGAGCAATATTGGGAAGGTGCAGCACTTCGCCACGGCACAATTGCTCACAGGCCCAGGGAAAAACCGCTGTGGGAATGGTTTGCACATAATCGATCTGTGATGGAAAACCGGGTGTGATCCATTCATGGCTCATGCTTAGGATTGATTGCCCCTCAGACAATTGGAAAACATAGCTGGTATCAATCCCGATAAATTCGCCGATGTCCTGGAGCGATCGCTGAATCCCGGCGTCTAGCTCTGCCGAGGGTAAAGAGATAAAGCGATTGGCAATGTTGGCGACAAGACGATCAAATTCAACTTGAAACTGCAACGCCTGTTCAGCGCGTTTGCGATCGCTAATATCCCGCCCTTCTGGGATCAACAGCGTCACATTGCCCTCGGCATCCCGCAGGGGGCGAATCGAAAAGTCGATACTGAGAAGCTTGCCGCCCGCCCCACGAATATCAACTTCATAGCGGACAAACTCCCCCTGGGCTGCCTGGGCGATCGCCCGCCGAAATTGTGCTTGAGTCTCTGGCGAAATGCTCCACCAGTAGGTCTCCCAAGCGGGACGCCCCACGACCTCTTCGAGTGAAATTCCCCCTAAAGCGAGGGCTGTCTGATTCACATCAATCACTGTTCCATCAGGGGTCATCAGCCCCGTGAATTGGAACATATTGTTGAAAATAGCCTGAAACCGATGTTCAGTTTCCTGCATTTGCTCGGTCAAAACAGATGACCGAGCCTCCAAACTCACCAACTGCTTATCCCGCAATCGGTCCAGCTCTGTCTGCAACACCTGAATCGTGTCATACAGATCCACAGGATTGAGCGCCGAAAGAATGCTTGTCTGCGTAATGATTCCAGCTAGCTTGCCCTCTTTCGCCACGACGAGCCGACGAACCCGCAATCGTTGCATGGTTTGATGGCTTTCCCAAAGCGTATCCTCCGGTGAGACACAGCTCAGCGGTGTACTCATGACTTGGCCCGCCGTAAGCTCGAAAAGATCAAGCTGCTGACTCTGGAATTTGACGATATCTCGCTCTGTCACAATTCCCAGCGGGAAAGGCTGAAGGGTGTTCTGACGGGCATCCGTTGCGGAATTCTGGGCATCGACAATGACCACACAACTGACACGATGGTTGGCCATGAGCTGTGCCAACGCCATGACCCGTGCGGAGGGAGGTGCCGTTATCACCTGAACGTTCATGACGTCTGCAATCCGCCGGAGCCGGAGGAGATCGGTGGATTGCAACGTCTGCCTCAGAGCTTGAGGGGTTAATAAACCCATCAAATGCCCTTGTTCATCAAGGATGGGCAGATGGCGAATCCGGTATTGCTGAAACAGCGTCAGTACCGCAAACGGATTTTGGAGTTCTGCAAACGGGAGTGTGATGAGATTGCGAGTCATCACATCCACCACAGGCGTCTCGCTGAGATACATCCCCCGGGCCGTGAGCTGCACCACGTCACGCTCGGTCAAGATGCCCAACAGCTTTTGCCCCGCCTTCACCAACACACAGCTCGACTGTTGTTTCATCAACGCGACGGTCTGCGCGATGGAAGCCTCTGGCGAAACCACCAAAGGGTCGCGCTCAATGGCATCTTGAAGTGTCGTTAAGCCAAGGGCCAGGTCGTGACTGTGCATTGTCGTGACGGTGCATTGTGTTGCAGAGGGGGCTGCAGAGGCAAAGACATCTTCAGCTTAGCGACCCATTCCATTGCAGTCTCAAATTTTTCATCAAACGCTACCCGCTAGCAGCGCCACTAACGTCTTCCTAATTAGGCGGCTGTCTCCGTGAAATTAGGCGGCTGTCTCACTGATTAGGCATCTGCCTCATCTAGTGCCAAGGGCAGGCAAACAGCCACCTGCGTTCCATGGTCTAAACGACTTTCAATTTCTAAGTTACCTTGGTGCAACTCAACACAGGTTTGTACAATGGCGAGCCCTAAACCACTACCCGGCTGAGCGATTCGGGCATTCGTGGCTCGGTAGAAGGGATTGAGAATCTTGCTTTGCTCTTCTGAGGGAATGCCAATGCCGCGATCGCTGATCAAAAACTTTATCCAGGTTTCACTGCGCGATACGGTCAATTCAACCGTTTCGCCAGGGGGGGAATATTTCACTGCATTACTCAATAGGTTGAGTAACGCGTAGCGCAACAAAACCGGGTCAAGTTGTATCTCACCCCATAAATCCTCAACCTGAAGCTTGACGCAAACCGAGTCAGCAAACGTCATCGCTAAACTCGCAATGACGTCCTGACAAAAGTCTTCAATCTCTAGCTTGGCTGGCGTACAGCTCGCCTGCTGTGCGGCATCAACCGACGTGAGCTGAATTGTATCCAAGAACTCAAATACAGCTGCGATCGCCTGTTCCATTTGCCCCAGACGCTTGCGGCGTTGCTGAACATCAGGCTCAGCATTGGCCAATTGCAACGACTCCACACAAACCGCAATCAGATTCAGAGGAGACTTGAGCTGATGGGTCGCAGCAGAAATAAAACCAAACTTGATGCGACTTTGCTGAATTTGTCGTTCAAGCTCTTCAAACAGGGCGTCATTTCGGTGCATCAGTCTTGTGCGCCATGCCTGACGACGAACGGCATAGCGCATGGCCCGCACCAGCTGCGCCGAAGTCAGGTCATCCTTGGCAAGATAGTCCTGAGCCCCTTCAGAAATCGCACAGTCCCCCATCTGCCCTTCGGGCAGATCGGACAAAATTAGAACCGGTAGATTGCTGAAGATGCCACAAAATTCCGCTGCGGTCTCTTTCCCTTCTGAATCTGGCAAGTTAAGGTCCAAGAGAACGACGTCAAATGTCTGACGCTTACAGGCTGCAATCGCCTCTTTTAAGCCCATTACCTGGGTAACTTGAGCATTGACTTCAGAACGATGAATTAAATGCTGAAAAAGATCAGCATCCTGAGCATTGTCCTCAACTAAGAGTAAATTGGAAATACAGTCTGTACTCATGGCTTTAGGGCTACGGAGCAGCTCTTATCAATTTAGTTTGGGGCACGCAAGCCGATTCATTTTGCCGTCATGTAATGACTAATAATTAATCCTAACAAAGAAATACAGTAGGTTTCTTTGATTGATGTAGGAAAGGTTGCTAACAATGTTCATTCACGAGGAATTGCATTCGTCTCTCAGGAAGAAATGAACTTCATCCAAGTTAATATTTCATGTCTGAGTGCATTGATATCTCGATAAAATTCTTGTTTCATCCACTGACCAATCGCGTCAACGGGAGAAAACGTTTGGCTCGGCTGCCACTGGACATCCTGAGCTGTTGGCGTGAGATGGTTGCCACCACAACGTTGGATGCGAGTCCCCTGGGGGAAACGTTGCTCTAGGACCGTGGCGATCGCCTTCGTTTGATCCAAGTTATCGGAACGAAACTTAACTAATAAATTGCGTTCCACACCGTAATAGCGTTCCACCAAATGCAGCGTCTCTTCCGGTGACGGTGTAAACTCCGCATCCAGTTTGACTGCCGGTGCGACCTGGGCCAAGAGCGGATCTAGCAATGGTGTGAGGTTGGAAGATACCTGCTCAAAAAAGGGAATCGCCTGCTTGGCCGGGTAGTTGTTAAACGCCATCAAAACATTGCCCTGGCGCTTCACTTCGTAGGTGCTGCCAATGAGCAAATGCAACTTACAGCCCATACTGTGTCCCATCCCGTAAATCGGAAGCTCGGTATCGGGCAACTCGCGGTTGTAGTAGAGGCGCTTGAGCGTGCCCTCGAAGCGAGAAATCACGTCCTCGGCGATCGCCTCATGGTCAAAGGTATTGATAAACGGCGTTGCAATCACGCCATAGCCCGCGTCATAAAGCGCCTCTAGCAACCAGCGATAGGTCACCTGGGGAGCCGCCGCGATAAAGGCCCCTCCCAAGAAATGCACGATTCCTAGGGGAGCGGGCGGAATCCAAATCCAGTTCCCGTTCTGTTCTTGCCAAGCTGCCATCTGCTCATCTGCCCGTGTTTCATGTCGATCGTTTCGGAGCGGTCGATCGTTTCGGAGCGATCGTTATCTATCTTAAAAACCATTTAGGCTTAAAAACCATTTAGGCGATTTCTAGAAATTTCTGTCCCATGGGCAGCCTGGGGATCAATCCCCAGACTGAAAGCAGATGCCGGTTAAAACCGGCTCACAGAAATCGTCGTAACTTTTCTCTAAGTAGGTGGCCTGAACTCAACGTAGCCTTCATCCTTGCTGGTTTCGGCTCCGTTCAACCAGCGAACCCCTGACATGACTAAGAGCCGAGGGCTGAGCGAAGTCGAAGCCCGGTTAGCGGGAGATTAATGTCTATCTACTTAGCCTGCTTTAGCAGAGTTTTGCTCTGAGTTGTGAGGTTTAGCTAACCGCATCAGGGGAGTCAGGTACATCCTTTTTTAGAGAATGCCTTATCTTAAAAACCGGCTTAAGAATTTGTTCAAGAACCGGGCTCAAGAGCTGGACTTGTAAAACGGTTTTTTCACAACCTTGCCTTGCTGAGGCTTCTTGCGAATTTGCACGGTGATGGGCGTTCCCACCTTGGCCAAGTCCTTGGGGACATAGGCCAGGGCGATCGCCTTCTGCAACGTCGGCGACCAAGTTCCGCTCGTGACCTCACCAATGGTTTCACCCCTGTCATCCACCACGGGGTAGCCATGGCGGGCAATATTGCGTCCCTCCATTTCCAACGCCACCAAACGGCGCGTCACACCCTTTGCCTTTTGTTCTTCAAGAATCGAGCGCCCCGTAAAGTCACCCTTGCGATCGAGATGCACCAACCATCCCAATCCGGCTTCCAACGGCGTCGTGCCATCATCAATATCATTGCCGTACAGCGACATCGCCGCCTCTAGCCGCAGCGTGTCCCGCGCGCCCAGACCACAGGGCACGGCCCCGGCCTCCACGAGGGCTTTCCAGAGATCCTCCCCGATGGCCTGCGGCACCATGACTTCAAAGCCATCCTCCCCGGTGTAGCCCGTGCGGGCCAAAAAGGCGGGATGTCCCATCATCTCGGTCTCCAGGTGTCCAAAGCGCCCGGCACTGCTCAAATCAGCATCCGGTACTAGCGTCTGCAACATCGCTACGGCCTGGGGACCCTGCACCGCAATTAGTACATGACTCTCGCTGCAATCCTGGAGCGCAATGCCATCGGGAAAGTGGGACAGCAGCCAATCGCGATCCTTGTCCTTTGTTGCGGCATTGACGATCAGTGCCACAGCATCCTGCCCATCCTTTTGGCCCTGGTTGTAAATGATCAGGTCGTCAATGATACCGGCCTTTTCGTTGAGTAAGACCGTATATTGCGCTTGCCCCGGCTGGAGCTTGCTCAGATCCGTCGGGACCAATGCTGACAAGGCTTCAAGGATGCCCTGACCGCTAAGAAAAAACTTGCCCATGTGGGAGATGTCAAACAACCCGACACCGTTACGGACTGCTTCATGTTCTTGGATGAGGCCTTGGAACTGTACCGGCATTTCCCAACCCGCAAAGGGAACCATTCGGGCACCACTGGATTGGATGAGTTCAAAGAGTGGTGTGCGGGACAGAGCGTCAGATTGAGCCACAGAAATTTTGTCGAGACCTACGCCTTCAATATAGCGGCTGGTCTGCGGAAATCTTTCGAAGGAAACTTATTTCTCCCTAAAACGGTCTAGACCCGTAAGCCAAAAAAAGGCAAAAAAAAACCCGGAAGAACTCCGGGCTCACAAGCAGCTTCTCATGTCTTAAATAGTAAGGGCAAACTCTGGTGAGCCTAGTAAGCGCTTGATGAAATTACGCAGGTTTATTTTAAAGAGAAGGAGAAGTTTGATACTAATTCCTCTCGTGGCACGGAAAAAAATATCGCTCGAAACAGTCTGTAATCCCCCGGCTGCCTAGTTTCGCGTCCGACTGGAAGAGCGACGCCAGGGAAAGATGCTGTTGAGCGCCCGCCGTCGGTCCTCAATGCTATAGGGACGGTTCGAAACGTAGCGCGATCGCCGCTGTTGGCGAGAATCTACATATTCTTCGGAGAAATCTTCGTTGGGATTGAGCAGAATATCGACATCCATTCCGGCCAGGGCAGCGGGATTTTTGATGGCGATTTCTTTCTCTTGACCCTTTAACTGTTTTTCATCTTGCCACCAGCCGACGCAAAAGCCCCCGGCTAGACCGGCGATCGCCCCAAAGACAATCGACAGCGCCAGGGGAAATCGCAGCAGCACGAAGGCCACGAGAAAAATGACCCAGAACTGGAGTCCCGAGGTGAAGCCATCATTGCCAGACTTCCCCTGCTTTTTTTGCTGGGATTTCTTCTTGTCCGATGCGCCGCCTTGATTCCCCTTTGCATCACTCATAAAAAACGTCCCTGAAAGAGAGGTTGGCCCGTGCGTTTGCCGAATATCCCACCCTTTATAAATCCTTCAGGGACGAATGGCTACCCAGCGCTAGCCCATCTTGGCCAAAACACGCTCAGCGACCTTGTCGGGAACTTCCTGGAGATGGTCAGATTTCCAGTTAAAGAAGCCCACGCCCATGGTGAGCGATCGCAGCTCCACAATCAGATTCTGCATCTCTGCCTGGGGCAAATAGGCCGATACTTCGTCCCAACCCTGCCAATCCGCTTTCATCTCATAGCCCAGGATCTGGCCCCGGCGACCGCTCAACAGTTTGAGGACTCCTGCCGTGAACTCGTTGGGCACGGAGATCTCCACCATCAGGATGGGTTCCAGCAGGGTCGGTACACAACCGGGCATGCCGGACTGCATGGCAATGCGGGCGGCTTGTTTGAAGGCCTGCTCCGAACTATCCACCGAGTGGTAGGACCCATTGGTCAGCGTCACTGCGACATCCACCACCGGGAAACCAAGGGGCCCCTGGCTGAGGTATTCCCGCACACCGGTTTCAACACCAGGAATGTATTGTTTGGGCACGACGCCGCCGACGATCTTCTGATCGAAGCTAAAGCCCGTTCCTCGGGGTTGGGGCTGAATATTCAAAAAGACATCGCCAAACTGACCGTGACCGCCGGTCTGGTGCTTATAGCGCCCGTGGATATTCTCGGTCTTGCGCCGGATGGTTTCCTTATAGGGAACCCGGGGCATGTGGGTGGCCATGGGCAATTTGTACTTGCGCCGCAGCCGTTCTAGATTCACCTTGAGATGGATCTCACCCTGGCCCCACATCACGACTTCGTGGGTGTCGCCATGCTGTTCCCAGCGCAGGGAGGGGTCTTCCTCCATGAGTTTGTTGAGGGCGGAACTGAGTTTGACTTCGTCCTTGCGATTTTCGGGGGCGATCGCCAGGGCATACACCGGCAGCAGCGGCTCTAGCCCCGGCATTGAGACATCGGAAATATCTTCCTGCCAATCCACAACGGTGAGTGTATCGCCGGTTTGGGCATTTTCTAGCCGACTCACCGCAACAATGTCACCGGCCTGGACTCGACTCAGAGAAAGTGTATGTTGTCCCATCAACCGATAGAGACCCCCGGGACGCTCGCCGTTGAGCGCCGTTCCCTCGCTGAGTTCCCCCTGCCATAGCCGCACCAGGGAAAGCTTGCCCACCTGAGGAACATAGAACGTCTTCAGCACCTGGGCCACAGGCTGTTTCGCGGCTTTCGGGTCGGTGCCAACACCGCGTCGCTGGGCCGTTTCCTCTGGACTGGGGGCTTCCCGCACCAGGGCATCCAGTAGGGGCCGCACACCGTAATCCTCCATCGCCATGCCAAAGAACACAGGCACGATCAGATCGGCACTCAGCTCCCACTTTAGATCCTTGACGATCTCCTCTTCCGGAGGATTGATTTCTTCGAGGAGTTCTTCTAGCAAATGATCATCAAAGTCCGCTAGGGCTTCCAGCATCTCTGCTCGGGCGGCTTGTTCTTCAGCCCGTAGAGACTCAGGCAGCGTTATCGGCGTCGCTGGATTACCAAGCTCGTAGTGAAACGCCTTTTCGCTGACCAAATCGATAAAGCCCACCACATCGTCATCTTGACGAATGGGGTATTGGTGGGGAACCAGGGGACGGCTGGATACGGATTGAAGCGTATGCAACACATCCATGAAACGATTTTGATTCACCCGGTCCATCTTGTTGATGAATACCAAGTGGGGGATTTCCCAATCATCCAAAAACTTGAAGAGCGGCGCTAGGGTCAGCACGCGTTCCGGCACCGGCTCACAGACAACAACCGCAGCATCCACACCCACGAGGGCATCCCAGGTCTCTTGGGCAAATTCGATGGAACCCGGGCAATCCACAAAATTAAAGCGCAACCCGCCGTAGTCGGCACTGGCTGCGCTAATTTCAACGCTCATCTTGTGGTCTCTCGCCTCGGCGGCTCCGTCTCCAACGGTGTTGCCCTCCTCGATCGACCCTTTACGTGAAATCGTATTCGTTACATAGAGCAAACTCTCAAGAACCGTGGTTTTGCCACTGGAATAGGGTCCCACAATGGCCACATTTCTAATACCGGAAGATACTTTACCGGTCATATCTTGCCTCCTGAGGGCCAGGTTTCACACTGCTTCGCCCTCGATTAGGTTGTTGTGCTATGGGACGAACCTAACTCTGTTTGGGGATCGCTGAGTAACGTGGGATACCTTTCGCAAGACAAGCCTGAGAACGAGCTAAGGAACTTAAAACAACGCATCAGTCTGTAATGGATAGTGATGCAAGCCATCCATTACCCACTTGAGTGGGCCAGTGTCGAGCTTGCCTGGTCTTGGTGTCGTCTGACCGTACTCTGACGTGTGATGGAGATGATCTTTCGTTAACGTTGTTTGAGCAACCATTTAGATTCTGGCTCATCTTGTTGCAAGGTCATTCAGGTGCAAGGTCATTCAGGTGCAAGGTTATTCAGGTGCAAGGTTATTCAGGTGCAAGGTTATTCAGGTGCAAAGTTGTCGAGGTGAGCAAAAAGCCCCTCTCCCAGACTTGGGAGAGGGGTTGGGTTGAGGGCCAGATGACTCTGTAAGAGGTCTAGTATTCTGTGCTCCCCATTGTTTTGGCCAGCGCTGCATGACTAATGCTGCATTACCAGTGCTGCAGCGATGTCCGACGTATGATGTCTGACTCGTGACAACATGTCTGACTCGTGACAACGATGTTCGGTTGACTAGCCTCCGATCAGTGTTTCTAGGACTTGCTGGGGGGCAATATCCTCCACTTTGCGCGTCGTTGCGGAGAGACCCACAAACTTATCGCTATTGGGCAGCATCTTGTCCGCATCAGCCCCGTCCAGCAAACCAATGGCAAAGGTTTGCACCGCGACGGCCAACTGCATGGCCACTGAATGGGTGGTGATGACAATATTGGAACCAGCAATTAGCGCAGCCAGCTTGCCCAAATCGGTTGGCATGGACACTTTGAGGTCGAGACCATTTTCCTTGAGGGCATCGGCAAAGGGGCTTTCTTCATCTTGAACCACCAGGATGGGGAGATCCGGCTGGCGATCGCGAATTTCCTTCAGCACCAGACGCCAGCTTTTCAGCGGATAGTTCGCCTTCTCCAGACTTTCCGTGCGTCCATCAATCAGTAGATAGCCCGAAGCCATGCCCAGCCGCTTTTGCTCTGCTTCCGCCCAGTCAATATCCTTGCGGGGAACGCTAACACTCACCTCTGGGCAAGGGCCTTCGATATCAATGCCCTGAAGCAGATGGTGATATTTCTGAGCCTTATACTGATCAGCCTTGGGCTCTAGGGCCTGGGTCAAAAATAGATTCGCTGGCCCCGAAAATCCGATGCGATTGGGAATCCCGGTCAGCCAGAGGAGAAGACCCAGCCCCCAGCCGTTGTCGGCTGACAGTACGGCATCGTATTCGCGCTCACGCATCACCCCGACCAGATTGCCCCAGTCCGCCAGACTGTTCTTGTCGCTGAAGTCAAACGGAACGGCCTTATTCACCAAGGTGCTGACACGGTAGGCCCCGACAGCAACGGGGTCAGTAATAACATCCACCTGGGCCTTGGGATAGTAGCGATGGATATCTGCCAGGGTAGGGAAAAAGAGGAATTGGTCGCTAATTCCGCCCGGGACAAGGGCCAATATGCGCATGGTTTAGGCGTGGGTGTGCAGGGTCGCCTCATATTTTACTATTGACCCTACCCTGTCTCGTCCATCCCCGCAGGTTTCTCTAGAAAGCGGCCTAAAATGTGTCCGCAATGAAACATTTCCCCCGAAGTCGGGCCTTTCAATGGCCAGCGCACCGTTGCCGTCTGTCGCCGGTAGACCGTTCGTCCCTAGGAGACAGCTCGTCGTTGGTAGATAGCTCGTTGCTGGTCTGAAAGTTGGGCGTCTCCAGCAATCTCTCGTCCCTTGAGGTAGAACAAGAGCCTGACGCACCGAGACACCATCGCCACCAGTGACCTATGGCATCTACCCCTCCATTCACCACAACTCAGACCATCAAAACCCAGGTCGGTCTATTGGCGCTGTGCCAAGCCCTGGCCATGACCACCAATACCCTTCTGATTACCACCGCCGCCCTCATTGGCTATGCGCTTGCCCCAGACAAAGCCCTGGCTACCGCTCCCCTCGCCCTACGCCAAGTTGCGACCATGGCTGCCACCATTCCCGTATCTTTGCTGATGCAACGAATAGGACGGCGCGCGGGCTTTCTCCTGGGGACGCTTCTCGGCATAGTCGGCGCAGCCCTTGGCATTTATAGCCTGGCGATCGCTTATTTCTGGCTGTTTGCCCTAGCCATGACCCTCCTCGGACTCGCCAACAGCTTTGTTGGCTACTATCGCTTTGCCGCTGCCGACATTGCCGACGATGCCTTTCGCCCCCAAGCGATCTCCTGGGTCATTGCCGGGGGCATCATTGCCGCAATCCTGGGTCCCTGGCTCGCCACGGGCTCCAAGGACTGGTTCAACAGCGAACTCTACATTGGCGCTTTTGTCGCTGTCCTGGGCTTGCAAATCATCACCAGCCTTCTCTTGTTGGCACTCCAGATTCCGGCGATCGCCCCCACCCAACTCCAGGCGATCGCCCGTCCCCTCGCGACAATCATCCGCCAACCCCGCTTTCTCGTCGCCACCCTGGGGAGCACCGTCAGCTACGGCATCATGGTTTTCGTCATGACCGCCACCCCCCTTGCCATGGCCGCTGAGTCCCACAGTTTTTCTCAGACCGCCTCTGTGATTCAGTGGCATGTCTTTGGCATGTTTGGCCCTTCGTTTGTTACGGGCTGGTTGATTAAGCGCTTTGGGGTGCTCAATATTGTGCTGACCGGGAGTGTGTTGACCTTGGGCTGCATGGGGTTGAATTTGGTTGGGGTGAGTTTTTGGCACTTTGCGATCGCCCTTCTTCTCCTGGGCCTGGGCTGGAACTTTATGTATGTTGGCTCAACAACCCTACTCACCGAAACTTACCACCCCAGCGAGAAAGCCAAAGTCCAAGCCATCCATGATTTTGTGGTCTTCAGCTTTGTCGCTCTAACCACGTTCCTCTCAGGCCGAATCTTCCATCGGTTCGACTGGGATGTGCTGAACCAAATGAGTTGGCCGCTGGTCCTGGCGACCTTTGGAGTTGTGCTTTGGCTCCAGCGTTTGCGGACTCCTAGGCCCCTAGAACGGTCCTAAAACCACAGGAACACGGACGGTCAGTCATAATGGCAATGGTTTCCCAGAGATTTGACTCGATGAAGAATGCGATTAAGAAGTCAGATTTTGTGCTCCAACCCTATATGAGAAGCAACAATGCTCGGGCAACATTTCAGGTCCTGAACACCGTTCTTCCTTACCTATTCCTCTGGTTTCTCGCAGTCAGAGCGATGGAGATTTCGGTCTTTCTTCTTTTTCCCATCATGGTGCTGATGGTGATGTTTTCTGGGCGTTGCTTTTCCTTGATGCACGATTGTGGGCATTACTCGCTTTTTCGCTCCAAAAAAGTCAACCGGGCCGTCGGCTTCCTCTTTGGGGTGCTGAATGCCATTCCCCAATATCCCTGGTCCCGAGGCCACGCCTACCACCACAAAACCAATGGAGACTGGGAACGTTATCGGGGTCCATCGGCTCTGATGTCCACCCAAGAGTTCGCCCAGCTGAGTCCTTCAGGCCAGCGAAACTATGAGTTGCTGAGACATCCTCTGATGCTCCTGCCCGGTGGGTTCTTCTACCTCGCCATCAAGCCCAGGCTCGCACTTCTCCTGGGAATCGTTGATTTTACTCGGTATGCCTTCGCTTCCTTGAAGGAGGACTTAGGCAATGCATCCCAGCTCTTTTCCGCCTACAAGCCCAAACATTGGTACACCACCGCAGAATTTTGGGATTTACTCTTGAATAATATTTGCGTGGTCGGAAGCTGGATTGCTCTCAGTCATTGGCTGGGTGCTGGCTTTTTCTTGACGGTTTACTCCATCACGTTGACGTTCTCCGCTGCCATTTTTATCTATGTCTTCTTTGTCCAGCACAATTTCGAAGACTCCTATGCCCATAAAACAGAAGGGTGGGACTATTTGAAGGGGGCGATCGAAGGCAGCAGCTACCTTGAATTACCGACCCTTCTCAAGTGGTTTTCCGCCAGCATTGGTTTTCACAACATTCATCACCTGTCCGAACGAATCCCCAATTACAACATCGAAGCTTGTCACCAGGCTAATCTTCACTTACTGGGTGATTCCAAAACCCTCCACCTCAGCGATATGCCGGACTGTGCAAAGTTCATCCTTTGGGATTCCGACGCCGATCGTCTGGTGTCCATTGCCTCATTTCGTCGTGCAGCCCAGTTGAAAGCCGATGCCTTGGCTGTTGACCCCGCTGAGCCCAGGGCGATAGCGGAGCCGTCAGCCTATTGATTGAGCGTTTAGCGCTCTGGGTTAGCAGGACAACAAAAAGGCCCCGATTCATCATCTGAATCGGGGCCTTTTTAAGATAGTGCGAATTAAGGCAGTGCGAATTAAGACAGCGCTTCCAGATCAGCCCGTATTCCGCATACCGGCGGCAATGCCGTTGATCGTGAGCAATGCACCGCGTAGGAGTTCACCCTTGCTGTAGCGCGATCGCACCATGCCCGTACTCGTCTGAGCCTGATGCTGACGCAACCGCTTCAAAAGCGAGACTTGCAAGAAGCCCAGGGGAACGATGGTTCCATTGCGCAACTGTACCGAGCGCTGCAAATTTGGATCACCATCCAGCAACTTTTCATGACGCGTAATCTGTAGAACCAAATCCCGCGTCAGGCGATACTCATCAGCAATCTGGTCAAACACTTTCTGCAACCGCTCTAGGTCCTCAGGCCGTGCCAGCTCGTTCACATAATGCTGAGCAATCTGCAAGTCCACCTTCGCCAGGGTCATTTCCACCTTAGAAATCACCATCTTGAAGAATGGCCACTTCGCATAGAAATAGCGTAACAGCTGAAGATTCTTCTCTGGATGCTCCTCCAGGAAGCTGTTCAGGGCCGTTCCGACACCGTACCAAGAGGGCAACAAGAAGCGGCTTTGGGTCCAGCTAAACACCCAGGGAATGGCTCGCAGACTGCTCAGGTCCTTTTTGCCCGATTTACGCCGGGCTGGACGGGAGCTAATTTGCAGCTGACTGATCTCCTCAATCGGTGTCACCTGCAAGAAAAAGTCGAGCAAGTCCGCCTGCTCATAGATCAAGCCACGGTAATGGGAGCGTGACTTCACCGCCAGCTCTTCCATGATGCTGTTCCAGGCCTGAATATCATCAAAACCACTGCTCAGCACACTGGATTGGATGACTGCTGTGGTAATGGTTTCCAGGTTATACAGTGCCAACTCTGGCAGGGAATACTTGGAGGCCAGTACTTCGCCCTGTTCCGTGATCTTGATACGGCCATCAATGCTGTGGCTGGGCTGGGCCAAAATCGCTTCGTAGGCCGGACCGCCACCACGACCCACTGAGCCACCGCGACCATGGAAAATGCGCAGCGAAATGCCGTGGCGACGGGCAACATTGTTAAGGGCTTTTTGGGCCTTGTGAATTTCCCAGTTGCTGCTGAGGAAGCCTGAATCCTTATTGCTGTCGGAGTAGCCCAGCATCACTTCCTGAAGCGGCATCTTGATAGTTGCCTGACCATCTGACTCGGCTACGCTGGGATTCGCAATGGCTTCTAGCTCCGTCCGTCCCCCTTCCAGTAAGACCTTGTAGAGCGGCAATGAGAACAGCTTCTCCATCACCTCCGGGGCACGGCGCAGGTCATCCACCGTCTCAAACAGCGGCACAATCTGCACGCTGCCTTTGCCCGTCACGGGGTCATAAAGGCCAGACTCTTGCGCCAGCAACAAAACTTCCAGCACATCGCTGACGTCCCGACTCATGCTGATGACGTAGGTTTGGCAAATCTCCGGGTCGAATTCCTGTTGGAGGTTACGCACCACGCGAAGGGTTTCCAGGGTTTCCCGAGTTGCATCGGAAAAGGGTAACTCTGCGGGGACCAAAGGACGACGATTGGACAGTTCCTTCACCAACCAATCCGTTCGTTCTTCTTCGGAGAGATCGTTGTAGGGCTTGGGCAGAATTTCTAGGTAGTCCGTAAACTCGGCGATCGCATCCGAGTGGTTCGTACTCTCCTGACGAATGTCGAGCATGGCCAAATTGAAGCCAAAGATCTCCACCTGACAAATCAGGCTATCCAGCTCATAGCAGCTGAGCCCGGTCTCTTGGACACTGCGCTGGAGCAGTTGTAGCTCCGCCAAAAAGTCCTTTGAGGAGTGGTAAACCAACCCTGGACGCTGTTCCGGCAGATCCTGGTCGAGAATATCAACGGCCTTGAGGCGATCGTTGCGATCGAGTGTGTTCTCCAAGCGCTGGGTGATGTAGGCCAGCTTCAGGCGATAGGGCTCCTGACGGTAGCGAATCGCTAGCCGCTCGTAAACCTCAGGCATGAGTGCCTGCTCTTGCTCCAGAGACTCTAAGACCTCCGGCAACACCTCACTCCAGTGCAGTGACTGGCTCAAGAAGCTTTGCAGATGATGGACTGCCGCCACGTACTTCTTCAGCACAATGCTGCGCTGATAGCAGGCTGTTTCCCAGGTCACTTGGGGAGTTACCGACGGGTTGCCATCGCGATCGGAACCGACCCAAGACCCAAAGTTACAGAAATTCCGGTGGGGCGGATCGAGTTCCACAGAAAGACTCTGGAGGGCATCCCGGCAACGTTGATAGAGCTGGGGAATGACGTCGAACAGGACCTCCTGGAAATAATGGAGGGCATAGTCCACCTCGTCGATGACCTTGGGCTTGAACTGGTGGAGTTCGTCCGTGCGCCACCAGAGACGAATTTCCTCCGTGAGGCGCTGACGCAGGTTTTTCACTTCCCAGGACTTGCCTCGGGCACCGTTGCTGCTTTGCTCAATCTGGTCGAGCTGCCGCAAAATCCCGACAATCCGACGCTGTTTGTCGCGAATGGTGTGACGAACAATTTCCGTGGGGTGAGCTGTAAAGACCAGACGAATGTCGAGCTTATCCAACAGGTTCTGAATCTGCTGGGGGGGGACATTCAAGCTTTGGAGCTTTGGAAACAAGGTTGTGAACGTTTCCGGGGGG
>CALIJJ010000038.1 GCA_938017515.1 uncultured Pseudanabaenaceae cyanobacterium
CCTGTCTCAAGATTTGGGAAAGCAGTGGACATCTATGCACTGCTTTCTCTCTCGTAACAAAAAATTAATCTTAGACGCCAGTATTGGGAGGGAAGACCCCAGATCTTGGCTTCAACGTATCCGCCCCAAACGGAGATTCAACCGTTGAATCGGGTGCTTTGGACTTGAAATTTTCGTCTTAGAATCGCCAGGCAGACGGGGATGCCAGATGATGGCTCGGCGTGACTTGGAGCATGTCCTCTGCAACGCTGATGACTGCCATCCCCATCAGATAAAACATGACGATGCTCAGTCCCACTGTGATGCAGGAGGAGATAATGCCTTCCTTTTGGACGTTGTTCGGGTGGACGTTGTTCGGGTGGTTTTTGTCCGAGCTGTTTTTGTTTGGGCTGTTTTTGTCTTTTGGTGCGATCGCGGATTGTTGCGACAAGCAAGACTCTAACCAGCCGCGCACTTCATTCAGCGTTTGTGGCTTTTTATTGTGGAAATAATGCATGTTTATGCCTCCTGAGAATTAAGAGGAAAAGATGACTGAGACTCACACTTTTCCCCTTGATGACTTATTTGGGCAAAGTCTTACAACTATGCAGTTCGATGATGCTTCCTGCCCAAATGAACCCTGTACTATGGATGGTTCAACCCGTCTTACTCTCAAGGTTCATGCGTTCTTCTGTGCATCAAGCTCTCATCAAAGCCTTTTGCTCATTTATCGAATTTCAGGCGGATCGCTTTTTGCGTTGGATTGTTGATCCCCGGTTGCGTCGCAGCATGGAAAGGCGGCTGACCCAATCGACGGAAACATCAGAAAAATTTTGGGCCTTGTACTGGTATCGTCGATGGCAAACCGATCCTCAAGAGCTAGAACGCTCCCATTTGATTGCCCATCTTCAGGAGCCCTGCTACTGGGCGTCCTATAAGGCTGCTCAATATTTGAACGAATCGCAATACAGTGTCAGCGACTGTTTTCAACTGTTGCTGAGCCATATCGATCGCATCTTGGCGGGATTTAAGATTGAGCGAGGGGCGAGTCTCAGGGGCTATGCCAAGATCGCTTTGCCCTGTCTCATTCGAGACATTTTGCGGCAACGACAGGATGCTCATCTCTGTTCCAATTGGGCATTGCTGCGACGGGTGAGTAAACGTCAGCTCTTGATTGCGCTGCGGCAGGCCGGACTTTCTGAGGCGACCATCGCTGAATATCGATTGTCCTGGGTTTGTTATAAAGCTTGCTACGAACCCCTTACGCCCGGTAACCATCGAGGCAGTAGCCAAGCCTTTAAGCAGCCGGAAGCTGAGCTGTGGGAGGCGATCGCGACCCTATACAACCAAGAACGTCTCAGTCAGCTTTCCCCTCCTGGTCCCAGCATCACTGCTCGCCTCTCGGAGGAGCGTTTGAGCCAGGCTGCGTCTTGGCTCAGAACATCGCTCTATCCGCCCATCGCTTCACTCAACATTGCTAAATCGGGGGAGGATGGCCACGAATGGCAAGACAATCTGTCGGATAGTGAGCATGACTCGCTGGTAACGGACTTAATTGCCCGGGAAGACACACAGCAGAGATCTCAACAGCACCAGGCATTGAACCAGGTTTTAGAGACGGCGATCGCAGCACTGCCCCATGAAACCCAACAATTGCTCGTCGCTTACTACCAAGAGCAATTGCCCCAACGGGAAATTGCGGAAAAATTAGCCATTAAGCAATACACGGTATCCCGCCGCCTGACTCGGATACGGGAGACGCTGCTCAAGCAGTTGGCTCAATGGAGTCAGGATAGCCTGCATATTTCTATCACTCCTGACCAAGTACTTATGTTAAGTACAACCCTAGAGGATTGGCTCGACCAACATTATCGTGGTTCGACCTATTCTCGTTCCCTACCCTGTGATGTTTCGCTCTAGTGCCGAAGGAGCCGCTTAGTATGACGTTTACCTTTGCCCTTCCAACTGAATGGTCATTGACCATAACAGCGGTCCAGCGAGAGGCCGCTGGTCGCTACAGCCAGAGTCTTCAATACCATCGTCGCGATGCTTACTTAAATGCACTTTGCTGTGATGTATTTTTAACCTGGTTTCAGACTGAGTATGATCCACAAGCAGCGACCTGGTTGCCGACCCCAGAGCAGCAAGGTCTCTGGGGCATCGTCAGCGGCAGCGTGGTCACAGTTGGCCGCAAGCGATTGCTGCTGTTGCCCGTTGAAACCAGCGAAACAGAGACCCTAGAGATTCCCCAAGAATGGATCGATGTCCCAACCTGGGCCGCAGACTATATTTTGGCTGTTCAGGTGGATCCGGAAGGAGCGTGGCTAACGGTTTGGGGCTATACAACTCACCAAGCGGTGAAAACCCTGGGTGATTATGACGGATGCGATCGCACCTATTCCCTTGAAGCCTCGGATCTCCTGCGAGACCTCAACGCCTTCAGTCAAATTTTGCGGCATTGCCCGGAGGCGAGCACCCTCGGGGAGATTGCACCGCTACCAATCTTGGATGATGCCCAAGCCCATCAGCTGATCGAGCGACTGGGTCATCCTGACCTAGCTTTTCCTCGCCAAGCCCTTCCGTTTCAGCAGTGGGGGGCACTGTTGAATGAGCCGACTTGGCGACGTCAGCTTGCAGCCCAGCGCTCCGGAAGCCCTTCGGCAGCATCCGCAGTAATTCATCTCGCGGATTGGTTCCAGTCCGTTGTCGGTGACGTTTGGCAAACCGTTGAGGCCCTGTTGGGCGAGCGTGCCGCCGATTGCTCCACCAACCTGAGACGCGATGAGCCTAGCCATGGCCCCATGGTCAAACGAGCCAAGCAGATTGAACTCACATCAGCGTCCAATTCTGTAACGCTGCTGATGCAGCTCAACTTAGAATCCGATGATCGTCTTGGTGTTTCGATTCAACTGCATCCTCATTTGGGGGCAACCTATGTGCCAGAGGGCATTGAACTGAGCCTCTATTCACCAACAGGCAAGATCTTACAGTCGATCCAGGCTGAAGCCCAGGATGACTACATTCAGCTGACTCGTTTCCGTTGTCCTCCGTCCACTCGTTTTCAGGTGCAGATTCAATTGGGAGAGCTGGTCATCGTAGAACCGTTTGTCGTTTAGAGAGAGAAACAGGCGGTGAAATAACGGGGGGCATCATGGGACAGCGGGTGGTGTTAAGTCTGGGAAGTGGGAGCTGTCAAACCGGGTTTCAAACGGTCACAGCCCAGCTTTGGCAAGGCAATGATCAGATTGCCATTCAATTTTCAGGGGGATTGCCTCCAGCCCCAGAACTAGAGGCACTCTATCAGCGCTGGCATGTGCTCTACCAAGCACTCTATGGTCGGCTCCGTTGGCGACGGCAGCGTCTTTCGCGCGGTACTGAGGCGTTTGAAAATAAAGCGCTGGAACAGGAGCCGCTGGAACAGGAGCCATTGGGAGATGAAGTACTGGGTGATTTTGGCGTTGAATTTGATATTGAATCTGATATTGAATTTGACAGCCATGATGGCCCTAATCGTGTTTCTGAAGCCGAGTTTCAGCAGATTTGTCTGCAATTGGAAACGCAACTGAATCAGTGGTTACAATCTCCTGCATTTGTCACGCTAGATCAGCGGCTGCGCATGCGCTTAGATGCCAGTCAGCCTCTGCTCGTCACGATCGAAACCGATGATATTTTGCTCCGACACTTGCCCTGGCATCTGTGGAATTTGCTGGAGTCTTGTTCTGCCGCCAATATTGCCGTGAGCGCGCAGGATTATGAACGGGTTGAAACCGTTCGCATATCACGCACCCAGCTTCGAATTCTAGCGATTTTGGGACACAGTGAAGGGATTGATATTCAGCAGGATCGTCGGGTGTTAGAGCAACTGCCTGATGCTGAGGTTGTCTTTTTAACGGAACCCCAGCGTTCAGAGCTGGATCAATGGCTGTGGCACCCTGAGGGCTGGGATATTCTCTTTTTTGCAGGACATAGTTCCAGCCAGCAATCCCAGGGTCGGCTTTATCTCAACCCAACCGAAACCCTGACGATTGAACAATTACGGAACGGGCTTAAAGCCGCCATTCGCCAGGGGCTTCAGCTGGCCATTTTCAATTCCTGTGATGGTCTGGGCTTGGCTCGCACACTCGGCGATCTCAATATCCCTCAACTCATTGTGATGCGGGAGCCCGTGCCGGACCAGGTTGCCCAGGTTTTTCTCAAGCATTTTTTGCAGTTGTTCTCGACTGGAGAGTCGTTTTTTTCAGCGGTACGGCAGGCCAGAGAGCGACTCCAGGGCCTAGAAGGGCGTTTTCCCTGTGCGAGTTGGTTGCCGACAATCTGTCAGAATCCAGCGGCCCCTTCGCTGACCTGGCCCATACCCCAGCGGCAGACCCCAGACTCCTCGTCCCAGGCTTTCCAGCCTGAACAAGACCGTCTTCAGCGGGTGGATTTGGCCTCTGAATCCGTTGAACGAGCGGCGTCTGAACAGTCGGATTCTGGAAAGGATCAGCCCAGGAGGACAGCGGCTGCGGGCTCTTCCGGGAGGGAAGGACGCACAACTGTTCGCCGCTGGCGATCGCTCGGTATTAGTCTGCTCACGGCCCTTGGCATTGCCGGGGGAGTGATGGGGATTCGAGCTGGAGGTGGTTTGCGATCGCTGGAACTCTGGGCCTACGATCAACTCGTCCAGCTTCAACCGGATGAAGATCCGGATGATCGACTGCTCTTGGTCGAAGTCACGGAAGAAAACCTACGCCAGTACGGCTGGCCCCTGTCCGATGAAGTGTTAGTACAACTTCTTAAAAAACTGAATGCGGCTCAACCCCGAGTGATTGGGGTCGATATCTTTCGAGACTTGCCCCAAGAGCCGGGACATGGAGAGTTGCAGGACTTTTGGCAAGAGAACGATAATGCGATCGCCATCTGTCTCCACAGCGATGTCAATAACCTTGGCATTCCGCCACCGCCGGGGCTCTCATCGGAGCAAGTTGGATTTAATGATGTACCGCTGGATGCCAATGATGCAGTGCGGCGACAACTGTGGGCCATGGGGCCAACGACGCGTTCGGAATGTACGACCCAGCTTTCGTTTAGTTTGGTGTTGGCGCTGCGCTATTTGGAAGCGGAGGGAGTTGAAGCAAGTCGCAATCTGGATCAGTCGATTCAGCTTGGCGCGCTGCGGATTGCGCGGTTGCCGGACCATGCGGGGGGGTATCAAGATCTTGCAGGGTATCAAACCATGCTGCGCTATCGCCGTCACCAGGGCTCGGCGGATAACATCGTCCAGAAGGTTTGCATTGATGAACTGTTGGAGGGTCGCGTGAGCGAGGCACTGATTCGCGATCGCGTGGTTTTGTTGGGGCTTACGGCTCATTCGATTCAAGATAGTTTTCGGACTCCCTACGGTGAAAAGCTGCGGGGCGTGATGCTCCATGCTCAGATGGTGAGTCAGATTTTGAGTGCGGCGTTGGAGGAGCGATCGCTGATCAGGGTGTGGGTATGGGAAGGAGAACTGCTCTGGGTTGGCGTTTGGTCCCTTACGGGAAGTCTTCTTACCCTGGGGTTGCGATCGCATCAACATTCCCGCCAACATTCCCGGATCGCGAGTTTTGTCTCGTTTTTACTCTTGCTTGGGCTCAGCACGGGCTTTTTGACTGCGGGCGTTTGGGTTCCCTTGGTGCCTGCGGCCTTGTCGCTGCTGGCATCCAGTGAAGGCGTCAGATTTTTGGTGACTAAACTGCAGCAGTCCGAACAAGTCACCCAATGAGTCAAGATAGAGCGTCCACCCAGTATTACAGCTGCTTGTTTCTGGTGAACCTGACAGTCTTTGAGCCCCTGTGTTAGCGTGGAGCCGAATCAACGACGGTTGGCAATGCAGCGTTTAGGTTCTGTATACCTGATCGGCCCGCTTGGCCCCTGGCCTGTGCGAGTGTCGCAGCGCCCACTAGACTTGATTTACCGCCGGATTAGCTCAGCGGAAGAGCAACCGAATCATATTCGGTGGGCGTGGGTTCGACTCCCACATCCAGTACCCAAAAGTTAGCTCAACGGTAGAGCATCAGACTCATACTCTGACTGTTGCAGGTTCGATTCCTGTACTTTTCACCACCCCGCCTTTGGGTTAAGAGGCAACTGATTTTGGATCAGTTCAAGGGTAAAGGGAGCCATCCCTGGGGTTCAACTCCCCGTCTTCAAAAGCTCCGCTCGGCCAGTGTTCCGCCTCGTTTGGCTTCGGTCAGATCAGGCAACAGTCCAAGGCTCGTGCGATCGCCCCATTCTCCGTCCAACGCAGCTTGTTTGCTCGGGCTTGAGTTTGTCTATCCTCCATCGCATTTTCGCGGTTCTGAGCCTTTCTCCTTGGGTTTTATCCTTGGGGTTTGGGCTCAGGGCTCTGGAAACCCGGCGGACGGAACGACAAATTTGTTGCGGCTCAATGTTTGGTTTGCCTGCGGGCATTCTGGGGACTGAGTCAGTACTTAATTCAGCCCGCTTAGACCCTGCGGTCAACGTGAGACCGACGATCGTCCGCCCTCCGCTGTGAACCCGTGCCTTGCGGAGCTTTTGTATGCGATGTATTATATGTAGTATAAAGCGAGAATGATTATGTTCAAGACGTTCTACCTCAAACCCAGCGAGCGGGGAATTCTTTATCACCGGAGCGACTTTAAGCGCATTCTGCGTCCGGGAAGTCATCGGCTTTTGGGCTGGCATTGGCATGTGCAAACGTTTGACCTCAATGCACCAGAGGCACAGCTTGAGAATGCAGAATTGTTGCTGCAAAGCCATGGTGAGCAACTGCGTCAGGCTTTTAATGTAGTACGCACAGCTCACAATGAAGCAGCTCTAGTCCGCCTGGGGCAGCGCTGGGTAAGTGTTGCCCCGAATCAGCTGCGTTTGTATTGGCGAGGCCATGTCGATGTGTCCGTGCATCTGTTCAATCTGGATGAAAGGATTGAGCTACCGGCTGAGTTTGTTCAGCAGTTGAAGGGACAGGCGATCAATGGCGGAGCGATGCCTGGGCTGCAGCGTGTTGAGTTGCCCGAATTCAAGGTCGGTTTGCTGTTTGTTCAGGAAAATTTTATTCGTCCCCTTGACTCGGGTGAATATGTCTTCTGGACCTTTGGGCGGCAGGTGTCGGTGCGATCGCTCAATCGCAATATCCCTAACCCCGATTTTCCCTTTGAAGATGTGTTGCTCGATCAACATGCTGAGTTTGTGGAGGCCTACTGCGATCGCGTTGAACTCACCGCCCAGCAAGTCGCCATCGTCCGCCACCGGGGCAAGGTCATCGATGTCTTGCCTCCCTCAACCCGGAAGCTGTTCTGGCAGGGCGTCGAGGTTGATGTTGTAGACGTTGGAACAATGCCAAAGTTCTCGGAGCAGCTTGTGTCCGAACTGGTGACAGGAACCTCGGATGCGCTGGATTGTGGCCATCCCCACTTCTATTGTGTGGAGATTCCGTCCCAGTCCGTGGGGCTCCTGTACGTGGATAGTGTGTTGCAGGAGCAGCTAGACACCGGGATTCACGCCTGGTGGAAGTATGGGCGATCGCTCACAACTCATATCGTCGATCTGAAGCTGCAAAGTCTGGAGGTCTCCGGTCAGGAGATTCTCTCCAAGGATAAAGTGCCGCTACGGCTCAACCTGACAGCGGACTATCGCATCGTCGATCCGGTTCGAGCCATTACCGCATTGGCCAATGTGTCCAACTTTCTCTATAAGGAGCTCCAGTTTGGTCTGCGTGCTGCGGTGGGAACGAAGACGTTGGATGCGTTGTTGGAGGATAAGGGAGCGATCGATCGCAGCATTGCGGAATATATGGCTGAGAAGACGGCGGGCTACGGTCTAGAAGTCCAGTCCGTCGGCGTGAAGGACATTATTTTGCCCGGTGAGATCAAAGCTATCTTGGGCAAGGTGGTGGAAGCGGAGAAATCAG
>CALIJJ010000039.1 GCA_938017515.1 uncultured Pseudanabaenaceae cyanobacterium
TCGCAAGATGTCTGTGGAAGATATTGTGCGCGAACACTGGAAAGAGTATGGCCAAAACTACTACTCTCGCCATGACTATGAGGCGGTGGAGAGTGCCCCTGCCAATCAATTGATGGAGAATCTGCGGGCGCTGGTTCCGACGCTTAAGGGCAAGACGTTGGGCTCCTACACGGTGGAATACGGCGATGACTTTAGCTACACCGACCCCATCGATAGTAGTGTCAGCAACAAGCAGGGCATTCGCATCGGCTTTACCGATGGCTCGCGCATCATCTTCCGTCTTTCTGGCACGGGTACCCAGGGGGCAACGCTGCGCCTCTACCTAGAGAGCTATGAGGCCGATGTCGCCAAGCAGGGCGTTGACCCGCAGGAAGCCTTGGGTGAATTGATCGCGATCGCCGATGATATCGCCAAGATTAAAGAACTCACCGGCCGTGACAAGCCCACGGTTATCACCTAAACCCAGCGTATTGGGTCTAGCAAGTTGGGCTTAGTCGGTTGGGCTTAGCAGGTTTAGAGACCCAGCAGGTTTAGAAAGCGTTCGTTAGCAAAAATTAGAGGGGAGGTTAGAGCGGTTGCTCTGGCCTCTTTTCTTTTGTGAATCTTGTCGTGAACCACTGCCCGCCCAGCCTCTCGCCTTCTAAAGCGATCGCGGATGCTCTCAGCCCCACGCTGATGTTCCCTTTGCCAACGCGGGCACCCTAGGTACTAGATATAGTCTTCGATTCTATGTCTATGCCATGCGTTCCCATAGTCGATTCAACCCAACTGCGATGGATAGCCTACAAGAGCAGCAACCCAGCACCGAAGACCTCGATGTTCTCCTCGATGGTCTCAATGCCGAGGCTTCCCATGACGAAGTAGAAGATTCAGCTATTGCAAGCGACTCAAATGCGGATCTCTCTTTGGTTTCGCCTGAATCGGTTTCGCCTGAATCGATCTCAGCTGACACAGAAGCCGCCGCTTCAAAAGAAAGCGAGGACGAACCTGTCAATATTCAGGCGTTGGCCACTGAGGTTAACGAGGTGGAGACCAAGAAATATCGTCGGGGTTGTATCAAATGGACCCTGATCAATGCAGCGATCGCCTTGAGTCTTTTTGGCTTGCCTGTCCCTCAATGGTTGAAATGGACGGTTAGCCCTGTTTTTGGATTTGCGTCCTTGGTCTATGTCTCCGAGTTCCGAGAAACCAAAGAGAAGAAACTCCAAGCGATTCGCAAAGAACATGGTTCAGCCGTGCTGGAACAGGTCATTGAGGTGGCCGCTGAGCAGCGGGTCGAAATGATGCTTTCTGCAGCACCGCTTCAAGAGCGATTGCAGGAGCGTGTCTTCCAAAAACTCGACGAAAAAGAGCCGTAATCGAGTTCACGACTTCGTCACTTGAGAGGCGAATCGTCGCTGGAGTGAGAAGCCGTGATGGAGCGTTGCCGATTTGCACGGACCCAGTAGGCCGATATTCAAAATAATGCAAAAGATAATGCAAAAGCCCCCGAGTGCCGTAGCGCACGGGGGCTTTTCGAATGAACCTAGTTAGCTGAAACGCAGAGACAGCAGTCCAGGGTCAAATGAGTTCAGAACGACTTAGAGCTCGTCTTCCTGATAGGTCTTGATGGTGCAATCGGAGGTGGGGTAAGCCACGCAGGTCAGGACAAAGCCTGCTTCGATTTGGTCATCATCGAGGAAGTTTTGGTCTTCCTGGTTGACGGTGCCGGAGACAATCTTGCCAGCACAGGTGGAGCAGGAGCCAGCACGGCAGGAAGCGGGCAAGTCGACGTCTTGCTCTTCTGCAGAATCCACAATGTACTCATCATCAGGCACATTGATAGTGACTTCGGAACCGTCTTCGCCGTTGATCAGCGTTACTTTGTAAGTTGCCATATCCTAAAGCCTCTCAAATCAGAAGGATGTATTACACGAGCGTAATCCGATCGACAACCGCAAGGCGTCTGCCGCACCGGATACAAACCTTAATATTATTTCACAGAATGGGCTAGTGGCTGAAACCTTTCGGCAATGGCTTGCATTGAGATTCTGAAACCTACAGGGAATTTACGCATTTCTCGCAAGAACGAAATAGTTCAAGGCTGATTCACTCCCTTGGAACGTCAGCTTTTAGGCGCAATTCTCCCTATAAAATAACCCCTTAAGTATAGGAATACGCAACTAATACTGAATTAAAAAGTACAACTTGAATGGTTGGTAAATCTCAAGCTTAAACCTCGACCGTCAAGGTGTTTATGACCATAGTGGAATCACACAAGCAGTGATCCAAGAGTTCTGTCATGACGACAAAAATACTGAAGCAAATTATCACGTTTGCGATCGCCTCCAGCACATGCACACTGGGCCATAGCCTCTCCGCAGAAGCCGCTAGTCTCGTCCCTGGGAACATCACGGACAGTCAGTTTAATCAGCTCATGGATGATGGCCAATTTACCGAGACCTTCGTCACCTCGGCTCGCATTGGCGGCGCACCCACCTATGAGTTGGGTCTACTCGATCCTCAAAACAACCTCTTGCCTGATCAGCAGGGAGAATTCAACTGGGTCTCTGGCGAAACCGTGAATTTCACCTTGTCCTATGACGGCAATAAGCTTGATTACACCGTTGGGGGGCAACTGCTCAGCACGACGACCTTTTCCGGTTCAGTCACGGACTTGTTCCTACGTACCCGCGCCGCAGACAACAGCTCGGTAAGCCTCAACAACCTCATGCTGATGGATGAGACTGGCAGTCTGGCACTGGGTGATACGAGTTCAGCGGGTAGTGGTAGCTCCGATGTGGACTATCTGCAGGTGGCGGATGTGACTGGAGCATTCACGATTACGGGGCAATCCGTGATGTCCTGGACAGGAGACCAACCTAGAGATTCGGAGTTGATTTATCAGTTCAAGGCCGGTACGTCTCAGTCTGTGCCTGAGCCTGCGAGTCTGGCTGCGATCGCCCTAGTCGGTGCAGCTGGTCTGAAGCTTCGTCGTCGCGCTGCTTCGTCGTAAACCGTCCTTAGTTGTGGAACCACCCGAGCACAATCACCGGTGATCGGGTAGTTCCAGCGACGGTTTAAAGTTTACCCGCTCCACAACCAATCGTTTCTCGTTCAGATTAATCGATGACTGGGGCTGGGAGTGTTGCTTTTCCATGCTGCTCTAGTTTCGGTTCTAGCTTTTTGCTATTGCTTGCCTCGATGAATTGTTCAATTTTGGCGTTGTTCAGAGATCTTTTATTATCCTTGTGCTTTTGTGCCACATACATGACCACAGCTAAAAGCAGGATGAATAGTTGGATTAGAGAGAGAAGCACGACAGAGCTTGACAGCCAAAGCACAAAGGCAAGTGGAAAAATCCATTCTTTCAACTTATTGTCAAATACGTAGGCTAGAAACCAGGCCATTAAAGCAATGGATAGAATACCAAGCCATGCAATGAGCAATCGGCTAATAGCGCTGACCCAAAAAATACAATAGAGCAATGCAACGAGATTGCCGGACTTTGGGTTGTCAACGGCTCCGAGCAGGAAGTCTTTCAAGCCTTCTGATGTTTCCATCCATGGAGATGAGCGATCGCTTGGTTCGTTTCCTGTGGAATCGCGCAATTCCTGGTCTGTGGCGGTTACGCTTGCCAGAGAGGTCTGTGCTGAAGGTTCGACATTATCAGCAGAGACGCGGATGCTCTCTGGAAATACAGGCGCAGTCTGTAAGCCCATCCGTGCTGCCTTGGCCGAAGCAAAGCGATGCTTCAATCTTGGTTCTAGCATCCGGTCCAGCCACAGTGAAAACATCGCTGACAGCTTGACCCGTCCTTGGAAGTGAATTTTCATTCGCTGCATCGGCAACTCATCGGGATTGCGATGGGTCAGCAAAAAGACCAAGGTGGCTCCCAGGGCATAGAGATCTGAAGCGAAGGTCGCTTGCCCCCGCAACTGTTCCGGTGGCATGTAGCCCAATGTGCCAATGAACGTGCCCTGAGAAACTTGCTGGTCGCGATAGGCGGATTGCACCGCGCCAAAGTCCACCAGGTAAATGCGGCCATCGCTTTGGCGAATGATGTTCTGGGGTTTGATGTCTCGGTGAATGATAGGGGCCTCCAGACCATGGAGGTATTCCAGCGTTGTTAGGATTTCGAGGGCGATGCGCTGCACTTCCGCTTCTGTGGCCCGCCAACCGTCGTGAACCCAGCGATCGAGGGACTTCCCCGATGCAAACTCTTGAGCCAGATAAAACCGGCAGTCATCGTCTGTTTCAACTCGGAAATGTTCGATGTAATCCGGTACGCCGGGGTGATCAATCGTTCCAAGAATCTCCGCTTCTCGCTCAAAGCGATCGAGCAGGTCAAAAGTCCCCAGTTGCTTCAGGCTCATCACCTTCAGCGCCACCCACTGATGCTGTTGAACGTCTTCAGCTTGGTAGGTTTCCCCCGTGCCACCTTGGCCGATGAGGGAATGAACTTGGTAGCGATTATGAATCAAATCGCCGGGATAGTGGAGTTTTGTCATCGCAGGCAGCGGTTAAGGAGAAGACGGCTCAAAGCGGGAGGAATCAAATTCAGCATCATGCAGCCAAACCCCCAGCTCATCCATGTGGGGATCGACATAGGCACCAAAGGTTTGGGGCTGGGGGCCGGGACTGTCTGGTAGCGGCTCGCCCCGTAGAGCAGCCAGAGCCATTTCAGCGGTTTGGAAGCGGTCTTCGGCCATGGGTTCGAGCATTTGCTCCAGCCAATCGGCGAAGTCGGTGGAAATGCGACCGCCAATCACCTCACGAAACTGAATCGCCATGTCCTCCTCGGGAAGTTCCGCCGGGGATTGGCCCGAGAGTAAAAACACGAGGGTTGCCCCAAGGCTGTAGAGGTCAGAGCAAAAGGAAACCTGGCCACTGAACTGTTCCGGCGGCATGTAGCCCAGCGTGCCCACAAACGTACTGCGGAAGCTTTTGGTGTTGCGGTAGACAGCCTGCATGGCGTTGAAATCGACCAAGTAGACGGTGCCACCGGGCTGCAAAATCAGATTGTCGGGTTTGATATCCCGATGGATCACCGGGGGCATGAGCCCGTGCAAGTAGGTGAGGATCTTGAGGACAGCCTCGGCAATCCAGCGGGCCTGTTTTTCGTTGGCTTGCCAGGTTGTGTCCTGCGCTTCTCGATGAACCAGAGCGGCCAGGGATTTTCCTGCCACCAGCTCCTGCACAAGATAAAAACGATGGTCGTCTTCGGATGTGATTTGGAAGTAGTCGCAGTAGTTGGGGATGTGGGGATGGTCGAGGTGTTTGAGCACCTGAGCTTCGCGTTCAAACAGTTCTGCAACTTTCCAATCGCTGAAGTTTTTCAGGGAGAGGACTTTGATTGCCACTTGCTCGCCGCTGCCTTGAACCGTTGCAGCGTAGGTGAGGCTCGTGCCGCCCTCACCGAGCAGGGCGTCCACACGATAGGAGTTGCCCGAAGCACCAGTGCCGACAACGGAGCTTTCTGCACTGATAATGTCGCCGACCTGATGAAGTGCCAGCATGATTTTTGGTTAACCTGAGATGAGACCTGTATATGTAGTAGATACAGGACGAAACGCCTTGATTCCGCTCAGGAGAACGACGATGCAGCCGACGATCACGACCTTACCCCTCACCACCCTCGCTTCCGGCGATCGCCTCTCCCTCCAGGTCTATAAATTCATCGGAGCCCACCCCGGCAAGAAGGTCTATATCCAGTCCAATCTCCACGGCTGCGAGCTAGCGGGTAATGCCGTGATTTATCATCTGCTAGAAGACCTACAGGCCCTTGATGCCAAAGCTCTCCAGGGCGAAATCTGGATTGTGCCGATGTGTAATCCGCTGGGGGTGAACCAGCGATCGCACCACTTTGCCTCTGGCCGCTACAACCCCTACGACGGCAAAGACTGGAATCGTATCTTTTGGGACTACGAGAAACAAGGCAGCGATATTGCCGCCTTTGCGAAGACCAATCTCAAGGCAGATGTTGATACAATTCAGCGCAAATATCGTCAGAAAATCCTAGCTGCCTTCCAAGCCGAAGGAGAAAAGCTCCTGCTCCCCCAGGGCGTTGAATTCCATAAGAAATATCGCCATGTGCTGCAATCCCTCTGCTTGGATGCGGACTATGTGATCGATCTGCATAGTTCGACCAACGAAGGGATGGTCTACACCTATTATTTCCGCGATCGCGAGGACAGCACCCAACTCTTCCAGCTCCCCGCAGCCATTCTGCTGGATTCCTATGACGGCGATGCCTTTGACGAATCGTTCATGAAACCTTGGCTAGCACTGGAGTCGGCGTTTAAGACCTTGGGGCGATCGCTGCAGTTCGATATCGAAGCCTACACGTTTGAGCTGGCAACGGGGATGAAGCTGGATCCAGCGGCAGTGTTCTTGGGCCTGCGTGGGGTCAAGAATTATTTGGTGAAAAAGGGTGTGGTCACTTCAGCGACCTTTGGCCAAATGGGCAAGCTAGAGCCCGTGCAGCCCGTCCCCGAAACCTTGTTTGTGACCCATGAGGAAACGACACGCTACTGTGCCCCCACGGGAGGCATGGTGCAGCCTGCGGTGGCGATCGCTGATGCGGTGAAGCAAGGCCAGGTGTTGTATCGTCTACTCTGCTTTAACAAGGAAGGACAACGGCCCAAACAGCGCGAAATTGTCGCCCATCGTGATGGTGTTGTGTTTGATATTGCGACGAATCGGGCTGTGAACGAAGGAGAGTATGTGTTGGGATTGATGTAACGGTTGGCTTTTGGGGGGATCGGGCAAACTAAGAGGACAGCCACAATACTTTGAGCCATGGAAGAACGACTTACCCCAACACAGCTCAGCCAAATTGTGGCTGAAGTACAGCAATTGTCCGAGCGCCAGCAGGATGAGCTGGAAGCGGAGCAGGTGCGGGAGATTTTGCGCGAGCTGAACCTGGCTCCCGAATTTCTCGAAGACGCCATGATTCAGATTCGTCGGCGAGAAGCCCTTGCGGCTCAGAAACAACGCAATCGCTGGCTGCTGGGGGGCGTTGCGGCCCTAATTACCTGTGTACTGGTCGCTGGAGCCCTAACCCTCCGGCAGCGGCAACAAACCCTAGGCCGCATCACCGCCCAGCAGGATCGCATCACTCTCCAACAGGACGACGGGGGCAACCTCGGTACCGTCGTTCGCCAAGACAACACCGAATTGTTCTACCGCGTGACCCTGTCCGATGCCCCTGTGGGTCAGCAGCTCTCGCTGTCCTGTCACTGGAGCGATCCCAGTGGCCAGATCGTACGTCAAAATTCTTATCAGACAAAAAAGATTACAACTCCCGTTTGGAATACCTTCTGCCGTCATACTGTGGGAGAAGACGCCGCCACTGGCCCTTGGACCGTCGAGGCCTTTTTGGGCGATCGCCAACTCAGTGAAGCAACCTTTAATGTGAAATAGTCTGCGATAGGGCATCACCTGTCGCCATCGCTGCACGCGCAACAGGATGAGTCAATTCACCACCGTTGAAACAACAACAGAAGTCGCCCTGGGTCCACAGCAATGGGTCGGATACTGGGGCCAGGGTCACTCGGCATTCCTGTCCCAATCCCTCAGAACGCTCTTGCCCGACGCTTCCGCTGGCTGGACATTCTCCTCACCCGACTCAAGAAAGGAGGCTTTGGCCCAGCTCTCGGCTTCGGGGTTGACGGTCAATGCTCATCCCAACGTTGTCTCTGCGGATGCTTGGGTCCGACAAAATCATGCAGACTCTCGTCCAGGCGTGACCCTCGGACGGGAGCCCTTTGGGCGGGTGCCGCTGTATTGGATGCAGCGGGGGCAAGTGCTCTGGTTTGCGTCGCGGCTGCAACTGTTGCTGCCCCTGCTGGATGAGCCCAAGGTCAACCCGGCTGGACTGTATGGCTATAGCTGTTTCTCCTATGTACCCACACCGCTGACTCCCGTGGAGGCGATCGCCGCCATCCCCGCAGGCACGGAACAAACCTGGTCAATCACAGACAGTGGCCAACTCGTTACCGCCGCTCCAACACAGCTTGTTCACGCTTGGCAAGCTGCTCCCGAAGTGATCGATGACGAAGCAACGGCGATCGCCCAACTCCAAACCCGACTCAAAGCCGCAGTCGATCGACAAATTGCCGACCTCTCCGATGAGCCCGTCGGCATCTTCCTCTCTGGTGGCCTGGATTCTTCGGTTGTGGCGGCACTTCTTGTCCAAGCCGGTGTCAATGTGCAGGCCTACACCCTCGACCTCGGCAAACACAGCGTTCCAGAATATCCCTACGCGGAACAAGTGGCCCAGTGGCTTAACATTCCCCTGACTAAAGTTGCTGCGAGTCCTAAACAAATTCGGCCTGCGATCGCGGCCACGGTCAACGCCTTAGACATGCCCTTTGGTGATGGGGTCACGGTGCCACTGTACCTGTTGAATCAAGCTGCGAGCCAAGATGTCCGCATTATCTTCAACGGTGAGGGGGGCGACCAACTCTTTGCGGGCTGGACCAACAAACCCCTGATCGCCGCTAGCCTTTACCAAACCCAGCATCCCGACGGCCCCCAGTCCTTCGCACAACAATATCTACGAACGTTCCATCGCTTGTGGGGCTACGAATCCCAGGTCTTTCAGTCTGCATTGCTTGATCCGATCCAGCGGCTCCATGCCCAGGACTGGCTCTACCCGGCACTGGATGTTGGAACAACTCAAGCTGCTGCATCACTCCTGCATCGTTTGCGTCGTGCCTCGCTGATGCTCAAGGGTGCACAAAACATTCATCCCCGCGCTACTAACCTGGCTTTTGCCCATGGCTTGCAGGTGCGATCGCCCTTCTGCGATCCCGCGCTCACTGACTGGAGCTTCCGCCTCTCCGGTGAACTCTGTCTCCAGGGAGCCTGCGAAAAATACATCCTCAAACGAGCCGTGGAAGATTGGCTACCGCCGGAAATCGTCTGGCGACAAAAACGCGGCATGGGCGTTCCCCTTACGGCGTGGTGTTTGCAGGAGTTTTGGCCCAAACTAGGAGACTGGCTCAATCCAGGGAGACTGCAAGCAGAGGGATTTTTGCAACCCGATTTGGCAAGTCGTGTGGCCTTTGGAGAACTCGGAGGAAAAATACGCGGGCGGCGGATTGGCGAAATTCTGTGGCTCCTGGTGATGTGGCAACTGTGGCGATCGCAAGTCCTAGAAACGTCTGCCAGCAACAGACTGAAAAACCACTCTTGGAATCATCCCTTCCATCTACCCTATGCCGCCTGGAGGTTTGGAAAAAATGCGCTTCACCCCCGTCATTGAGCCGTCTTGCTCACCTGTGTCATTGGAACTCGCCCAGGAATTGCTGAATGGCTATGGCTCACCGCTGTATGTCTATGACGGCGATCGCCTTCGCCACACCATCCAGCACATCACCCAAGCCATCCCCTATGGCCAAACCCAGTTCCGCTTCGCCAGCGTCACCAATGGCAATGTTTCCTTGCTACGGATTTTCCGAGCAGCGGGTTGGGGGCTCCATGCCAACACACCGGGTGATATCTACCTGGGCTTACAAGCAGGGTTTGAACCACAGCAGATTGTTTATAGCGGTAGCAATCTCAACCGCGAGGAAATGGAGCAGGTCTTGACCTGGGGCGTCGTCACGCTGAACTTGGATAGCCTTTCTCAATTACAACTACTCTGTGAACGCTATCAGGCCCTATCACCGCATATCAAACCCAGAGAGCTGCATTTAGGGCTGCGATTAAATCAGCCGAGTCTGACGGGAGAAAGCCGTATTGGGGTTCGTCCCCAGGACTTTGGTGATGCCGTGGCGATCGCCCAAGCGGCCCAACTCAAACTGCGTGGGCTTCACTTTTATCGGGGAACCGGCACCAATGCGACCCAGGCTTTCACGCAGGTGATTGATGCGGTTCTGGCGATCGCCCAGCAGCTCCCCGACTGGGACTATCTCGACTTTGGAGGGGGCTTTGGATATCCCTATCGGCACCAGGGGGCGGCCTTTGATTGGGATGAGTTTGGGCGATCGCTCACAGCTCGTTTAGAACAGCTAGATAAGCCGATTCAGTTGGTGATTGAGCCGGGGCGAGCCGCGATCGCAGGCTGTGCTCATCTGCTCACTCAGGTTGTTTCTAGTAAATGGCAGGGCAATAAACAAATCATCGGCGTTGATACCACCGTCGGTAATCTCTCAGTTCCATCTGTGCATGGGGGCTATCGCGAAATTGTGCCTGTTGTCTCCCGTTCGATGGCATCCCCCCCCTCAGCCAGCATCCATCCCACCGATATCTGTGGCAACACAACCTATTCTCGCGATTACTTGGGGCGTAACTGCCAGCTCCCTGTCCTGAATCTTGGCGATGTCCTGTCGATTCAGGATGTGGGAGCATACGGCTATGCCATGTCTTCGCACTTTCTCCATCGTCCGCGTCCTGCTGAAATTCTGGTGGAGCAAGGTCAGCACCATTTGATTCGCCGTCGCGAAGATTACAGTGTGTTGTTGAATAACCAAGTATTCACCTAAATCTGCAAGAATTTAGCTTGGCGGAAAGCCTTAGCAATAAGGAACACCATGAAATGTAGCCAATGCGGTAACGACAACAATCTCCAAGATCGGACAGGGAATTCAGGACGCTGTACCCAGTGCAATCATCCCTTTGCCTTTGAGCCGACACAAATGGATTACAAAGCACAGTTTACCGATCCATTTTTTGCGAAAGCGATCGCCGATATTTCCGCCGAAAATACGCTCTACTTCACCCCAAAGCAATTCGTCTATTTCATCGATCGGCGTTTGAAACAAAAAGGAAGTGTAGGCCCTTCTCAACTGGGTTGTCTTTATATATCTCTGGCATTTTTTTTTACAGCATTTTTTGGCGTCGCTTTATTTATCTTTATTGTTTCTGGTGACTTTTTGTCTCGTATCATCAGTTTTACCGTATTTCCTATTGTTTTTACGATTTATAATATTGTATGGATTATCTGGTTCTGTTGGAGGTTGTCCCGCTCTGATGTGCGTAGACAGGAGCATCGTTATCTTGTTAAAGGTCTGCAATTAGTGGGAGCTATTATGGCATTGCCTGGTGCCATCTATGGGTTTATTGCAGGCTCAATCGCGACCTATTGGATTGCAGCATTAATCGGTGGAGCTGCATTCTGGCTAGGATTCTTTCAGAAACGACGCATCGAGAAAATTCCAGAAACCTTTCGTGTTACTGCTGCGCAGGTGCAGGGCTGGCTCGATCGCTGGGCCCAGGTCAATGGTGCAATCCCTCAGCTCTTACCCCATG
>CALIJJ010000040.1 GCA_938017515.1 uncultured Pseudanabaenaceae cyanobacterium
ATTTCTCCCTAGTACGAGAGGACCGGGAGGAACACACCGCTGGTGTACCTGTTATCGTGCCAACGGTAAACGCAGGGTAGCTAAGTGTGGAGTGGATAACCGCTGAAAGCATCTAAGTGGGAAGCCCACCTCAAGATGAGTACTCTCACTGGGTCAACCAGGTAAGGCCACGGGCAGAACACCCGTTGATAGGCGATAGATGGAAGTGCAGTAATGCATGCAGTCGAGTCGTACTAATAGGCCGAGGGCTTGTCCTCATATCTTTCTAGTGAGCAAGCCCCGCTAAACCGCGAACGGATTCATTACGGTGAACCGTTCAAACCAAAGCAATTCATCACACAACACATTCTCTATGCAGCCTTCTGGGTTCTATACTTCTGCTCTCTAGCTTGTTCGTTCAAGTCAGTCTCAGTCGAAGTAATTTAACTCCATAGCATTCCTGGTGTCTATGGCGATGTGGAACCACTCCGATCCATCTCGAACTCGGTTGTGAAACGCATCTGCGGCAATCATAGTAGGCGGGTCACTGCCTGTGAAGCTAGCTCGATGCCAGGGTCACTCTTAACAAAAGCCCCTCACTCAACTAACACTTGAGCGAGGGGCTTTGTTTTGGAGGGGAGGGGGGCTGAAAGATAGCATCTAAATTTTTATTCTTCCTCGGTGAATTTCCTAAATTCTTTTCTCGTGTTGAGACTGGCTTGAGAATATTTCAGTATTTCTTGCTCCCGTTGTCAGTCCTATTTTTTGTAGAGCTAAATAGCCCTTTCACAAAAAATAGAGATGCGAGTGAATCAAAACCGTAATTCTTCTGGAGGATTTACGCTGCTAGAAATGATGATTGTGGTGGCGATGATTGGTGTGCTTACTGCGATCGCAGCTCCTTCGTGGCTCAGTTTTAGCGACACACAAGCGCTTAATACTGCTCGTTCTGAAGCATTGTCTGCTATTCGTGAAGCCCAGACCAACGCCATTCAAAAACGAAGAAAATGGCAAGTGAGTTTTAGAGAATTCAAAGACCAGGTGCAATGGATTACACATCCTGCAGAGATTGACCCTAATTCTCTCTCGAATTGGAAAAATCTCCCTAGGGGAGTCCGCCTTGACCCCGAGACAACCTTAAGAGCCTCAAAAGGTGTTCGGCGCGCGCAGTTCAATTACTTGGGACAGGTCAATGGTCAATTGGGGCGAATTACGTTCTCGACTCAGAATAGTGGCAAAGTGAAACGGTGCGTTGTTGTTTCTACGCTACTGGGCACTATTCGAACAGGCGAGAATCAAAAGCGAAAATCCAATGGAAAAACCTGCTGGTAAAGCCAAACCAATGGGTATTGAACTAACTTGAATTATGCCGTTTGAAGTTCAAGTTTTCGCTCGAGATCAAATAGGAATCCATGAATGTATTCTTCAGTCCATTCAGGACCGTAGAAGCGGGTTAACATTCCCCGAGCCGGATCCTTTTCTGCCCGATAATGTAGATAAGCCAGATGGGCTTTTTTGATCTCAGAATGCTCTGATTCAGGTGATGCTTGCGCTGCTTTGACAAACTCGATGTATTGGTCAAGGTAGGCTTTGAATGCCTCAAAAACGGTTGTCTCGACGACTTCTGTTTCAGACGGACGGGTCCATAGGAAGGTCGGAGAGAAAAACTGTTGGGCTTCCTCGGGGAAATCTCCTCCCCAAGGCAAGTCCTTTTGAAAATGCTGGAACGTTTCTAGTAGAGGTTCCGTATACTTGGCTTGATAAGCTTCGCTGTGAAAAAGCGGTTGCATATCCAGTGCAATGAGATGACCGCCGGGGAGCGTGACGAGGTCTGCACCGAAAAAAGGTAGGTCATATTCAAGTTGAGGGAAAATGACAAAATTAAGCACCTGCAAGGCATTCCCGCCATCCACATGAGCCGCACGAATTTGGCGTAGCTTCGGAGAGCAAGAGCCATAGCTTGTTGTTATGACTTCCTGGGGCTTCTTTTTAGAACCTGTTGTTCCTACTTTTCTCTCGAATCCCTCTGGAATGGGATAAGCCGAAATATCGAGATGCTTTTCTAGGGTTGCGATCGCGTGATCCAAAAACGGCTGATAAATTGTCACTGTCAACTCCTAATGGCTCACGGTGTCTGATGCTTTGTCGCGAATAAAACTACGCTCTAGTGGCTCACGGCCAAAGGAACTGCGTCCTCAAACAGAAATTCGTAGAGAAAGCGATCGGCCCACTCATTGCCAAAGTAGCTCGTGAAAAGGCCATGGGCAGGGTCACGCTCAGCGCTGTATTGGTCATAATCCTTCTGAGCCTGGACAATCCGCTGAATCTCTGAGGCATCTGTGGAAGGTTCCGTGCCACGAATCATCGTCCAGTAGGACTCTACATAATCTTTGAAGGCTGGCAAAACCCGACTTTCGACGGTCTCGATATCTGTTTTTGCAAACAGGAGATATTTTGAAAAGTACTGGTTGGCATCGTAGAACTTCATTCCGAGATTTTGAGCCAGGTCGCCATAACGCTCGTACATTTCGCGCATGGGCTCAACATACTTCGCTGTATAGGCTTCGTCCCGGAATAGCGGTTGAAAGTCAATGACCACCAAGATCTTCTTCTTGCCAAATGAGAGTAGATCGATGCCTAGAAGTGGCGCATCATAGCGGTGATCCGGATAGATAACGCCGTTGAAAACCTGAGCAGCTACTCCTGCATCGATATAGGTATATCGAATCTTCCGAAATTCAGGAGAGCGATAGCACCAGCTCTGAATCGTTGCTGGATTCTTGCCCCGTTCAGACACATTTCGGTCCAAACCTTGAGGAATTGGCTCAGAATGCAAATCGAAGTTGTCAAACAACGACTTCTCTAAATACTGTTGAAAAGGTTTGTACATGAGTGGCCAACTCACCCGTTTGTTATGGATTGCATGCGACTACTAGCAACAATAGGGGATGCGGAGAGGCGTTGTCTGCCGCACCCTTACATAAAGCAATGATCCGTAACATAGAAGACTTTTATTTTGTTCGGAGTTATCTCGATCTAGAGGAGGGGAGGTGAACAACATTCACCTCCCCTCCTCGTCAGCCGATGCCGAAGTTATGCGACTTCAGTGATGCTGAGAATCTTGCCGCCCGCTTTCTGAATGTTCTTTATGCGAGAGGACATGTTGCTGTAAGAGACTTCGTAGGTCACGCTCGAACGACGGAAGCGGATACCTGCTCCAGGCTTAGCCACGGAGATACGGTAACGCTTGCCGAGTTGGCCTGGGGTGCCGCCGCCTTTTGCAGGATTAACAATTTTGGTGGCCTTGTTACCGCCCAGGTCAGAGATCAGCTTGGCTTGGTTGCTGTTGCTGCTGGTCGCATCGCCCCGGAAAAGAGAGAAGCCACGATTAAACCCAACGTTTTTCACGCCTGCTTGAGTGTTAGCGCGTGCGTAGGGAACAACATTCTCGCCAAAACTAGCTTCGTATTCGTCTCCATAGATGTAGGAGTCGATGTCAGCTTCGTAGCCGTGAACGTTGTAGTTCAGAACGTGCTCAGCGATTTCGCTCTGATCCTGGGGGGCACGCCCTAGGAGATGCTTGAAGTTCAGCTCGATAAACCGATACTGAGAAGAGATGTCAAAAAAGCGTGACTGGTAAAGACCAGACTTCGCGACCCGAGACACAAAACCGCGAACGGTAATGTTGCCATTGCGCAGATCGGACTCTGCATCGGTGAGGCGATCGCTCTCCATCAGGTGAGCGTTGCCCAAGACTTGCTTGTAAACGGCCCGAATGACAGTTTGCAAGTCATCTTCTGTTGCGCCGGGACGTAATTCGACGTCCGCAGCATCAGTGACCCAAAGGGACATATGATATTGCTCCTCATTAATGAGTTTTTTCAATTCAATCCAAGAAAACACTGGGAATTTGCATGCAACCCCAGGCCTTCTATTAATGGATTGAATAAAGATGTTAAAGATCTTTATGATTCCACTTATACAATGCTTGTTCTCAGAACAGATTCAAGAATTATGAAGTACTAAAAGCCTTGATGCGCAAGCTGCTCAGCCGATTTTAGCTGAGCGAAATATGATGAATCGTACGGTCTAAAAGGGTACGAATTTTGCACTCCCTGACAAGCTAATTGCATCCAAAAAAGTTGAAGCTGGAATTTAATGCTTACGCATGGCTTAAGGCGGCGTTGTGGATGACCATTTCATCCAGCATTTGCTCAGAAACGCAGCGAAATTCTGAGCAGTACGTCATGAGATTGACCCCGCCCATCATGCGGACGGTGCTGACTCGGACGCGGAAGTTGTCAGAAACAAACCAAGCCCGCTCTTGGCCTTGGCTATTTTCGTAATCGGTCGAAATTGTGAGGAGCCCATCCTCTGAAAAGCTGTAGCGACTGATGACAGGGATGCTTTCTACGTAGCCGTGGTCTCTGAAGAGGCGACCGGTAAGGCCTGTGGAATCGTCAGGAATGTCAATCAGGAAGGCAGCGTACTTGTCACTGGGAGGGGCATCGGAGAGGGCAGATTGCCAGCCGAACTTTGCAGCCCCTGCCGCACGAGAGGCATCAAGTCCCTGCTGTTTACAAACTTCAGCAATCCGTTCGTCACTGCTGTCAAAGACCTGAATCATCAGGTTGGATTCGCCTGATTCATCGTTCGTACAGTCAAAATGATGCACGGTGCGTTGGGTGTGCCATGTCCCTTCGCTTTTGCGAAAGAACGCCATCATGGTCATCGGAGGAACGAAACGAGCCATGGGGATAAATGATAGTTAATGAAAAGTTTTTCTTATTACTGCTCAGTTTAGAGGGGGAATGTCCGGTCGCGATGGACGATTGCCGTGGTGTTTACATCCTGTTACAGGAATTGAGTCCCATCAATTCCCCTGCGTAGAATGAGCTTCGGACCATTTTTAATCTCCCTTTAATTACGCCATGACGTTAGCAAACGGTAGTTCTAGCCTCACGCCGGAAGTGCTTGCGGCGATTCGCCAAGGGATTTCGGTTCCTGGTTTAGACCTGAGTCAGAGTGATTGGTCTGGACAGGATTTTTATCAGGTCAACTTAAATGGTGTCAATTTGGCCAATGCCACATTGAATGGGATGACGCTGACAAACTCTGATCTCATTGGGGCAGATCTTTCAGGAGCTAGCTTGCTGAAGGCTGACCTGCGTGGCGTGGACTTTTGCGGGGCGAACTTACAGAATGCCGACCTGAGCGGAGCCTTTCTCAACCGCGCTAATTTGGAAGGGGCAGACCTCACTGGGGCCAAGCTAGAGGATGTGAATCTTCAGGTGGCTCGTTACGATCGCAAAACCCGATGGCCTGATGACTTCAACTTCAAGAAGTCGGGGGCTGTTGGTCCCAAAGCTCAACTTGGCGGGGCTTACCTCAACGGGGCGAACCTACGAGGAGCTGACTTAGAGGAAGCTAATTTTTTGGGGGCTTACCTGAGTGGGGCAGACTTTACCCAGGCGAATTTGACGGGAGCCTCCCTCAGCGGTGCAGACCTACGACGGGTTTCCTTTGTGGGGGCTTGTTTGCGTAAAGCCCGCCTGAACAATGCTCAGATGCAAAGCGTAGACTTCCGAGCCGCAGATATGACGGATGCGGAATTGGAGCATGTGCAAAATATAGCTGGAGCAGATTTCTCCAAGGTGCAGGGCCTTTCTGATAGGGCACGGGCTAATTTGCTTTACCAGCCCGCTGCTGACTTGAACACCTGGAACACGTTCACCCGTCGTACGACCCGAGAGAGTCTGGGTCCACTTGTGATTGCTGAAGAAGAGGCATCGCCATAATATTGGCCTTGTTCTGGAGCATTGGGGCTGGTCTGTAGCCTCGTCTTTTGGCGTTTTTAGGGCTGTCTGGTGTCTCTAACGCGATAAAACGAGATAACCCGCGCTAGCGATCGCCGTTAAGAGCGGTAAAAAATGAGGAGCGGTAAAAAAGGGTGTGCGTTCATGGTCCCCCGTTTTACCGCTTTTTTGGCCGACTGCTGCTGAGAACAACAACAGGTGAGCGTTTCCTTGGGCTTCGTTGAAAATGCGATCTTTTGTTAACTTATTCACTTTTTCTCTCAGATTCTCGGCCGGATTTTGGGCCTGAGCCAAATACAGCGCTCCCAAAAACCTAATGATTTTAGGGAATCTATCTCATCCATAGAGGCATTCAGGACTCTTTCTCTGAAGGAGTCGTTCTCTCTCAATGCTTTGTTGTTGGCTCTTTCCGTCATTCTTTCGCAGGGGCAGTGTTCCTCGATTCCCAGAGGGTCGGCTTTCTGAGAGGCAATGACTTTTTGTATCGCCTTGTCTATCCGGCTTTCATCTCTGCCTATGCTTTGAGTTGTCAGGGCCGTTTTGAGTACATGTACTTAATTCGACCCTGGTATTCCAGGCCTTGACCCTTCCAAATCAAATCCTGGTTTTTAATCCGGTGGAATTTTGCGATCGCCGCCTGGGTCCTGAATTTCGCTGGATTCCCCATCTATCCTCAATTTAAGAAGCGGGGTTTATTCAATGTCCCTCCCTTTACTGAACTATCCACTGAAGTCCCAAAACAATCGTGTTCAGGGATTTGAAGTGGGCGGAGATGAAAATCCTTTTATCTACTCCACGGAGGAGCTCCGCTCCCCTGGTGAACTCGATACGCTGATTTTTGCTGCCTACCGGCAGGTGTTTCATGAGCAGCAGATGCTCAAGCGTAATCGTCAGACCTATTTGGAGTCTCAGCTCCGCAATGGTCAGATTACGGTACAGCAATTTATTCGAGGCTTGGTACTCTCCTACCCCTTTCGCGCGAACAATTACGACGCGAATAGTAACTATCGCTTTGTCCAGATTTGTGTTCAGCGCTTGCTGGGCCGCGATATTCACAATGAGCGTGAGGCACAGGCCTGGTCTGTTGTTCTCGCAACCAAGGGGCTAGAAGGCTTTGTCGATGCCCTGTTGGGGGCTGACGAGTACGAGGAGAATTTTGGGGCCGATATTGTGCCTTACCAGCGGCGTCGGGTTTTGCCCCAGCGTGCTGCAGGTGAAATCTCCTTTGAGCATATGCCTCGTTACACCGAGGAGTATCGCGTCAAGCTAGAGGACCTCGGCTATTTCCAGGGTCTTGGAAGCGCTTACGGCCCCTACAAGGTTCCCAAAGCACTCTCTTTGTTCGGTGCTGCAGTTACCTATAGCGGTGCTGTCGCGCTACTCGGCATGGTTGGGGCGATCGCCTTGGCTGCCTTTGGCTTCATCTCTCTCTAGCCATTTTTTGAAATGATCCTGCTTTTCCTCGCCGCGATCGGTACCTAAGGTTACATTTCTTAAGCTTTTCGGCGCTTATAAGTTCGTATTATGAGCGTTGGGAAGTCTTCTTTTAGGAGTCCTCAGGCATCCCTAGGTTTGGCGCTACTCAGTGATTCCAGGGTTTTCTCGGTTCCCACTGTAGTAGGCTGGCTTGGCAGGATCGTTTTAGATATTCCAACTTTGTTCTGTGTCCTTTCTCATTTTTTGTGAAGGGCTCTCATTGTCCGATTGGACTTTGCCGATATCGGTTTTTCCGCAGATGGCTTTGGTCTGACAGGGGCAATGAACAGAACGATTCCCTCTCAATAAAAATCCGTTAATACCCGATAAGGAGACAGTTTCAATGCCATTTGGACCTGCATCCCAGCTAGGGGTCGCTCGCTTTGATGAGACACCCCCTGTCGAGTTGCTGCCCGGTTACGATTCCCAGGACGCTGAATCTGTGATTCAGGCGGTCTACCGCCAGGTTTTGGGCAATGCCTATGTAATGGAGAGCGAGCGTCTCACCATTGCTGAATCTAAGCTGAAAAGTGGTGAGCTGAGCGTCCGCGAGTTTGTTCGCGCTGTCGCTAAGTCTGACCTCTACCGCACGCGCTTTTTTGACGCCTGTGCTCGTTATCGCTACACAGAGCTAAATTTCCGTCACCTGCTGGGTCGTGCGCCCTACGATCTCGAAGAGATGCGGGCTCACAGCACCACCCTTGACACCGAGGGTTTTGAGGCGGATATCGATTCTTACGTTGATAGCGCTGAGTACCAGGATAACTTTGGTGAGGACACCGTGCCTTACCTCTGGGGTTACAAGACTGAAGCTTGCACGAGCATGGTTCAGTTCACCCACTTCTTTGAGCTCGTACGGGGTTCATCAAGCAGCAGTAAGAAGGGCAATCTGGCTGGCGGCAAGCCTCGTCTGAACGCTTTGACGATTGCTAAGACTGCTACCCCTGTGAAGTCTCCGGCTGGTACAGGGGCTCTCTTCCAGACCCCTGCTCTTGGGGCGCGTTCCCGTCAGGGTGTTGGCGCCAGTGCCAACGGCAAGATCTACCGCGTGGAAGTTACGGCTTATCGGTCCAAGGCCGTCAACCGTGTTTCCAAGTTCCGTCGTAGTAACAAGGTCTACATGGTGCCCTACGAGCAGCTTTCTGCAACGTACCAGCGTGTTCACCGTGAAGGTGGTGTCATTGCGAGTGTGACTGCGGTTAACTAGCTTCGTCTTTCAATCTGTGCAAACTGTCGCCTCTTCGGAGGACAGTTTGTGCAGATTGTTTTTTCAGAAAAAATTTAGATTACAGGTTTGTCTGACTATGGTTAGTACTGCGCCTGCCGTTAAGTTCGGCGTCGATGCTTTTGCTGATACTCGTTTTGAGCTGTGGCCAACGAGTTCTTCTGAGGATAAGGAGGTCGTAATTCAGGCCGTCTATCGTCAGGTCTTGGGCAATGCTCACATCATGGAAAGTGAGCGTTTGGCTAGTGCGGAGTCTCAGCTCTGCAATGGCACTCTCTCTGTACGTGAGTTTGTTCGGGCGATCGCCAAGTCCGATTTTTACAAAGCTCGCTTCTTCGAGACCTCTGCGCCCTATCGTTTTGTGGAGCTCAACTTTAAGCACTTGCTGGGTCGTGCACCGCTTTCTCAGGTTGAGGTTTCTGAGCATATCCGCCGTTGTGTGGAAAATGGCTACGACGCTGAAATCGACTCCTACCTTGACAGTGACGAGTATCAAGCTGCCTATGGCGAAGATACAGTTCCCTTCTTCCGGGGCATCGTCAGCCAAGTGGGTCAAAAGCAGGTTGGCTACAATCGCATGTTCGCGATTTTTCGTGGTCCTGCTGAAAGCGATAAGGCTGTGAAGGCTTCTCAGCTCGTTGCAGCAGTGGCAGGCAACATGACCACTGCCATTAAGCCGCCGAAGTCTCCTGCCATTGGCGGCGGCGTGGATGCACCCAGCAAGCGCTTCCGGATTGTGGTCGCTGGTCAGCGTGCCGGTAGCCGTCGTCGCTTTGCCACCACGACTTATTTGGTCGATGGCGACAACATGACCCCGCAGCTCAAGCAAATCCACCGCACGAGTGGCAAGATTGTCAGCATTACTGAGGTTAATTAAGCCTCTTTACGGAGCGCTTTCGGGCGCTCCGTTTTTTTTAGTGGGGTCAACAGCTGAGCAGTGCTGAAGATCTCAATTCTGATTTTGAACCTGTTTTCACACCAGCTAATAAAAAAAGGAGAACGCCATGTCTTTATGGGTAAGTGCGCCTGAGCGGGTTGAGCTACGGTCTAATTTCACGGAGGCTGATCTTCAGGGCGTAATTCGCGCTGTTTACAAGCAAGTTTTGGGCAATGCCCACCTGATGGATGGGGAAGGTCTGACCAGTGCTGAATCTTTCCTGCGCAATGGTGATATCTCGGTACGCCAGTTTGTGCATGCGGTGGGTCAATCTGACCTATATCGTCAAAAGTTTTTTGAGGCGTCGTCGCAGTACCGATTTATTGAGCTGAACTTCAAGCACTTTCTCGGCCGTGCCCCCCAAAGCCAGGCTGAGATTGCAGAGCATGTGCTGATCTACAACGCCCACGGCTACGAGGCTGAAATTGCTTCCTATGTCGAGAGCGATGAGTATGGTGCGAACTTTGGTGAGGCTGTCGTTCCCTACGTGCGCACGACCCAAACCCAGACCGGTATGAAGAATGTAACGTTCAACCGCTCTTTTGCTTTGGCGCGGGGCAATGCGACCAGTGATGATGCAACCAAAGCTGTACTCATCTCCGATTTAGGGGGGAATCGGGCGACTAAGATTTCGGCGCCTGCGCAGGGCTCGGGAGCGGCAGGTAGCACCGGTAAGCGCTTCCGCATCACGGTGGCTAAGCCTGGCGCTGGCTCTCGTTTCCGCCGCTCTAATGTCACCTATGAAGTGAGCTATGCCCAGATGTCTAGCCGCATGCAGGTGATTCGTCGTAGCGGTGGCCAGATTGTGAGCATTGCTGAGGTCGCCTAGGGGGTGACCTGGACTCTTCAGTGACGATGTGATTCGGGACAGTCTCATGGCTGTCACGGGGCTGTTAAGGGTCCCATTGTTTGGGATAGGATTCCCTAATCGGGGCATTGCTTGTAATGCCCCGATTCTGCTTGTGATTGGGAGCGTTGAGGTAAATCCGTTAAATTGATGAATATTCAGACGTTCGTGGCGCAGTCGATTGGTAGTTGGCGATCGCAACGCAGTAGCCATAATCTCGCCTTCCAGCATTCTGAAGAGGTTCATTCCACGATTGATATCACTGCGGTCCCAGCCACCGATTCGTCGGTGGCTGAGTTGTGTGTGACCCATGGATTTGAGTTGGATGCTGTTGCTTCCCCGTTTCATATGGCTTGGGAAGGTGAGTCTGATTGGGATGACGATCAAAAGATGGAAGGAAGCTGTCTCTTGGTTCCTATTCCGGATCCGACTGACCCGCTGAAGGGCAAACTGCTGCGATCGACAGGCTACGCTGAAACGGTGCCCGCAGTTGGGGAATATCGATTCACCGAAGAAGGTATGTTCGTGCTTGAAACCAGCTATGACCGAGCTGCTGCCGAAGAGCGCATCTGGTTTGGTACGCCCCATCTACGTTTCCGAGTCTCCCAAATTCGTACCAGTGATGGCCAGGGTATTTTGACGGCTTCTTTTGCTTCTGAAATTCGCTCTAAGGGCTAGGCGCACTGGCCTCACTCCTACGCTTAATATTTCACGTTTGATAAATCCCATGAACACCCAAAATCCAACGTTAATGGAGCAAAGCGGCTCACCATCGGAATCAAATTTAGGCTTAGGTTGTTCGGGGAAGATGGCCCTGGTGCATCTTGCCCAAGGCATGGCGGGAGAGTTTAGTAATAGAAAACAATCCGATGCGGACCCCAGCAAATTTGCCCATATTCGAATTTATTTTCGACCCCTGCCCTTTGACTTTTTTAATGCGATTGGGTTTTATTCTGAGCAAACCTACGACTACGACATATGGTCGCCCTATCGCCAGGGAGTTCACCGTTGCGTTCCCCAAGCAGACGGCAGTGTCTTTATCGAAAACTATGGGTTTAAGGATCCGATGCTATTTGCTGGGGCTTGTCGAGAAGACAGCATCCTCCGATCGATTACCCATGATGCACTGATCAAGCGCTGCAATTGTGGCATGGTCTTTCGCTGGAGTGATGAAAAGACTGAATTAGGTGAGGGCGAGCGCTTTATCGGCCATGTGGAGGGGGGGAACTGCATCATTCCCCGCGATGGTCACCAGACCTACTTGGTCAGTGAAGTGGAGTTGAATGATGCTCATTGGGTGAGTCGCGATCGCGGCTTTGATGTGGACACCCACGAACATATTTGGGGGTCTGCTCTTGGACCCTTACGCTTTGAGAAGGTCAATAGCTACGCCCATGAATTGCCTGCTTCGTAGCGCTTGAACCTCAATCACTGTATTGCTTTTAGCCACCTTTAATAGTTTTTTAACTTTAGGACTCCCGCTGGAGGCCACAATAAACCTACAGATTTACTAAAGCTTGGGTTAAGGGTCCCCCTGTTTGGGGATGGACCCCCAAAAATTATTTAGCGCGTGTTCGATTTATAAATTCCCAATAACAAGCTGAGGCCGCAATGTATCCCGTTCAGGCCGACAAGAAGCTGCGTGCATGGATTCGCAGCCACCACTTGATTTGTTCCGGTAATTTCTTTCTGTTTGAGACTGTCGAATACTCCACCTTGGAGCGCTTCACAGATTGCATGGAAGCGATGGGGGGCGTTTTGATCTCTGTGGATTCCGTTAAAAAGCTCTGGATCGGTAAGCATCGTCAGGTTGTGCTTTACCAGGCCAAGGCCAGCCTCAATACGCCGGAACAATCGCTGCGGAGCTACTGGAGCAAGTACGGTAGCTTCTACAGTCGTTTTGATGAACGAGGCTAAGGGGATGAGCGGCGATGTGATGCTCGGGGGGCGGCACATCTTGGCTGCTTCTCTTCCTTGCAACCGTCTTGCGCGCCCGAATTTTGAAGGGGCGATCGCCCAATCTGAGCAGCTTTGTAACAACTTTTTTACAAAAATGATCAACCCTTGTGCCCCTTAAAGCCCTTTCAAATGTGCTCACTCTGAACTATTTGGGGGCAGGCAAGAACCTTGACCCAGGCATACTATTCCCGTCCTTCTGAGCCGTTGAGAGAACTCTTTTTGAGGAGGGATAAACGGTGTGAAAACGTCTCCCCTTGGGCATTGTGGCGTCCTATGCTAAGGTAACAAAACTTAACGACCAATAGCGAGGTTGAGGCTCAACCGCGTTGTATAAATGTAACTGGAAGGGTTAAGGCAGCAGGTGTAAGTTAGCCGATTGGCTCAATGTCCTACGCTTCTTGGTCTTCTCAGAAACAGGCCGAGCTCTCTAATTTTTAGACGAGGGTCTTCGGAATTCTTCTCTGGCGGAAGATTCTCAGGTTTGTTTCGGAAGATTTACAGGGCTGAAGGCGGGCGCTTTATCCTGCTACTGTGATTCTTGTCGCTGCCCAGCGGGTTAAGCTGACTGGATTACAGCTGGTTTTTTAGTCAAGCGAATCGAGATTAGGAGATTTAGTCAATGTTTGACGCTTTTACTAAAGTGGTCGCTCAAGCCGACGCGCGTGGTGAGTACTTGAGTGGTTCTCAGATCGATGCTCTGAGCGCCATGGTTTCTGACAGCAACAAGCGCATGGACTCGGTCAACCGCATGACCAGCAGTTCTTCTGCCATTGTTGCTAATGCAGCTCGTTCACTCTTTGCTGAGCAGCCTGGCCTGATTTCCCCTGGTGGAAATGCTTACACAAGCCGTCGCATGGCTGCATGCTTGCGTGACATGGAAATCATCCTGCGTTACGTCACCTATGCAACATTCTCGGGTGATGCTTCCGTATTGGATGATCGCTGCCTGAACGGTCTTCGTGAGACCTACTTGGCTCTGGGTGTTCCCGGCGCTTCTGTAAGCGAAGGTGTTCGCAAAATGAAGGACGCTGCTCTGAGCATCGTTGGCGACAGCAACGGCATCACTTCTGGCGATTGCAGCGCTCTCATGTCTGAGATTGGCGGTTACTTTGACAAGGCTGCTTCTGCGGTTGCGTAGTTCTTTGCTGCGGCATTTTGCATAACTTCTTAAACACCAAGTTTAAGCACTTTAAATTTGTTTTCGAACACTTCAAAAAAATCGGGAGATACCTAAAAGATGAAAACTCCTCTTACTGAAGCAGTCTCTGCTGCTGATTCTCAGGGTCGCTTTTTGAGCAGTACTGAGATTCAGGCTGCTTTCGGCCGCTTCAAGCAGGCTTCTGCTGGCCTTCAGGCTGCTAAGGCTCTCAGCTCCAAGGCTGATACCCTGGTGAACGGTGCAGCTCAGGCTGTTTACACCAAGTTCCCCTACACCACTCAGATGCAGGGTCCTAACTACGCTGCTGATGCTACTGGCAAGGCAAAGTGTGCCCGTGACGTCGGTTACTACCTGCGCATGGTGACCTACTGCTTGGTTGCAGGTGGCACTGGTCCTATGGATGACTATCTGCTCGCG
>CALIJJ010000041.1 GCA_938017515.1 uncultured Pseudanabaenaceae cyanobacterium
CGCGGCGATCGCCACCGCCCTCCTCCTGGTAGAACTCGGCCAAAACTTCCAACCCGCCAAACTTAGCTTCCTGTTCTTTTTGCTGTTTTGGTGCCCGTTGTTGGTGCTGCACGAAGCCGGTCATGCCCTGATGGCGGCGGCCATGGGCTGGTCTGTCGATCGCATTGTGATTGGCATTGGCAAACCGCTCAAGCGTTTTCGCCTGGGACGGGTCGATGTGGAGTGGCGACTGCTGCCGCTGGAAGGATTTGTGAGTTGTCGGCCTAAGAATCTCGCGTTGCCCCGTCTCAAAAATGCGCTGATTTATTTCGCGGGTCCCGGCATTGAACTGCTGTTAGCCGCCGTTATTTTGTGGCTTGTTGGTCCACGGCTGTTGCAGCCTTCGAATCAACTGGGTCTGATCATCATCCAGTCGTTGGCCGCCACAAGCTGCTTCTCTGGCATCGTCAATCTGATTCCCTTCTCTGCCCAGACGCCCGAGCGCACCATCGTGAATGACGGTCTTGGGATATTGCTGACCCTGCTGACGCCGAGGCAGCAGTATCTGGAGCAATTGAAAGGGATGATGCGCGATCGCGAAGACCGTTGAATGGTTTCAGGCTATGACAGATAAACATCAGGCGATCGCCGGTTGCATGCTTGGCACTGCCCTTGGCGACAGTATTGGTCTGCCCTACGAGAAGTTGTCGAAGCGTCGTCAGTCCAAACTGTTTGCGGATATCGATCGCCATCATTTCCTGTTCAACAAGGGCATGATTTCCGACGACACTGAACACACCTGCATGGTGGCGCAGTCGCTGATTGTTTCAGCAGGTGAGATTGCTTCAACGGGCCGAACTGATCGATTCCAGACTGCGTTGGCTTGGCGGTTGCGTTGGTGGTTGCTGACGTTACCCGCTGGGATTGGCATGGCCACGATCAAGGGGACGGTACGGCTCTGGTTGGGCTTTCATCCCGAGCGTGCCGGTGTCTTTTCGGCGGGCAATGGACCGGCGATGCGCAGTGCCCTTTTGGGGGTTTGCTATGGCGATGATGGGCTGACGTTGAGACGGTTGGTGCGGGCGTCCACGCGCATGACCCACACGGATCCGAAAGCGGAATATGGAGCTTGGGTGGTGGCGATCGCAGCCTACCTCGCCAGCCAAGAGACCGTTGTGTCCCCCAGGCATTTCCTCCAGGTGTGCAATGCCTCGCTGGAGCCGGATGCCATGGAACTCATTCAGTTGTTAGAGCAAGTCTGCCGCAGCGTTGAGGCGCAGCAAACGACGGAAGCCTTTGCTGAATCTCTGGGTTTGGAGCGAGGCGTCAGTGGCTATGTCTATCACACGGTTCCCGTGGCGATTCATGCCTGGCTGAGCCACGGCAGTGATTTTCGGGCGGCGATTTTGGCGGTGATTCGCTGCGGTGGCGATACGGATACGGTGGGGGCGATCGCAGGCGGCATCATCGGTGCTGGAGTGGGGGAGGCGGGCTTACCGGCGGATTGGTTGGCTGGGGTTTGGGATGGACCGCGATCGGTGGCTTGGATGAAGCGGCTAGGGCGACGACTCGGTGAAGCCTTGGCAGCAGAGCAAGCCCGAAAACCACTGCCGTTGGCTTGGCCGCTGTTGCCGCTGCGCAATGTTGCGTTTGCCGCGATCGTCATTGCCCACGGCTTTCGTCGCTTGCTACCGCCTTATTGAGGGAACGCCAAGGACCCTAATCTTTCAGAGATATCATGGCCTTGGCATCCTCGACCCAATCGTTAAACCAATCCCAAACTGAAGAATTGATTTGTTTGATCTCATCAGTCTCTCTCCACTGGAAGACAGGCGAGTCGATGGCTTGTCCCGTCAATATGAAAGTGTGATCAGAGCCGTATCTTGAACAGATTAGAAAAATATTTCCAACTCGGCCTTTCTCCTCCCAGGCTTCTTGGATAGTTTCCAGAGTTTCCTCATTGAGTTTGGTGAGTTGATCAATGTAAAAATCAAACTCACCCCGCTTGACCAACTTGCCAGCGCGTCGGCCCAAAAGCCTCATAACGTTTCTGTAAACGTCTGGCAACCGCCCGTATTGGTTTTCAAGCGCCACAAGCTCTGAGTCTGTGCAGCCAACAAGCTCATATTCATGAGCGATGCCGTTCTCCCGCAGTTTTTCCCTGAATTGCTCTATCCCGCTACGCCGATTTGTGATTTCCACAACGCATTACCAGCTCTTTTCTAAGTCGGTGGCCTGGAATAAACATAGTCTTTGTCTCTGCTGGCTTCGGCTCTGCTCAACCAGCAAAACCGTGAGCATGCCAGAGCCGAGCAGGACTCACTGAGCGCGACTGTGAGCAATGCGCCAGCTCAACAAAATCACTGGCAACAGGCCCACGAACAAAATCGCCAAGGCCGGAGCCGAAGCCGCCGCCAAACGCTCATCCGAGGCGTACTGATAAACCCGAATTGCCAACGTATCAAAATTGAACGGACGCATGACCAGGGTGGCCGGTAGCTCCTTCATCACATCCACAAACACCAGCATCACCGCCGTCAACATGCCGCTACTCATCAACGGCACATGGATTTTTAGCATCGTGCGACCCGGACCATAGCCCATGCTGCGGGAGGCATCGTCGAGGGAGGGCTTGATTTTTTGCAGACTCGATTCGACGGTGTTGAAGGAGACCGCCAGGAAGCGGACGAGGTAGGCAAAGACGAGGGCGATCGCCGTCCCGCTCAGCACCAAGCCAACCTTCTCCCCCACCTGATCAAACTGCCCTAAGGGAATCAACAGACCCACTGCAATCACCGCACCGGGCACCGCATAGCCCATAGAGGCGAGGCGGGCACCTAAGCCCATGGCTGGCTTGGGGTTGAGCCGCAGACCGTAGGCCATGATCAGAGAAACGGGCACCGCAACGATGGCGGTGGCGATCGCCAAAAACAAACTATTGCGGCTGAGCTGCCAGAAGGCGTTATTGAATGTTTCGCTGGCGTTATTCACGGCCAGATATAGCAAGTAAGCGACCGGTACCAACAGACCCAAGGCAATGGGCAAAAAACAGGCGATTTGTGCCCCGATCTGACGAATGCCCCCCAGTCGGTATCCCGGCAACGCCTGCAAGGGACTGTCGCATTGGTAATACTTGGCCTGTCGCCGGGACCAACCTTCCCACAGCACGAGGCCGAAGATAAACATCATCAGCACCGCCGAGAGCTGTGTCGCCGCCACCCGCTCGCCCATACCAAACCAGGTGCGGTAGATTCCCGTGGTGAACGTATCAACACCGAAATACTGCACTGTGCCAAAGTCATTCAGCGTTTCCATCAGTGCCAGCGCCAAGCCACCCATGATGGCGGGGCGTGCGAGCGGCAGCGCTACGGTGAAAAAGCTACGCCAGGGATTACAGCCCAGGGCCCGACTCGCTTCGAGGGTGCGGACGGACTGCTCTTGGAAGGCGACCCGCGCTAGCAGATAGACATAGGGATAGAGCGACAGGCTGAGCATCAGCATGGCCCCGCCCAGGGAGCGCACGTCGGGGAACCAGTAGTCCTGGATGCTTTCCCAGCCAAAGAGCGATCGCAGAGCCGTCTGCACCGGCCCAAAAAAGCCCAGCAGCTCCGTGTAGGTGTAGGCCAGCAGATAGGCCGGAGCCGCCAGCGGCAGCAACAGTGCCCATTCAAAAATTCTGCGCCCCGGAAATCGGCAAACCGTCACCAGCCAAGCCGTTGAGATGCCCAGCAGGGAAACGCCGAATCCGACCCCAATCATCAGCAGCAGAGAATTGGTGATGTAGCGGGGGAGGACCGTGCTGGCCAGGTGGCTCCAAATGTCGCTGGAATTGCTGAAAATGCTGCTCAGCACCACAACGACGGGCGTCATGACGAGGGCTGCGATCGCTAGCACCACGAGGGTCCAGCCGGTCGAGACGCTGCCTAGACGCGATCGCGTCTGGGATGACGCCGTTTTCCAATGCTTTCGGGGTTGAAGGGGAAGTCGAGCCACAGCCAGTCCTAATGTGCAAGCAATCGGTTCATCGATATCGATCCTGTTGAGAAAAAGTCTCAACTTCTAATTTACACTGAGGACAAGCCGGTCGTTCATTTACACGTGTTGTTCATTTACACTGAGAACACACTCGCAGTTCATCACCCTTGCTTCGTTATAATTCCTGATCAACCTTTGCTTCATGACAGACTCGGTCATCCTAGAGCTGCGCGACATCGAGAAATATTTTCCTGGAAGTCCCAGTGCCGTTCTCTCCCAGGTGGACTTGGCGCTGGCGTCGGGAGAAATTTTGAGTCTCCTCGGTCCCTCTGGTTGTGGTAAGACGACTCTATTGAGAATCATTGCTGGGTTTGAAACGCCAAGCCAGGGCAATATTTTATTGAATGGCCAGTCCGTGGTTCACCTGCCGCCGGAGAAACGCGGGGTCGGCATGGTGTTTCAGGACTATGCGCTGTTTCCCCACTTGACCGTGGCCAAGAATCTGGAATTTGGTCTTAAGGGAGCTTGGAAAAAGGCCTGGGGCAAGCAGGAGTCCCTGGGCGATCGCGTCAAAACGGTTTTAGCACTGGTGGGGCTAGCGGGCTACGAATCTCGCTATCCCCACGAGCTTTCCGGCGGACAGCAGCAGCGCATTGCCCTGGCTCGGGCCCTGGCCCCGGCTCCCTTTCTGGTCCTGCTCGATGAACCCATGAGCAACCTCGATGTGCAGGTGCGGCTGCGGCTACGCCAGGAATTGCGGGATATTCTCAAGCGGGCCGGAACCTCAGCTATTTTTGTTACCCATGACCAGGAGGAAGCCCTGTCCATGGCGGATAAAGTGGCGGTGATGGATCACGGCAAGGTTCAGCAGGTGGATCGGCCCGAGGAAATTTATCAGCACCCCGCGACGCGATTTGTGGCAGATTTTGTGACCCAGGCCAATTTCCTGTCGGCGCGTTTTCAGGAGCGCGGTACCTGGGAGACGGATTTAGGTCCGGTGTGGGTGGATCCCAAATGGGTGGATGTTCAGACTCCGGAGAAAGGCGCGACTGGAGAGTTGATGGTGCGGCAGGAGGATTTGATCCTGAGACCTCACGACCAGGGGGCTGCGGTGGTGTGCGATCGCCAATTCCTAGGCCGAGAACATCGCTACAGCGTTCAGCTTGAATCGGGGGCGGTTCTGTTGGTGCGATCGCCCGCAGCCCTAAGCCTGGAGCGGGGCCAGCGGGTTCACCTGGAGCTGGTCGGTGAGCAAAAGGTTTTTGTGGGCTCGGAGGCACGCCGCATCCTGAACCCTGGTGTTGTGCCCACCCTACAGGCACCGGGGGCTTGACCTAAAACAAATCTTTTTTGCCGCGTAATTTTCCGAAGGTGCGACTCGGGCTGTCACCCCCCACTGCCGCGATAACCTCGGGCTGATCCCACCGGAGAAAGGGATTTGTTGCTTTTTCAACTGAAATTGTGCTGGGGACTGTGGGTTCGTGGCGCGATCGCATTGTCTTCACTGTTTCCAATCGTTGAACCAACGCTTGATTCTTGGGCTCGATGGTCAGGGCAAATTTCAAATTGCCCAACGTATACTCATGGGCGCACCAGATGCGGGTGTTGTCCGGGAGCAGACGCAGTCGCCCAATGGAATCCACCATTTGAGCCGGGGTCCCCTCAAAAAGCCGCCCGCAGCCCCCGGCGAAAATTGTGTCGCCACAGAAGAGTTCGCCCGATGCCTCAGACTGGGATGCAGTTAGGGTCGCCGGATCTGAGTCTTCAAGGGGGGGGAAATAGTAGGCGATGTGGCCTCGGGTATGCCCAGGGATAAAGAAAACCTGGGCGGTGCGCTGTCCGAAAGTCACCCTGTCGCCGTCTTGCAAGAAAACCTGCTGCCCTGGAATCCGGCCCCGATCCTTGTCCCCTGCATAGACCGTTGCCCGGGGAAATTGCTGCAAAAGGGTTCGATTCCCTCCAACGTGATCGCCATGGTGATGGGTGTTGAAAATGGCAACTAGCTCAGCTCCTAAGGCCTTTAATTGTGCTAGGACCGGTTCTGCCTCTGCCGGATCGACCACCGCTGCAATCTGCTGGATCGGATCGTGCAGCAAGAAGATGTAATTGTCTGAGAGAGCGGGAAGGCGATAAATATCCATATATCCGTGAAATATCCGTGAAAAGGGGGAGCAATTCAATTGGCAGGTCTCGTCAACCGGCACAAATTCCTGACTTATCCGGGCCTGGGGACATGAATCGCGGATAGGGATCGGGGCATACTCATTCTAGAGTTCCGTTGCAGAGTCTTCGATACGAATGCTCTGGCCTAGGATTTGGTCCTGTTCTTTGGTCCTGTTCCCTGGCTTCGCATCTGGCCTACTCTCAGGTCTAGTGCAGTATCTCTCGTTCCATGCATCTCGCCGACCGCCCCGACGCGCAAGAGGAAGGCCTTTGAACATTACGTTGGTTGTCAGTGATTTATCCGCCAGTGGCGCAGGCCGCTGGGGAGATGCGGTGCGTCCGTTTTTGCTGACCAAAGCACTCCAATCCCTCGGTCATCGCATCAAGATCGTGGGGTTCAATGATGGTGAATCGGTGGTCAGATCGACACCGGAGTTGCCGATTGAGGAAATTGACAGCGGTATTTATCCTAAGTTTTTCCAGTCTGCGAAGGCGATGCTGCGATCGCTCAAAGCAGACAAAGACTGCGACCTGGTTTACGCCTACAAGCTTAAACCCAGTAGTTATGGGCTGGCGCTGCTCCATCGCTTCAGCAGCAAGCGGCCTGTTTTTCTGGATATCGATGATTGGGAATTAAGCTGGCACGGTGGTGATGACTTCCGCTATCGTCCGGCACCTCGGCAGCTCTACCGGGATTTATTCAAATCGGAAAGTGCTCTGCGTAATCCTGACGATCCGTTCTATCTACAACAGATGGAGCGCTTTGTTCCCAAGGCGGACCATGTCACGACCCACAATGCCTTTTTGCAGAATCGGTTTGGCGGGACGTACATTCCCAACGGTAAGGACGTCTGTCTGTTTAATCCGGAGAACTATGACCCGGAGGCCAGTCGCGATCGCTTCAATCTCAACGGCTTCCGCACCCTCATGTTCCCCGGAGCCCCGCGTCCCTACAAAGGCGTGGAAGATCTGCTGACGGCCCTGGATATTCTGGACGAACCGGACCTCCGCGTCGTGATTGTTGGGGGCAGTCCCTATGATGAGTACGACCAGCAACTGACCGAACGCTGGGGACGCTGGATTATCAAACTGCCCCGGACGCCCTACGGCCAAATGCCGGAAATTATCAGTGCGGCCCATGCTGTTGTGGTTCCCCAGCAGGACAACCCAGCCACCAAAGCTCAGTTCCCGCTCAAGCTCACTGACGGTATGGCGATGGCCAAGCCTATCCTGGCGACCCGAGTGGGTGATGTGCCAGAAATTTTGGGAGATGCGGGGTATCTGGTTGACTCTAACTCTCCCCAACAGTTGGCCGATGGGATTCGCACCCTGTTCAACGAATTTGAAACCGCCCAAGCCAAGGGCAAGCAAGCGAGGCAACGCTGCGTTGAACAGTACAGTATCGAAGCCATGGCCAAGACCCTGCGCGAAATTTTGCCCCAATAGTTCTATTCGCGAATGCCTTGGGCCTGCGAATACCTGAGGCTTGCGAATCCCTCAGTTTGCGAGCACCCCGAAGGCTCGACCGTATTCCAAGCTGTGACCTCGATTTGCACCGTTTTTTCGTTCTGCATTCTTCATTTCTTCCCCCATGTCTTCTTCCTCCCAACAACTTCTTCTGCGCGTTGCCAAGAAGTATCCCCTGCGGATTGGCCTGAGCATTTTGTTTGGCTTCTCCGGCGCCGTGTTCAACGGCATTGGTACGACACTGATTGTGCCGGTGTTGTTGTCGCTGATTGGTCAGGAAGCGGCTCTGGATGGGGGGCCTGCCCTGCTGCGTAACCTATTGGGCTTGTTTGATGGTGTGCCAGAGCAACAGCGATTAGTGGCCATGACGGCTGCGATCATTCTGCTGATCTTTCTCAAGAGTGCGACGAACTACGCCACAACGCTGGTTGCGACGACCCTGGCTCGCCGAGTCACGTCTGACTTTCAGGAGCAGGGTCTGAAGCTGATCATGGAAGTGGATGTCGAGTATTTCTCGAAGATGCGCGTGGGAGATTTGATGAATCGCCTGGGCGGTGAAATGAATCGAGCCACCCTGGCCATTACGGGGGTGGTGCAACTGTTCACGGCAGCGGCGACGGTGTTGGTGTTCCTGGTGGCGCTAATTTCGCTCTCCCCTCAAATTAGTATTGCGACGACGTTGATTTTTCCGCTGTCCCTGCTGATCAACCGAGGATTGCTGAAAAATTCGAAGCGCTTTGGCAAGAGCCTCTCCCTGGTGAACAACCGCTATTCGAGCGGTTTAGTTGAGCTGATTGGCGGCATGCGGTTGGTGCGAGCCACGGGCAATGAAGGCCGAGAGTTCGAACGCTTTGTCAATCTGATTAAAGAGCGCGAGCGTATCGACTTCTTCTCGAAGGCCAATACCGGCGTGATTGGGCCGTTGGCGGAGTTCATCAACATTTCGGCACTGTTTGCGATTGTGTTTATCAGCCGCATGGTGTTTGCCAATAACCTGACAGAGTTGGCGACGGTACTGCCGCTTTACATGGTGCTGATTTTCCGGATGTTGCCCTACTTGGGTCAGGTGAACGCAGCGCGGGATAATCTGGCACTGTCCGCTTCGCCCGTCGATGTGGTGAATGACATGCTGCGCCGCGATAACAAAACGTTTATGGGGAATGGTGAGAAGCTGTATAGCGGTCTAAAGCAAGAGATTCACTTTAAAAATCTGACCTTTGCCTATCCCACGAGCCAGGATTTGATTTTGCGCGGTATTGACCTGACTCTGCCAAAGGGAACGACGCTGGCGCTGGTTGGTTCCTCCGGTGCGGGTAAGTCTACCCTGGCGGACCTATTGCCCCGTTTTTATGATCCCAATGGCGGTCAGATCTTGCTGGATGGCGAGGATCTACAAGCCTACAATATCCAGTCTGTTCGTCGAGCCATGGGTATTGTCAGTCAAGAAACGTTCTTGTTTAACAATACGATTCGCTACAACATCACCTATGGGCGGCCTGAGGCTACGGAGGCTGAAATCCGTTCTGCACTGGAACGGGCCAATGCCTGGGAGTTTATTGCCAAGATGCCTGAGGGATTGGAGACGAAGATTGGCGATCGCGGTGTGATGCTTTCCGGGGGCCAGCGCCAGCGCCTTTCCATCGCCCGTGCCCTACTCCAGGACCCCGACATTCTCATCCTGGATGAAGCCACCAGTGCCCTGGATACGATGTCTGAACGATTAGTCCAGAGCGCCCTCGACGAACTCAGCCGTGAGCGCACCACCCTCGTGATTGCCCACCGTCTTTCCACCATTCGCAATGCCCATCAAATTGCGGTGCTGGATAAGGGAAAAGTCGTTGAGCTGGGTACCCATGACCAGCTCTTGCGTCAGGATGGCCTGTATAGCCAACTTTGTGCGATGCAGTTTGCCCAGAGCCACGCAGAGGATAAGCAGAAACGCATTGCGGAGGCCGTCAATGTCAGTCAGATGTCCTATGCCGCTCGCTCTACGCTGAACTCAATGATTGGTTCCTTGGGATTGCTGGCCGAGGATCTGGTGGAGACCGATGAAGAACGCAGTGAACTCTCACGGGAGGCCTATGAATCTGCGATTTCTGTGCTCAAGCAGCTCGAATCTCTAGAAGGCCACACGTCCTGAAGCATTGACGTTCTTGTCAGAAAAAATAGGATATGAACGGTAAATCTACTCCTAATATCTGCAAGCTTTGATAAAAGAATCAGAATGCCTAGAAAAGTCATTCTATTTGCGTATTATTTCTGAGGCAAAAGGCGATCGCTGTTGACAAGGCGATCGCTTTTTTCTTGTTTCCTTAACCTCAAAATAACAATCCACCATCATTTAGTCGGTTTGAAACGCTAGACAACAAATCCCTATAAGTCCTGATTTACAAGCCTTGTGCGGATTTCCTCGAGACTGTGGAAGAGTCTGTCTAGCGTGGGCACAATACAAGTATCTAGATCTAATCTCCGTTTGTAGCAAGCTCAAAATCGAGCGATTTAGCAAGCCCTGCTACTTGACTCCTGATTTGCTGACACGGCTTTGTAGGCCCACCCGTCCACACTTTAAACAACAGGCAGGTTCTGATGCCAATTGTTGCAGGCAATTACGAAATACCCAATGCACTCACTCCCGAGCAACTCGTTCAGCAATTGCAAGAGGTCCTGCGCTCGCCTTCCAGTGGCGTCGTTGCGCTGCACAGCGCAACGGGTGAGTCCCTCGGTAGCCTCCGATTTCAAATCGGTCGGTTGCTGTGGGCAACGGGAGGTCAACACCGTTGGCGACGTTGGCAGCGCTTGACCAAGCAACTGTGCCCAAGCCTTGAGACGTTTCAGATGAGTGGTTTTACGCCTTCTCTGACGGCAAATTGGGAATATGAAGCACTGACAACTTCGGTGAAGCAGCAGCAATTGAACGTTGAGGTTGCGACTAAACTCCTCGAACAAAGTATGGTCGAAGCACTATTCGACATGCTGCATAGCTCCAATCAGATCGCTAAGATTTCCATTAGTTTGGATGAAAATCCATCTGTGGCGGGCAGCGATACCCTCGGGGTTCAGAACGGTCTTGCTTTACTCAATGCGACGCAGCAAGCCTGGACCACTTGGTCTGCGGCTGGGCTTGCCCCCCATTCCCCTGACTTGGCTCCAGTGGTGCGTAATGCGGCGGCGCTTCAGCAGCGCACCTCTCCCCAAACATTCCAGACTCTTTCTTCTCTGTTGAGTGGTCAGTCCACCCTCCGAGAGCTAGCGGTTTTCATGAAGCAAGATCTTACGATGCTGGCTAAAACGCTGGTGGCGTACACCCAGTGGGATCTCATTGGCCTCAATGTCATTGATGACTTGCCCGCACCCGGAGGTAGTGCAACGCCTCAATCTTCCGGGGGAAGTGGTGATGACAATGCACCTTTCATTCTCTGCGTGGATGACAATCCCAAGGTTTGCGAGATGCTGGGCAAAATCCTGATGACTGCGGGCTATCGTTATGCCAGTGTTCAGGACTCCCTACAGGCATTGCCGGTCCTCTTGGAAAAGAAACCTGACCTTATTTTCCTGGATTTGGTCATGCCGGTGGCCAGCGGTTATGAGGTCTGTTCGCAGATCCGTCGCATCTCGGCGTTTCAGGATACGCCGGTTGTCATCCTGACGGGCAACGACGGCATTATTGACCGCATTCGCGCCAAGGCATCGGGGTCAACTGACTTTATTTCTAAACCCCTTGAGGTGCAAAAGGTTTTGTCTACCATTCGTCTATACCTGCCGGATCGCGTGCCGGCAGCAGCCATGGCCACGATGGCCAATGCCTAGCAACCTCGCTGACTGTGAATCTTTGATTTTTAATTCCTGATTTTGACCTGGCCTACGGGCCCACCCTATCCATTGGCTCCTGCCAACTCATTTCTAGAGAACGCTGACCCCATGAACACTGCATTACTGGTTGAAGATAGTATCACTGAAGTTGAAATTATTACCCGTTATCTCACGCAATTGGGGCTTAACGTGGTTCGTGCCGGAAGCTGTGAAGAAGCGAAGGAGCAGCTCAGCCAAGGTACGCCGGATTTGATCATCTTGGACGTTATCCTGCCGGGTCAAAGTGGTTTTGAACTCTGTCGCGAACTCAAGAGTGATCCCGACACGGGCAGTATCCCTGTCGTTCTTTGCTCGACCAAAAATACTGAAGCTGACAAGCTTTGGGGGGACATGCTTGGGGCGGATGCTTACTGCCCCAAGCCGGTTGATCAGCAAGAGTTTGAGCAAATTGTTCGTCAACTGGTGAAGGTTTAAGGTCATGATGCGATCGCCCGATGCTCCAGCGGAAGCCCCAGCGAACTCCAGCGCGGCTTCCCCTTCCAGCGGTTTGGGCCTGGCGCAGTCTCTCTCCGTAACGGACTGGCTGAACCAGGGCTCGCAGGCGGTTCAATCCGCCATTTCCGCGATTGATTCATCTGAGGCTGCCACAGATGAACAACGCTTTCTACGATTTGTGATGGCGGGCTCTGAAACCGCTCTGCTTCCCCTAGAAAGCATCCATGAGGTTTCCCAGATTCCCAGTCGCGGTATTTTACCGGTGCCTGAAATGCCCGACGCCGTTTTGGGAATTGCCAACTGCCGAGGGGCGATTCTCTGGATGGTTGACCTCGCAACATTTTTAGGGCTAAACATCCCCACTTCATCTACCGAAACCGCTAGCATCTTGCCCCAAAAGTCTTTGTCACTGCACACGATTACTGTTCATGCTGCAGGGCAGAGTATTGGGTTGGTGGTTCCTGCCGTGATGGATATCGAGGCCCACGATACCCAGAGCTTGCAGTCGCCCAATGCTGAGTTGTTCCCGGCCCATTTGGTGCCGTTTTTGGCGGGTTATCTCGATCGCACCTGTAGTCCGGTTCTGAGTGCTGAAGCCCTGATTGAAAATTTGCAGATGCAGCGTTAACGCCTGTTTTTCCTGCTGTTGCTCCTCCCTTTCCCTTTTTGTTACCTGTCCTCCGTTACCTATGAAACTCTTCCACCGCAACCGTTCTGAATCCTCTGATCCCGCTGGAAATGAGCCCAATTCTGACCCGCTCAGTGGGCAGGATGAGGTCTTCGTTTACGAAGATGATGCATCCGCATCAGGGCAACTAGCGAGTTCTATTGAGCCTCAAGTTGCTCCCCCTTCCTCCACGGCAGAACCGGTGGAAGTTCAACCCACAGCCCGCAACTACGTGGAGAGTTTACGAGCGCATGGCGGCAGTCGTGCTGTCCCACAGGATCAACCCGTCCAATCTTCCCAGAGCAGCAGTCAAGGAGAGCCAGCCATGGCAAGTGGAAACTACAACGGTAAATTCATCACGATTCCCTATTCCCTGCTCCCTTCCCGAGGAAATAGTAACAGTGACGCTGGCGCTTCTCAGGCCAGCCAATCTCGCTCTGCTTCGCAGGAGGCCAATTCAGCGGGTAAGAATCCTCCCATCGATGAAGCTGTAATTACTGCGGTGGAGCAGCAGGTTCGCAACAATGTCATGGCAGCGACACATCAGGAAATGAAGAATGAGCGGGAGCGGGTTCAAGCTGTCGCTTTGGAAATTCGCAATGCAACGAGCAGTCAGTCCGTCATGCAGGCTGCTGTTTCCAAGACTCGGGAAGTGCTCCAGGCCGATCGCGTGATGATTCTGCGCTGTGCCGCAGATGACCAGGGTAAAGTCAAGGCTGAGTCCCTGGGAGGGGGCTGGACACCGGGTCAGGGAGAATCTTTACCCCTGAGTCTGATGGGCGGTGAAACTCGAAAGGATTATGAGTCGGGTCAGGTTTTTGCCTTTAATCGTAGTCAGCCCATTGACTTCACCCCCTATCAGCTTCAACTGCTAGAGCGTTTCCAGGTGAAGGCAAGTTTGACGCTGCCCATCGTCATGAATGACGATGTCTGGGGGCTCTTGGTTGTGCATCAGTGTGGTCAGTATCGTCAGTGGCGCGAAAGCGAAATTGACCTGGCTTACCATGTGGTGACGGAATTGCGCCTCAAGCTCCAAGCCACGGAGTTCCGAGCTGAAGTCAGCCAGTACCAAGAACAAGAAAACTTGGTCAACGGCATCGTGAACCGCATCCGCGAGACTCTGGATGTTGAGAAGGTCTTTAAGACAACGACCCAGGAAATTCGCCGCTTTATGCAGTGCGATCGCGTGGTGGTCTATCGTTTCAATGATGACTGGACCGGCGAATTTATTGCCGAGTCGGTGGGCTCTCGCCTCCACTCGATTCTGGGTAAGGGGTTTAGCGCTGAGATGGGCAACTGTGATAGCCTCACCAGTCTGCGTCCGGATGGCACTCCCATGGATAGTCGGGATGTGCGCATTGCCCAGGTGAGCATTGAGAATGGTCGCGACTACAACCGCAGCGGTTTCTTCCTCGATGATGTTCTGGCCTATGACCTGCCTCGGGATTTCCTCGATGCCATGGAGGAGATTGGTGCCCGGGCTTACTTGATGAGCGGTATCTTCGTCGATAACAAGATTTGGGGCATGCTGGCGCTGTATCACACCAGCCCCATGCCTTGGAAAGATAAAGACCGCCAAATCGTCGCACAAATTGCCACTCAGTGTGGTGTTGCGCTGAAACAATCTCGGTATGTGCAGCAACTGAAAGCGCAATCTGAGCAGATTCAGCAATCTTCTCTGCGCCAGAATGCTGTTGCAGAATTGATCGGACGGATTCGCCAGAATAGCGAAACAGCAGGTGTTTTCAAGAGCACAACGCAAGAAGTACGGCGCTTGCTGGATTGCGATCGCGTCGTGATGTATCGCTTCAACGAAGATTGGAGTGGTGAGTTTATCGCTGAGTCCGCAGCGAATAATCTTAAGTCGATCCTGGGCCAAGGTTTTAGTGCGGAAATGGGGAACTGCCATAGCCTCACAAGCCTGCGTCCCGGTGGTATGCCGATGGATAGCCGTGATGTCAGAATTGCGGATGTCAGCATCAAAAATGGTCGTGACTACAACCGCAGCGGTTTCTTCCTGGATGATGTCCGTGCTTACAACCTACCTGCTGACTTCCTCGCAGCGATGGAAGATATCGGCACCCGGGCTTACATGATGACCGCTGTTTTTGTCGGTGATAAGCTTTGGGGCATGCTGGCGGCTTACCATGGCACGGTTCGTCCCTGGGGCGATGAGGATCGCCAACTGCTGGCCCAGATTGCAACCCAATGTGGTGTGGCACTGCAACAGGCTGAGTATGTGGCCCAGCTCCAGAATCAAACCAAGAAGCTAGCAGAGTCTGCGGAACGTGAGCGCTCTGTTGGCAATCTGATTAACCGCATTCGTGAAAACCAGAAAGCGGAGTCCGTTTTCCGGACGGCAACCCAGGAAGTTCGCCGTTTGCTGGATTGCGATCGCACCATTATCTATCGCTTCAACGAAGACTGGAGTGGCGAGGTCATGGCCGAGTCCGTCGGTGCGGGCTGGATGCCTCTGTTGCAGATGCAAGCGCAGGATAAGTCCCTCAAAGAGGAGCTGATGGCGTCTGACAACTGCGTTGTCAAATACTACGGTGATAACAGCAACAGTGAAGGGGACTTGTTTAAGCAAGATACCTATCTGCGCGATACCAAAGGGGGTGAGTACACCAAGGGAAGCCGTTTCCGCCAGGTCGATGATGTTGCGGCGATGAATTTTGCCCCCTGCTACCAACAGACCCTGGAAAAGTTTGAGTGCAAGGCCTATATCAACGTTCCTATTTTCCAAGGCTCTAAGCTCTGGGGCTTGATGGCGGCCTACCAAAACGATGGTCCGCGTGAGTGGGAAGAGGCAGACGTTAACCTACTGATGCAAATTGCACCTCAGATGGGCTTGACACTGCAACAGGTGGAGTACCTGGAGAAGCTAGAAGCCCAGTCCGCAGAACTGCGTGCTTCTGCTGAGCGGGAGAAAGCTGCCAACAGCGAAATGCAGATGAAGGTGGTTAACCTGCTGCGAGCGGTTCGTCCCGCTTTGGATGGTGACCTGACGGTGCGTGCCCCCATTACTGAAGATGCGGTGGGTACGGTGGCTGACTCCTACAACAATACGATTCAGTCCCTGCGCCAGATTGTGACCCAGGTGAAGCAAACGGCCACCAAGGTCAGCAGCACATCTGAGACCAGCAGCCTTGCGATCGCCCAACTCTCTGAGCAATCCCACACTGAAACTCAAGCGGTGCAACAGGCCCTGGCTGAAATCCAGAGCATGCGCAACGCCACCGATGCTGTGGCAACCAACGCCAACAAAGTAGAAGCGGCTGTTCAGCAAGCCAACCAGGTGGTCAAGCAGGGTGATTCTGCGATGGACCGCACCGTGGACGGCATCATGGCGATTCGTTCCACGGTGTCCGAGACCAGCAAGAAGATTAAGCGTCTGAGCGAGTCTTCCCAGAAGATTTCTCGTGTCGTCAGCTTGATTGGTGACTTCACCACCCAGACTCAGTTGCTCGCGCTGAACGCAGCCATTGAGGCAACGCGGGCCGGTGAGTACGGACGCGGTTTCGCAGTGGTTGCGGATGAGGTTCGTTCCCTGGCCCGTCAGTCCGCAGAGGCCACCACTGAAATCGAGAAGCTGGTCCAAGAAATTCAGGCAGAGACCAGCGCAGTGACCCAGGCCATGGACACTGGCATTGATCAGGTTGTCAGCGGTACCAATCTGGTGAACGAGACCCGCGAAAGCCTGACGGAAATTGTGTCGGCAACGGCCAAGATCAGTGACTTCGTTCAGGGCATTACGGACTCTGCCACAACCCAAACCGAGCAGTTCCAATCCGTTGAAGCCACGATGAACGGTGTGACAGAGCTGGCCACGAAGTCTTCGGAGGATTCCCTGGAAATCTCTGAGTCCTTTAAGGAACTGTTGGCGACTGCCAAGAGCCTTCAGTCCACCGTCGGCAAGTTCAAGGTCTAGACCAATCAGGGGTTTGCCCAGGGCAGACCCCTTGCGATAGGCACATCGCCCGCGATGTTCCTATCGCATCCAGTCACCACCGATTCGGGAACGTCTCTCAAGCATTTTTGTTGATGGGGCGATCGCGATCGCCCCGACCCCCCGCATCCTTCTTCCTCCCCGCAGCTATGTCCTCCGATCCCTCCATCCGCGAAGAAGCCTTTCCTTATTTTGTTAATGAGGCCAGCGATCTCCTGCAAGAAATCGAGCAGGAGTTGCTGACCTTTCGGGAAGACCGGACCGCCGCCAAGGTCCACAGCCTCATGCGCTCGTCCCACACCCTCAAAGGCGCCGCCGCAACCGTTGGACTCGAAACGGTTAAACACGTGGCCCATGTGCTAGAGGACGTCTTTCGCGCGCTCTACAATCCGGATATTGAAATTGACGACGAAGTCGAGGCGTTGCTCTTTGAGGGCTACGACTGTTTGCGTACGCCCTTAATGGCGGAGCTGAATGGTACCCCCGTCGATGAGGAGGACATCCTCAATCGTGCGGCGGCCATCATTTCACGCTTGCAGGATAAATTGGGCGATCTGTTCGACCGAGAAACGCCCATCCCGACGGCCCAAGAGCTGGGCTTTGACGTGGTTCAGTCCATGTTCGAAGCTGGAGTTGAGCAGCGTTTGACGGCGCTACATGACGCTATCCAGGCCGGTGCTGGCGATTTGGCTTCCCAGGCCCAGACCATGTCTGAAGTGTTTTTGGGATTGGCAGAGTCGTTGCAGTTGCCGGGATTTGGCGCGATCGCCACCACCACCCTGGAAGGACTCACCCATCACCCTGAGCTAGGCAATGCCATTGTTCAGGCGGCCTATGATGACTTCCGAGCCGCTCAGAAACTGGTGCTGGCAGGCGATCGCGAACAGGGCGGTGACCCTTCTGAGACCCTGACCCAGTTGGCCGCTGGCCAGGGGGCCGCCACGGCCATGACGGATGCGGTCGTGACGGATGCGGCCGTGACGGATGCGGGAGCCGCGGGCGATGCCATGCCAGAGGATGCGGTGGCAGCCCTCAATGCCCTAGGGGCGGGCTTGGATAATCTCTTTGGCGACATGCCCCTGGCTGCGCCGGAGGCGGGCGTCACGGACACCACTGAAATGCCTGCTTCCTTGGGAATTTTTGGTGATCCCATCCTCGAAGAAGCTGCTCCACAGCAGGCAGAGGCTGGAACCGAGGCCCTTGAGAGTCTCGATCATTTATTTGGTGGGGTTGACCTCGGGGGAATGGAGGCGGAAACCGCCGTTTTAGGGGGTGCCACGCCTGCTGAGCCTGTTGTGCCTGAGCCTGCCGTGTCTGAGCCTGCTGTGTCTGATTCTGCGGAGGTGCTCCATCCAGTCTCGGAGTCTCCTGCCTCTGAGCCGCTCGAAAGCCTGGATAATCTTTTTGGTGGCATTGATTTGGGGGCGATCGCAGCGGACTCGGCCGTTGCGGAATCGACTGCTGCGGAATCGGCTGTTGCGGAACCTGTGATTGCGGAACCGGTTGTTGCAGAACCTGTGGCTACAGAGCCTGTGATTGCAGAGCCTGTTGTTGCAAAACCTGTCGTTGCAAAACCTGCCGTCAAGCCTAGTCTCGTCCCAGAGACCGCTGTGGCAGGCAAGTCTACGCCTTCGCCTGCGCCCACCCCGAAATCCACGAAAAAATCTTCCCGCCAAGGGGCAACACAAATTGCGTCCAGTGGTGTAGCCAATAAACGCGTCCGTGAATCAAAGGTTAACGTCCGTGTCGGCCTTGATCAGGTGCTGCGCCTGGATCACATCGTGGGTGAATTGCTCACCAACCAGATTCAATCGGCCGAGGAAGATGAGCAATTTCGCCTGGGCATTCGTGAATTGCTCGACCAACTACGTCATCACCGTCGTACTCTGAGCGACTTACAAAGTGCGGCTCAGCAGATTGGTTTGGATGAATGGGGCATTGACCACCCCTTGGACCAACGGTTGAGTGGCAAATCGGAAACATCCACCCGTGGTCAGGGATTTGGACGTAAACACGATGTCACTCCGAAGATCACATCGGCGGTGTCGATTCCTCAACTTCCCCTTAGTGCTCAGTTTGATGCCCTGGAGATGGATCGCTACAGCGATCTGCATATCTTTACTCAGAAAGCGCTCAATGAAGCGGTCCAGCTCGAAATTGTCATTGAGGCCGTTGAGCAGCTCACGAAGTCTGCCCGTCAAACTCAAGATGGTCGTCACCGTCTCTTCTGCCAACTGCGCGATGACTTGGCTGCGGTTCGCCTGAAGCCGATTGGGGAATTGTTCAACCGATTCCCACGGATGCTTCAGCAACTCAGCACGACCTACAGTAAGAAGGTCAATCTGACGCTGACTGGCTCCCACGTTCTTGTGGATAAGGTGACGCTGGATTCGCTCTATGATTCGTTACTGCACCTCGTACGCAACGGTTTTGACCATGGCATTGAGGCCCCTGAACAGCGTGAGGCGAACGGGAAGCCTGCCGAGGGCAATCTGGAGCTTAAGGCCTATCAGCAGGGCAATCGGACCGTCATCGAAATTTCCGATGATGGCCAAGGGGTTGACCTAGAGCGCATCGCGGCTAAGGCCATTGAGCAGGGCCTGATCAATGTCACCGAAACGGCAGATTATTCTGAAGCGGAACTGCTGGAGTTCCTCTTCCACCCTGGTTTCTCCACGGCTTCGAAGCTTAGTGACCTGTCGGGTCGGGGCGTGGGGCTGGATGTGGTGCGATCGCAAATTGAAAAACTAGACGGTGCCATTTCCATTCGTTCTGAACGGGGCAAAGGGACGACCTTTATTCTGTCGATGCCTCTTTCCGTAACGATTACCAAGCAGCTCATTTGTAAGAGCCATGGCAGTACCTACGCGATCGCCGCGGACACCATTGAGCAAGTTTTGTTACCCCGTTCCAGTCAGCTGCGTGACCTGGGCGATGGTCGCCTTGTCATGGAGTTAAACCAGCGCGATGTGAACGAGCAGGTGCCCGTGCAACCGCTCTATCACCTGATTCAATACGCCCACGGTACTCCCGGTGCCATGGACCTCGCAGATGTAACGGCCAAGCCGATTCTGCTGGTGTCCTGCCCGGATGGTCTACGCGGCATTCAGGTGGATCAGGTCATGGGAGAGCAGGAGGTTTCCATCCGTAGCCTGGGCTCGGCGATTGATTCTCCCGCCTACATCCAGGGTTGTACGGTCCTGGGGGATAGCAATTTGGCCCTGGCCATTGAGCCGAATACGCTCCTGGCCCAGACCTATGAGTCGGCCCAGGCTCGCAGCGTGGCCATTGGTATGCATGAGCCTAGCAGCCGTAGCCAAGCCACGCGTCTGATGATTATTGATGATTCCCTCACCCAGCGCAGCACATTGGAGCGATCGCTGAAAACGGTGGGATACGAAGTCACCCAGGCAGAGGATGGTCTCGATGCTTTAGTGAATCTGAAACAAAATTCCAATATTGACCTGATTGTTTGCGACCTGGAAATGCCTCGCATGAATGGTTTCGAATTTATCAGTCAAACCCGTACGCTGGCCGGTATCTCTGAGATTCCCATTGTGATTCTCACCTCCCGCAGTGGTGGCAAGTATCGTCAGTTGGCCTTGGAACTGGGGGCGGCTGCATTCCTCAGTAAGCCCTACACCGACTACGCATTGCTCAATACGGTGAGCGAGCTCTTGCAGGACTCGTCCAAAAAGCGCTCGGGTCAGCCGCGAACCTCCCCTGCCCCGGATCGGTCCGTGAGCGATGCGACAAAAGCCCCTGCCTTGACCTAACCGCCTGCCGGTGAAGCCCCCTCCCCTTGGCATTGATCTGTTGACTTAACCCTTGAGATTGATTGAAGCCGATGACCGACGCAACTTCCACGCCTCAGACCTGTAAAGCGGTGGTCTTCTCCACTGCGGGCCATCGGTTTGCCCTACCGCTCAATGCCATCGCCCGCATTATTCACCGGGCTTTGCTCCAGAGCGATCGCACCATTGAGGGTCTGTTCTATTTTGAAAATCAGCCGCTGGATATGATTGATTTGGGGCAATTGTTGCAGGGCACAACATCCGCCCCCAGTCATCTCCAGAACATCGCTCAGTTTTTTGTTCTGATCCAGATGGGCCAGCAGCAGGGGGGCATTGCTGCCGATGCTCCACCAGTCCTGATGGACTTGTCGTTGGACCTTGTCCATGAAGTTCCTAGCGCCTACCGGCAGACGCTGCAGGGGCTAGCCAGCCACATGATTTCGTTGGAAACGCAGCAGGACAGTCAGGGGGAAATGGACACCATTTTCTTGCTCGATCTCCAACAGGTTGTGATGCGGTTGAATTCTGTGTCTGCATCTCCCAATCCTTCTAACCTGATGCCTGTGTAGCGGGAATGTACAAAACCCTTGCTGCGAGGGTTATTCAGAGTTTTTGAGTCTTCACAGTCGTTCTCGCCCATCGTTTTCTCTCGCTGATCGCTTTATTGTTGAGCCCCCTATTTTGGTGCCATCTTTCAGGCCAGGATAGGGGACTATTCATTGGGCCTGTTGATTAACCGGTAGATTAAGCCTGTTGATGGAAGCGTGCGGAAAGGGCGGGTTGGGGACTGTGGTTTATGAGGGAGTCTCGTCTTGGAATGCATAATCCTGGGCAGATGGACCGATTAACTAAAAGCGTGCGCTACCGCTGTCGTTATTTGGAATAACTCACAATGAGCTTGATTCGTAATACTGCTATTGCCCTGGGGGCTACGACGGCGGTGGCCGGTGGTACGTTGGCCTACGTTCACTTCAATGGGATTCCCTTTGCAGGGGGAGATAGTGCGGGGTACGCCAGCGCCGATCTGATTCCCGATGATGCGACCATGGCGGTTCATCTTTCTGTCGAGCCTCAGGAATGGGCTAAGTTGGGCCAGTTTGGCACGGCTGCGATGCAGAAGCAACTGGAAGGGGGGCTCCAGACCCTTGAGAAGGAAGCGATCGCCGAATCGGGTATCTCCCTTGAAAAAGATGTCCTGCCCATTGTCAGCGGCATTACGCTGGCGATGCTGCCTGCAACGGAAGTTGAGTCGGCGAATACCCCTGAATTCCTCGTGGTCGTGGGCATCAAGAACCCCACGAAGGCCCTGGGCTTACTGAAGAAGCTCAACGGTGGCTCCGATGTCGAACTCAAGACGTTTGAACACCAAGGCGTCACCGTCACTGAGATGATTCCTGCGGAGGAAGGCGCAGAGAGTCTCTTCTCGGTGTTGCTGGGCCAAAAGCTGGTGGTCTCCCCCACCCGCCGTCCGGTGGAAATGGCAATTGAAACCTCCAAAGGTGAACCATCCCTGGCGGACCTCCCCGGCGCCGCTGCTGCGCTGAAGAGCGATCTGGGGGTTGAGAATCCGGTGGCGCGTTTCTACGTCCCGAACTACGGCAATTTGATGAACAGCATCTTGGCGGCTTCGCCCGATGCCCCTCCTTTGTCGGCTGAGATGCGAGCGCAACTGGCTCAGGTGGAGTCGGTTCACATGGGCATGGGTATTGGCGACAATGGCATCCACTTCAAGAGCATCACGAAGCTGGATCCGACCTTGCGCCCTGCGGATTATCAGGCTACGCCCAATCGCACGCCGGAGCGTTTCCCCGCTGATACCGTTGCGTTCTTCAATGGCCAGGGCATTGGTCAATACTGGGACCAGATGGTGGACCAGGCGGAAGCATTGCCAGAGAGCGCCATGGTCTTTGATATGCTGCGCGACGGTGCCAAGCAGTTTGACCTCGACCTGGACAAGGATGTCTTTGGCTGGATGACCGGTGAGTTTGCCTTTGGCATCATGCCGGTGTCGGCGGACCAGGGCATTGTGGGTCAGGTGGGCTTTGGGACAGCGTTGGTGATGGATAGTGGCGATCGCCCCACCACGGAATCCACGCTCAAGAAATTGGACAAGCTAGCCAAGCAAAACTATCTGGAGACCAAGCAGCGCCAGGTGGGTGGGACCGACGTGATGGAGTGGTTGGCCCCCAGCGAGCCCCCTGAAGCGGTGGTGGGTCACGGCTGGATTGACCAGGACTCCATGTTCATCGCAGCGGGCAAACCTGTGGTGGAGCTGATGGCCCAGGCCCCCCAGCAGCCTCTCTCCGGTAGCCCCATTTTCCAGGCGGTCATGGCAGAGCTGCCCAAGAAGGGCATGGGCTATGGCTTTATCAACGTTGAAGCGGCCCTCGCGACTCCCCAGGCTTCCATGGTTATGTCCATGGCGAGTGAGCCGGAAGCGACCGATGTCCTGAGCACGGTTCAGGCGATCGGTATGGCCTCTAGTTGGGAGAAGGCAGATACCTCTGAAGTTGAGATGTATGTGGCTCTGAAGAAAACCAAGGACCTGGAAGCCAGCGCTCGCTAGGAGATTAACCTCGCTAGGATATCAACCCTGGATTGAGTCCTGATTGATAATCCAGGGTCGGCATTCCCGACCCTGGATTATTGTGGATGGCCTGATTGCGGATGGCCTGATTGCGGATGGTCTATGGTGCGCCACGGATTTGGGAGGGCGCGGAATTCGCGCCCCTACGGTAGGATGTGAGGCTTAATTTGTATCTAGGGCCAACCGACCGAGGCTGGTTTCTGGATAGTAATAGCCCAGAATTTGTAGGTAGTTATATCCCTGCTCCGACAAATCCCGCGCGCCAAGCTGGCTCATGCCGCCACCCTGGAAGGCTTCCATGACGATGTCATCGGAGGCTGCGTAGAGAGATTCGACAATACCGCCGTCGTAGCTGATGAATTCACCTGCTGTTTCATGGACGGCTTGCTTGACGCGGTCGTCTTCGGTTTGGGTGCCCTTGTAGACCTGGTAGGACTCCGAGTCGCCAATGTGGAAATGTTCCTTGGCGGGGCGGAAGTAGTAGGTGAGGGCGTAGGAGCGGGCGGCGACGGTTTGGGCCTTGAGCGAGGCGATGGGCCAACTGGCCGAGACTTCGCTGCCGACAACGCTGTAGAGGTAGTGCAGCATGTCGATGTGATTCACCGCGAGGACGGTGCTGCCCTGGCAGAAGAATTGGATGCGGCCCCGGTAGGAGCGATCGCGCACATAGTTCAACCCGCCCTGAACCGGTGCCATTAGTACCGTGCCAGGGAGTGACTGCTGACCATTGAGAATAAGATTTTGTCCGTCACAGGCCATGGAATGGTCACCGGCCTGGATTTCTGCCAGGGCCTGTCCTTCCGTGGTGAACAGGACGCCGCCGTTGCTGACGCCCATGCTGAGGTTGGTGTCTCCTTCGGCGATCGCCACCTGCATGACAATGGCCTGGTCCACCGCCGGATTACCATCCGTAACGACGTTCGGGGCAGGGGCTTCTGCTTGGGCGGCGGCCTGGGCAGCGGCCTGCTGAGCTTGTTGGGCGGCGGCAATTTGCTGTTGCCGAGCGACGGCTTCTGCTTCCGCTTGGGCGGCGGCCACGTCTGCTTCGCTGGGAATGTTGTCTGAATTGGTGGCGTCGGGGCCCGCGGCTAGCTCAACGTCGGTTTTGCCGCTGCTGATGGGGTCTGCGACGGTTTTGTTGGAGCTGTCAGTGCTAGGGGCAGGAGCATTCGCGATCGCCTCGTTGTCCGAGCTGTCGCTATTGGAAGGGGTGGAAGATTTGGCCGCTGGACGCTCTTGATAGGCATTGGGGTCAGCCGCCGCATCAAAATCCTCTGCGTTGGTGGTGAGGATGTTGGAGCTGGCTGTAATGTTGGTGCCAGGCTGATCTAGCTGATCCGGGTCTAGCTGGCCAGGGGACGGATTGGCGGCGATCACCTGCGCCTCCCCGGCTGCTTGGCCTGATTTCTGGCTGCGCTCCAGACGCTCAACTTCGGTTTCCGTGGCGCTCGAAGGTTGGGTTAACTGATTGGGTTGGAGCCACATCCAACTGCCCAGCAGCAGCAGTCCTAAGGGAGAGAGCCACAGTCCCGGGTAAGCGCGAAACCACTGCACAAAAAGCTGTCGAATATCCTTCATTCCAAATTCGCCTGTCTCAATGAATCGTGCGATCGTGCTGGATGGATGCGAACCTGACCCCTGGAATAGACCTAGACCAAAACTAGATCTGAGCAAAAATTAGACTGGATACAAAAAGCAGCTCCCATTAAACCAAAAGTCGGTCTAACTTGCCGAGGCATCGCCATTGCGCTGTTTGAGTAGGGTTTGAATCCCCAGACCAAAGATCCCCAAAGCGGTCAGGGCAAAGACTGCCGTTGCCATGGCAAATAGCCCTGCAATCAGGGTTCGCACCGCCACAGAAATATTCACCGCTATATAGTTCGTGGACTCGAAGGGGTGAGCCGCAAAGTTTGCACCAACTTTTTTAGTGATGCTGTAGGCCACCCAAGCCAGGGCTGCCGCGACTGCCGAACCGTTGAGACACTGCAGCGGGGTCGCTGGCGATTTTTCCGTCGTCTTTTCAGCTGCGATCTCTGCCTCTGTGGTGGGGCTTGAGGCCGCTTTTGAGGATGGGGAGGGGCGTTCGTCGGTCATGGCAGATCACATAAAGAAGATCAGGATGCGTTTGACTATCTTACCGAGTTGCCTTCCGACTGACCGAGTTGCCTTCCGAGTCCAATCGCTGGCTGGGCTGAGCCGCCAACTGATTGATGGACTTCCCCTCAAGGCGAGCGTGGCTTCTCTCCCGGCTCTCTCCCGGCGACTTTGAGCATGAGGCATCACCAATCACTATTTTTCCAGTATAAAAAATAACAATGCTTGTGTATTATTTTTATCAATGAATTACGCAGAGGCATCCAGGTATGCCAAAAAGACCCATTACAGGTACGCAGCTCGACCGTCGGAAAGCTCGCTCTCGTCGGAGTCGTTCGGGTCGAGCCCGCTCTGGTCGCGAGGTAAGTTTTTCCCAGGCAGCAACTCGTCAGGCTGTAGACCATGCAGAAGTTGCTGGTAAGACGACTCCCCCATCGGTTACGCCCCAATGGCCTGTGCCGAAGGCGCTCGATATTCGGACGGTTCGAACATCCAAGTCACGGTCCGTCGCTCAATTTGTTTCGGGGCGCAATCGTTTTCGGCTGGGATTTTGGATTCCAATGTTGCTCCTCGGTTGTCTGACGGTGGGAGCTGCTGTTGGGTTATCCATGGAAATGTCCCATAAGGGAAATTTGCAATGGACCAGCCTGTTTAACTGGAATGCGAGGTGACTGGAATGCAAGGTGACTGGAATGCGAGGTGAGCAGAGGGACGGGGATTAGAGCTTTTCCACACGGACGCCCGCGCTATGGAGGGGAGTGACCCACAGGGCCAAGTCCTCGTCGTCAATTTGGCTGCTAACCGTCTTGCGAATCGCTTTGGCGTCTTCCAGGGTTTTGGCTAGGGCAAACACCGTTGGCCCGGAGCCCGACATCATGGCACCCAGAGCCTCAGGGCAGGCGGCACAGGCGTCGCGCAGGGCCTGGACTTTGGGATGCTCAGGGAGGACGACTTTTTCAAGATCGTTGTAGAGTCGCTGGGCGATTGTTTCCCCATCCTGCTGGGCGATTGCCGCCACCATCGGCCCAGAATGCACCCGCTCCTGCCGCGCCAGGAGGCTCGCTTCTTCCCGCACGTAGTTTGATTCAAACTGGCTGCGGTAGGTCTTGTAGGCCCAGGGCGTGGACACCGAAAGACTGCGATATTTTCCTAGAACGACATAGAGTCCCTGCAAATCTGTGATGGGAGAAATCTTTTCGCCACGTCCGGTGGCGATCGCAGTTCCGCCGGAAATACAGAACGGAATATCTGAGCCGAGTTGGGCCCCGAGGGACTGAAGCTCGATGCGGGTGAGACCTAGTTTCCACATCATATCGATGCCAACGAGGACGGCGGCGGCATCGGTTGATCCGCCGGCTAACCCCGCACCGACGGGAATGTTTTTTTCGATGTCGATGCCAATGCCGCCGTGGCGGGCAAAGGCCTTGGGAAACTTTTCGCCCAGGAGGGCAGCGGCACGGTAGGCCAGATTACTCTCGTCGTTGGGCACTTCGGGGTGGTTACAGCGAACGCGGATTGTATCAGTACTGAGGGTTGAGAGGGTGATGCGATCGCTCAGTTCCACTGTCTGCATCACCATCGCTAGCTCGTGGAAACCGTCGGGGCGATCGCCGATAATCTCCAGATACAAATTGATTTTGGCTGGTGCCAGCAGAACATAGCGTTCCATATCCACTTCCTCAGGACTCCCCCTAACAGAAGGGAATCATAGCGAAAATCGCGGCCCCGCCGATATGGTTGCGAGATTGGCCCCACTCCCCCCTTTGCTCTACTCTCTCAGCGAAGAAAGTCACCTTGCACTGGCTTGCCCGTGGGATGGGTTGCTCGTGAAGTGAGTTACTCGTGGAATGGTTTGCTCGTGGAATGAGTTCTCGTGGAATGGGCTACTCGTGGGATGGGTTCGTCAATTGGTTACTGAGACCGACCCACTGAGCCAGCGACAATTCTTCGGCGCGAGCTTCAGGTTTGGCACCGATTGTTTCCAATACAGTGAGCAATTGCTCTCGATCGACCAAACTCTTGAGATTATTGCGCAGCATTTTACGCTTCATGGCGAATCCGATCTTGACCAGCGTTTCTAAGAATTTTGGGTCGCGGGAGGCCGTCGGGTAGGGCCGAGGGCGCAGACGAATGACTGCTGAGTCAACCTTTGGTGGTGGAAAGAAGGCCTTTGCAGGTACTGGGCACACCAGCTCACAATCTGCCAAATACTGCACGCGCACCGTCAGCGCCCCGAAGCGCTTGCTGCCTGGATCGGCGCAAACCCGCTCGGCGACTTCTTTCTGCACCAGCAACACAATATTGTCGAAGGCGGTTTCTCGGGGGGTGGCAATCTTGCCCAGCAGTCGCTCCAGGATGGGGCCTGTGATGTTGTAGGGGATATTCGCAACGACTTTATTGGGAGGGGTTTCTGGTGCTGCTGCCACCACCATGTTCCAGTCCAAACTCAAAAAGTCTCCTTCCACCAGCGACAGCTTTGAGGTGGCTAGATCCGCGCGAAATGACTTACGTAGGTCTACGCATAGGTCTCGATCAATCTCAACCGCAGTGACCCGTTCAGAATGCGTCAGTAATTCCCGAGTGAGTACTCCCTGACCGGGGCCGATTTCAAGAATGCGATCGCTCGCCTCCAGGGAAGCCGCGTGGATAATCGATTCTAGGGCTGCGGGACTGCGGAGCCAGTGCTGGCCGAATTGCTTGCGTGGACGTGAGTGCATACTCCTCCAATAGCTCAATGATTCTTATTCATCTACTCAGATGAATTTCATAGAAGATTTATGTAGTTAAAGACTAAATTTTTTGTTTGGCGTAGGGAATTGTAACAAACCATAATTGGATATCAGCGTCTCTGGGAATTCACGGCAGTGAGTTTTCGCAAGTATCTGCATTACTACGTAGGTGATTTGCGAATCGCTCATCGGTCGGGTTCCGGGCATCACGAGGTGGAAACCACGGTCATGGATTATCTGTATTTCTTTTCGAACGCAAGTCTGACTCAGCGCATTGTGGAGTATCTCCGCGATCGCCCCTACTGGCCGGTCCAGTCCCTCACGGTGGTGCATCAAATTGATGGCTGGATTGTCCAGATCAAGTTGCGCTATCCCCTCTCCATTGCGGAGGATGGTGACTTCCGGGCTGTTTTGCGTGAATTTGGTGGGCCGGTGAAGCCCAGCGCCCGATTGCAGCGTGCGCTTCAGTCCCTAGAATCTGGCTACTCTCCCGTGGAAGTCATGCGTTTCCATCAGGTTGCCATTGTCTCCCATGGCCGCCCTGATTGCGGCGAAATTGAGGAATTTCGGCGTCAATTCGTCAAAGGCTTGGGCTACTGTCCCGAAACGCTTGCCTAGGACTCTTATTCTTCAAATCTTGCCATCCCTTGCTTGCACATCGCTTGCTTGCACTGAAATGGGACTCCGTTCGGGCCTACTCCAACTGAAATGCGTTGGTTAGGTAATGTTGAAGGGTCAGGTGATAGCCATTGTGCTCTACCCAAAAGTCAGTGGATGAGGGGGGGCGGGCCTGGCCTAAGGCGGGTTCCTGGGGGCCGGATGGCTCACCTCGAGCGCCTGACTGTGAGTCTGGGGACTGTGCCGTTTGAGCCGGTACCGGCTTTTCCGCTGGTTTGGGTTTGGATTTAGATTTGCGGTGATTGTTTTTTTGACAGCGAACCAGCGCCACATCAAAGCGGCAGGCTAGGGCTGCGTGATTGGGGTGTTGAGCAAGATAAGTCTGGGCGCTATGCCAAAGTTTTCTTTGTTTGCTGGGAGTGATTGCTAGAAGTCCCCCGGCATCCCAATTGCCACGGCTTCGGGTCTTGACTTCAATGAAGGCCAGAATTGTCTGTCTGTCTGTGGAAGGTCCTCGCATCAGCGCGACGATATCCAGCTCACCACGGCGACAGTGCCAACGCTGCTCTAAGACTTTTCCCCCCTGGGCTTGTATCCAATCTGCAACGAGATCTTCCCCAAGTTGTCCCACGGTCAGGCGGTTTAAGCGTTCCTGGGAAGCGCTTTTTTTAGATGTCTTCCTTTGGGATTGGGGTGAAGGGCTTGAAACCGAAGGCTTTGGTAAAGCCTTGGATTCGATCTTCGAGGGCTTAGCCTCTGGCTGGGTGTTTGGAGAGCCTTCTGGGGAACGATTGCTCATGCTGTCTCGGGAAGGCATAGGATTAAGTTGTGCCGACGCGAGGCGAAGGGAAAAGGCGTTTGCTTTTTGCGGTCGTATGGCCACTATTTCCAGAGTTCCCGTGGCACCCCCTGACGAATTCAGATTGATAGCGTTTCATGGTGAACCAACTCCACGCCTTTCTCCCAACCTTGGTTGCTAGGCTCAATCGTTTCAAGCGCGGTAATCTGCGCCGCTGGGGATGTGCCGTGTTGTCCTTGGCGATCGCCTGTCTTGCCTGGGTTGCCCTGCCCCAACCGGCCCAGGCGTTCAACTACAGTCGCGCCATTATGGATGGCGAAAGTCACCCTAGTGAGGATTTTGCCGGCGATAACTTCAGTATGTCGAAGCTACGTCGTACGAATCTTCAGGGGACAAACTTCCACAATGCAGATTTGTTCGGTGCTCATTTGGAGCAGGCAGACCTGACCGGGGCAGACCTGACATCGGCGACGCTGGATTCGGCGCTGATGAAATACACCAATTTGACCAACGCCAACCTGGAAGGTGCCTATGCCTTCAATACGGTGTTTAAGAATGTCACCATCGACGGAGCCGACTTCACCGATGTGTTGCTGATGGATGATGTCTTGGCGGAGCTGTGCCCCGTGGCCCAGGGGACGAATCCAACGACAGGGCGGAATACTCGGGATACTCTGCTTTGTGATTAGGGCTTTGTGATTAGGGCTTTGCGATTAGGGCTTTGCGATTAGGGCTTTGCGATTAGGCCATTCGGTGTGACTTTGCTGACCGGTGCGTTTCAGTGGTTGTAAGTTTCGGTGATTGTGAGTTTCATTGATTGTGCATTTTGGTCACTGGATGAAGTGGCTCGGACGATGAATCCGTCCGATTTGAGTAATCGGGCCGGTTTGTTGTTTTTGAGTTTCGTCATGTTTGAGTATGGTATTTGAATAACGAAGTTGAGGGTGCAAGATGAACGCGTTGAGGGTGGTCAGGCTGTCGATTCAGGCGGGTTTGAGAGTCGTTGCCGCACCGGCGGTTGGAATGGTGCTGCTTGCTGGCTTGCCCAGCGTGGTTTTGGCGGAGACGGTTTGGGATAAGGTCGCGCGCACTGGTGTTCTCATTGCTGGGACCAGCGCCACTGCAAATCCCTTTGCCTATCGAACAGGCAAGGGAGAGCTAGCGGGCTATTCCGTTGAGATGTTGCGGTTGATCGAGGCGCAGCTAGAACAAGACCTCGGACGAGACATCGAGCTGAAGCTGCGGACGTTGCCCTCCGATGGAAGAATTCCGGCGATCGAATCGGGTCGTGTGGATTTGGTCTGTGATGCCAGCAGCTTTACCTGGGAGCGTGAGCGCCGGGTGGATTTCTCGGTGAGTTATGGCCTGACGGGCACCAGATTATTGGTGCGTCGCGATCGCCCCCTCAAGGATCCTGAAAATTTGACCGGTGTGCGGGTGGCGGCATTGCCCCAAACCACTAACGAGAAAGCAATGCGCCAGCGTAATGCCGACGTTGTGCTATTTCAAGATCGGCGTGATGCCTACGTGGCTCTGGCCCAGGGGGAAGTGGATGCCCTGGGGGCAGACGGTATTTTGTTAGAGGCTTGGCTCAGCAACAACCCCCTGGCGGACAACTATGAGTTGGTCAGCACTCCCTACTCCCAGGAAGGCATTGCCTGCATGGTGCCGGAGAATAATTCGGACCTGTTGGATACCGTGAACTACACGTTGACGCGATACATGCAGGACTTTCTGGATGAAGACCCAGCCGCGGTGGCCATTTTTGATCGCTGGTTTGGTCCCGAGAGCGATGTGCCCCTCACCCGTGACCTGCGTGCTTTAGTGATCGACAACATGCAACTGGTGCTCGATTTTCGGGAGTCGTTGCCCTAGAGCGTCACTGCTCTGATCAGTGACGTTCCGTCCGAGTAATCTGCTCAAGGATCAAGAATATCGCTGATAGGATGTGATTAATTCAGTGTGAACCGTCTGTTTGAGTTGTGTTGCATTCATGGATCCCCTGAGCGTTGGTTTATTTGCAGGGTTGGGTATCACCGCTGGTCTACTGGCTGGGCTGCTGGGTATCGGCGGTGGCATGGTGATTGTGCCGGGTCTGTTCTATCTATTCCATTTGGTACAGATTCCGGACGAAGCGCTGATGCACCTGGCGGCAGGGACATCCACCTGCATCATGATTTGTACGGCGGCCTCTTCCACTTGGTCTCACCACACCAAGGGCCATGTCCACTGGTCGATTTTCAAGAAGATTATTGCGGGCATTGCGGTTGGGGTTGTTTCAGGGAATTTGTTGGCTAACCATCTGGATAGCAGTTGGCTAGAGTTAGTCTTTGGCATTTTTCTGCTGGTGGTGTCCCTCAAGATCTTTCTGGATGTGAAACCGGAGCCCCAGGGAGAGGAGGAAAATGCACCGGGATTACCTGCCACCAGTGCGATTGGGATGGCGATCGGATTCAAGTCAGGCATTCTGGGCATTGGCGGTGGGGCACTCAGCGTTCCCTTTTTGCTCTACTGTGACCTGCCCATGAAGCATGCCACGGGTACTTCCGCATCCTTCACCCTGCCGATCGCGTTGGTCGGAACGGCATCTTTTATTTTGCTCAGCGGTAGCCACACTGTGATTCCGGGGGCGACGGGCTACGTGTACTGGCCTGCGGTTTTCTTGGTGGCTCCCTTCTCAATGTTGGGGGCACCCCTGGGGGCGAAGCTGTCTCAGATTGTTCCCGGTGAGCGTCTACGGACTGTATTTGCGTTATTTTTGCTCTCGGTTAGTTTCAAAATGCTGAGTGGCACAGCTCTTTTTGCGGGGGGGATGACGGCGCTGAATACGTTTCAGCAGCAGTTTTTGGGCAGCGGCGTTTCCTAGGGCGGCGATGAAAACCGCCAATTTGCTGACACACACCCGACAGTCTCATCTGATAGGATGCCTAAAACTCTGAGGGTGACCCATGTTTAGGCGACTATCTCGGTTTGCGTTGGTCTCGATATTTGGCTTGTGTGGCGCGGGTGTTGCCTTGGCGACAGGCCCCGTACTGGCAAGTTCTGTATCGGCAAGTTCTGTATCGGCAAGTTCTGCATCGGCAAGTTCTGCATCCGTTCAGGGTGGCGTTGTTGTTGCTCAGGCTGAAGACTCTGCGACCGCATCCCCTGGGACAGTCGTGGATGTTGCTGGCAAAGGCCGTTCTTTCAAAACCCTTGTGGCAGCCGTAGAAGCGGCGGGGCTCGTGGAGAAGCTCTCGGAGGAAGGGCCATTTACGATTCTGGCACCGACGGATAAGGCTTTTGAAGAATTGCCCAACGGTGTTTTGGACATGCTCCTAGAGCCGGACAACAAAGACCTCTTGATCCAGATTTTGACCTATCACGTGGTGCCGGAGGAGCTGAAGTTTGAACAGTTTCGCAGCGGTGCTCTGGCGACGCTCAACGGTGGTCTGGCCGTGAAGCTCACGTCCGAGCGCATTATTATCAACAATGCCAGTATTATCCAGGCCGATGTGAAGGCAGACAATGGTCTGATTCAGGTGATTAGTCGCGTTTTGATTCCGCCCAATGTGAGTGAAGAACTTCAGGCGCGTATGGCGGCGGCGGAGATCGTAGAGCCAGAAGCGACTGAACCCGCTGAGGTTGATGAGGAGAGTGCGGAGAAGCCCTCCGTTCGCGGACTTTGGTAGGTCTAAAGTGATGATCTAAAAGGCCGAGATGCCCGCCAATCAATCGTAGATTGCATTGCCCCGAGTTCCACCCACTTGCACGCGATATTGCACGCGACATTGGTTGTGGGTTGCTTGGGGCAAACGACCGGAACAGGTTTGGACTTCATGGGTTTTGGGTACAACCCTCCAGGTGTTGCCCTGGCGATATTCGAGGCGATAGACGGCGAGGAGTACCTCGGGGAGCACTCTTGCCCCTAGCGACGATTTTCGATCTGAGATAGCGCCTCCATCGTTCCCTTGTCCGCAGCGGCCTCTGCCTGTCGTGCCTGGGCGATCGCCAGGCCCTGCCGAATGTCTGCATCGAGCTTGCGGCCATTGAGGTCATGGAGCAGACCCATCAGCGCAGGGACAACGGTGGGGGTGAGCAATGTGGAGAAGGCCAATCCTCCGGTGAGGGCGATGCCCAGTCCTTGGTAGAGTTCTGCGCCTTCGCCAGGGATAACCGCCAGGGGCAACATGCCGAGGACGCTGGTGCTGGCGGACATGAAGATGGGACGGAGGCGATCGCGCGTCGCTTCAAACAGCGAGTGATGATAATCCATGCCCTCTTCTCGCTGGAGCTGGAGCGCACGGTCCACCAACAAAATGGCGTTGTTGACGACGACACCGATGAGGATGACAAAGCCCAGCCCCGTGATCATATCCAGCGGAACCGACACGCCGGGAATCAGATTGGCAAGTACGATACTCAGCACCGCGCCGGTTAGGCCAATGGGCACAGTCATCATGATGACCAGCGGGTAGAGGAAGGAGCGATAGAGTGCGACCAGCAGCAAGTAGATAATCAGCAGGGAGAAGACGAAGGTCTGTCCCAGTTGAGCCAGGGTTTCCGACAGCTTGTCCGCGGAGCCTGACAGCTCCAGACGACGACCCGGTGCGAGTTCCGCGCGAGCAGGGGCAATGACGTCCGCTTCGGCTTGCTCGACCAATGTACCCAGGGGAGCGTTGGGGGCCAGGCTGACCGTCAGGGTGATGGAGCGCTCTAGGTTGACGTGGTTAATGACGTCGGGGCCAGTAGTTTCTACAACTGATGCCACATCGGCAAGCTGGACTTGCTTACCGGCCGGTGTGTAGAGCGCGAGCTGACGCAGGTCCCCCGGACTCTCCACTGCGGCGTCTTTCAGCTTGACCGTGATGTCCAGCTCGTCGGTGCCTTCCACAAAGTCTGAGGCAAGGCTACCACCCAAGGCCGCTTCGACGATCGCCCCCGCATCACTGGCAGAAAGCCCGAGTTCCGAAAGCCGAGTGCGGTTGGGCATGACTTCGAGCTGAGGTGCGCCTGCAACATAGTCGGAACGGACGTTAGTGACGCCCTCAATTCCCTGCAATTGGCCTTTGATTTTCTGCTCCAACTGCTCCAGCTCGCCTAGGTCTGGACCCGCCATGCGCACTTCGAATTCCTTGCCGGGGTCCTGGAAAATCGAGATACGAATTGGGAACATAAACCGATAGCCAGGGAAGCCAAAGCTGGGGGGGATGAGCTTACCTACGACTTGCTCCAGTCCCTTGCCGTTGGCGTATTCAGGCTTGAGGAAAATGCCCATGGCCTTGAATCGGGGGGAGTGAACAAAAAAGGCTCCGGCCACTTCGGGTTGTTCCAGGGCTAGGGTTCGGGGCCCTTCCGATAGTTCAATCGCTTCTTCGACACTGGTGCCGGGGAGCGTTTGGGCCAGCCACAGAATCAAGTTTCGGTTGCCCTGGGGCAGGTAGTCGGCGGGGGGGAGCAGCAGAAAACCGACGACCAGTAGCGCAATGGGAATACTGAGGACGACCAGTCGCCGTCCCGTACGACCCGCTCCAATGGACCAGCGGGCGGTGTGTAATAGGAATCTTTCGAGGCGACCCTGAACCGCCTGGAAGGCGGTGGACGCCCGACCCACGGCTCGCTCAAAGGGGTTGCGACCCGCAGCCGCGCCCTGTTCCAGCAACTCGACTTCGCGGCGATCGAGAAACAGTCCACAGAGCATCGGCACCAATGTCAGTGCCGTAAACAGTGAAAACAACACCGCCGCCGCCAAGGTGATGGCCACATCGGTGAACAGTTGTCCTGCCTCTCCCTGGACCAAGACAATTGGTGCAAACACCGCCACCGTGGTGAGCGTGGAACCCAACATGGCTCCGCCCACTTCCGTCGTGCCGTCGATGGCGGCGTGGATGGGGCGTTTGCCCCGTTGCAGATGAGAGAAGACGTTTTCTAGGACGACGATGGCGTTGTCTACAACCATGCCGACGGCAAATCCGAGACCGGCCAAGCTGATGATGTTGAGCGATCGCCCCAAGATCGACATCACCAAGAACACGCTCACCATCGCTGTGGGAATGGTCAGGGCAATCACCGCCACCGATCGCGGCGAGCCCAAAAACAGCAACAGCACTAAGACCGCAAGAATTGCCCCGGTCAACAGGTTGCTGCGCATCAGCGCAATGGACTGGTCGATGTAGGTACTTTCGTCGTAGGCAATCTGAAAATCAACCCCCTCGTCCTGGGCATCGAACTGTGTCTGCAACTGGTCCAGGGTTGAACGCACGCCCTCAGAAACACTCGGGACATTGGCACCGACCTGACGAATCACGCCAATGGCCACGGACTCCTGATTATTGAACATCAGGACCCCTTGCTTCACCTTGCGACCCATTTGCACCTGGGCCACATCACCCAAAAAGACAGAACCGCTTGGGTCCCGGCGCAGGGCAAGCTTTTCTAGGTCCGCAACATTATTGGTACGGCCCACGGTGCGAACGCGGTATTCCCGACGCCCCACGGTGAGCGGACCGCCTCGGATATCGCGGTTGTTTTGGCGCAGTGTGGTGATGACCTGCCCAATGGAAAGATTGCGATCGGCGAGAGCCTGGGGGTCCACATTGACCTCCACTTCTCGCTCCTGACCCCCCACCACCAAAAAGCCGCCAATGCCGTTAATGCGTCGCAGTTCGGGCTCGACAAAATCTTCGACGAGATCGCGATACTGATTGGCATCGGCCAAGCGCCCTTCCTTGGGCACCATGACCAACCAAATCATCGGGCTACTGGACGTACTGATGACTTCGACGCTGGGGTCGCCCGCTTCGGCGGGTAAATTGCGCACCCGTTGCAGCTTGTTAATCACATCCAGCAGTTTTTCGTCTGGGTCTGTCCCCCACTTGAATTCCAGATTGATGCCGCTGCTGCCGGGGCGGGAGGTACTGGTGATTTCCTGGACCCCCTCCACCTGTTCCATCACTTCTTCGATGGGGCGGGTGATGAGGTCCTCGACTTCTGAGGGACCTGCACCGATGTAGCTGGTGTTGATGCTAATTTCGGGCTTATCCCCACCGGGCTGAAGTTCCAGCGGCAGATTAAAGAGCGAAATGATGCCAAAAAGCGCGATCAGCGAGAACAAAACAAAGGTTCCGTGGCGCCACCGGACGATGCGTTCAATCCAATTCATGATGGGGGTCTCCGTGGAGAATGGAGAATTTAGAAGGCAGAATTTAGAATGTGGAGGGCGGAGTTAGGGAGACTCGGTATCTGCCGGGGACAGCATTTTTCCGGGGCCATCTACGACCATAATGGGAGCCTCATCCATGAGTGCATCGCCGCCTTTGAGAACAATGATTTGTTGTGGATTCAACCCAGGGCTATCGATGATCACGGTCTCACCTAAGTCGCTGATCAGGGTCACCTCAATTTGTTGGGCCATCTGACCGTTTTCGCCTTCCCGGAGACCAAACACAAGCCACTGATCGGCGCGGCGGGTTAGGGCATCGCGAGACACTTCGTAGCCACTACTGTTGCCGGGGGTCTGGAACTGGGCAAGAACGGCGGTGCCTGGCAGAAGTCCATCGGGGGGATTCTGAAGACGGATGCGAGCGGGGCGGCGGCGGGAGTTGGCGCTGGCTAGGGGCAACAGTGCATCAATGGCTGCTGTGGTTTCCCAGCCGGGCATGGCGCGGGAGACCAGTTTGACCGGTAGGCCAGGCTCCACTTGCCCAGCCAACTGTTCGGGCAGCTCTAGGGTGATGTCCACGGTTTCGTTATTGATCAGCGTCAGAATTGGGTCGGCGCTGCGGACATAGTCACCAACGCTGACGGCGCGATCGCTCACCACCCCCGCCGACGTGGCCCGAATCTCCGTGCGTTGCAGCTCCAGTCGGGCCTGGGTGACCGCCGCCTGCTCCGCTGCAACCTTGGCTTGTTCTGCCGCAATTTCATCGGTCCGGGGGCCTGCCTTGGCATCGGCCAGTTCGGCTTCGGCACCGAGGCGATCGCTCACCGCGGCATCCAATGTGGTCTTGGCTTCGATCCGTTGTCGCTCGGCCAGGGCACCTTCCGTGACTAGATTTTTGACACGGTTGAGATTGTCACGGGCTTCGGCTTCCCGGGCGATCGCCGCCTGGACCGCTGCTTCCCGCTGGAGAATGACCTCCTGACGGGTGCCGCTCTGCATCTCAGCCAAATTGCTGTCTGCCTCGGCTAGCTCGGCCTGGGCCTGGGCCAAGGCCAAAAGCTGGTCTGTCTGATTGAGCTTGGCAATGACCTGACCGTCTTGGACTGTGTCCCCTTCGTTGACCAGCAATGCTTCTACGGTGCCAGTGGTTTGGCTGCGCAACGTTGCGCTGTCGCTAGCTTCCACTTGCCCCAGCACCTGTACCCCCTGGGCCGCTGTTCCCTGCTGAAGGGTGGTGGTGACCACGGGGCGGGGCGGTGGGCCCTGCATCCCAGCCGGTGGCCCACCGGCACCGGGAGGGGCTCCTCCCTTGGGACCCAGCACCTGCCAGAGACCGTAGCCACATCCGGTCAAGAGGATCAGCAGCAGTAGCCAACGTTCCCAGGTGAGGGCTCGCAGGATGCGCTGGCTGGCTGATGGCTTGAAGCCTGGCTCCATTTTGGCGTTTAAGGAGGAGCCGGTTCGTTTAGCATTGCTTACCTCAGGCCCCATGGCCTTCTCATCTCCTCTCTCAGGCGCTTTGGCCTGGGGGGAGGAGGTCTGAAAATGGGGAGACTGGGAGCTCGGGGGAATGGAAGAACTCATGGCGGTAGGGCCTGAAACCAATGATTCAGAAAATGAAAAACGACAAACGGTCGAAGTTAGTTTGCCGCCTTACTATTTCTTGATTCAAAGATACTAGCACGCGATCCCCAAGCTTGCATGTCTATCCTGGGGCAGAATTCTGGGTGCCGCTCCTCAGCTTCTGTAGCAAGGTTGTCAGGGTTTCGCGCTCGTCGGTGGTGAGTTGGGTCATCATGGCGGTGATGAGCCGAAAGTGTCTGGGCAGCATGGCTTCGAGGCGATCGCTACCGTTTGATGTCAGGACGATGATGGAGCGGCGGCGATCGCCGGGGTGGGGTTGCCGTTCGATCCATCCCTGGCGCTCCAGTCCATCCAGGAGTCCGGTGATTGTGCCTCGCGTCACGCCCGCCATCTCGGCGCATTCCGAGGGGGTCAAAAATTCTTCGGGGGAGAGCCCCGTTTCTGCCTTGTAGAGCAGCATTAGCACGGTGAACTTGCCCATGGAGAGGTCGTGCTCGGCAAAGTGACCGTCCATCACCTGGTGTACGTCGGTGGCGGTGCGCAGAAACGTTAGGTACGCTTCCACGGCGGAAACGTCCAGGTCGGGGTAGCGCTCGGCCATGGCTAGGAGCGCTTCGTATTTGGGGAGATCTCGGAGCGTTAGCACGAAGGCGACATCCGGTGAACAACGCTAATCTTTGCTGCCTCATTCTAGGGCGATCGCTGCATTCGCTTCCAAAAATAAGTTTGTTGCTTAAGCCACTCTTAGCTCCATGACTTGGCGTTGCACTTGCTTGGCTGCGGCCTGGGCAATGCTCTCCCAATCCTCTGCCGTTAGGACCTTTTGCAGGACTGAGCGAATCACAGCCAAGCGTTCCGGCGTCAGCTCTACTTTTGGCCCCAGTTTTTCGCCTTCTATGAGGGCCAACAGGAGGGCCAACAGTTGTGCTCTGATTTCATCACCGGGTTCAAACAACCGCTCAAACACCAAGGGTTTGCCGCAGTTGGACGCCGCTTCATAGGTTTCACCGGGACAGGCTTCTCGCAGGATGGCGGCGAAGCCTCGGGCAATGAGCGATCGCAATTGCTCGTAATGGGAATAGGTCGTCAACTCCGGCCAAGTCTTCATCCAACCCTTGGGCTGTACCACACCCGCTAGCACATGACTGGGTAGTTGTGCTTCTAGCTCATCCGCTCTGTCTTGACGCACTTGATCTTGAAGTTCAGTTTCGCTCATGATCACGCCCCTCCTGATACCGGCCCATATACTCAAAATAAGGCACATTATCCTCGGGATCGATAATGTCTTCTGGATCTAGCTCTAAGCGGGTCATTCCCCGGTTTTCGTAGAAGCCGACGGCTCCTGATAAGGAGTGCAAACCAACGCGACCGTCGAAACCTAGTTGAAGGCTGCGCTGTTTTGCAAATTCCAGCAGAGACCGGCCCACACCTTTCAGTTCTGGTGGGCGCTGAATCCAATAGCGATTGCAGGGTGCGGATACGATAGCTGCAATGTAGATGATCCGTTTGCCTGGGGTGAATAAGGACCAACGGTTTTGGGTTTCCAGCAGAATCATGCCTTGGGTGAGGTCTTCGGATTCGATGGCGTAGGCTTCGTGGTCTGGGTGGTGTTCGGCGAGCTGTTTTTTGAATCGCCAGCTCATGGTTTTGTCTTCTTTATTCAACTCACGCAGGGGCTCGCGCCAGGCTTGTTCGTAGTCTTCGACATGTTTGGCGGTTCGGGTCACCAGGCCAGCAACAACATTGCCGGTGCGACCTTCTTTCAGTTCAATGGTCTGAATCTTGCTCAACTGCTCACCCCAACTCAAGAGTAGACTCCAAGGGAATGGTGATCTTGAGGGTGGTGCCGCTGGTGGGGCTGCTTTGGAGAGCGAAGCTGCCATAGAAACGGGCCGCCCGTTCGCGAATGCCGATGAGTCCAAAGCCACTGTTTTCCAGAAGATTGCTGGTCTCGAAGCCGACGCCATTGTCCGTGATACGCAGCTGGATATGAGGGGTTTGGAAGCGGAGGGTGAGGTCGAGCTGCGTCGCCTTGGCATGGCGCAGGACATTGGTGATTGCTTCTTGGGCAATGCGGAGAAGGTTGAGCTGGAGGTCGTCGGGGAGTGGGATAGGCTCGCCTTCGAGGCGGAAGTGGGTGCTGAGGCCATGATCCCGCTGGGTTTGGGCCAAAGCTTTGCGTAGGGCATTGGGCAGATCGTCGGTTTCGAGGGCTTCGGAGCGGAGGGCGCGGACGGAGCGGCGGGCTTCGGAGAGACCTTTGCGGGCGAGGTCACGGGCGCGACGAATATAGGTTTGGGCCGTTTCGAGGCTTTCGACGGTGGCGTTGGGCTGGTGGGTCAGGCTGCGGACGGCTTCCAGTTGAAGGGAGATGCCGGTGAACGTCTGGGCAAGGGTGTCATGGATTTCGCGGGCGAGGCGATTGCGCTCGTCGGTGAGGGCATTCGTGCGGGCTTGTTCAGCCAAGCGAGTGAGGTGAATGGCGAGGGTGGCTTGGTTGGTAAGGGCCTGAATGAATTCAAGCTTCTCCTCGGTGAGACTCGCATGATGGCAAGAGGCAAAGCCCAACATCCCAATGGCCTGATCACCAATTTTCATGCAGGCACAGGTGGCGGATTGGTGACCGCGAGCGTTGTGCCATTCCGGCGTGGTGGGCCAGTAAAATTCGGCGCTTTCGGGATTGGCTGTGTCAAAGGTAATGGGTTTGGAAGATTCGAGCAGGGCTCGCCAGCCCGCCGTGCTGCTGGCATGAAGATCTTGGCGGAAGACTTCGGGGTCACCCGGAGCGTTGCCGGGGTAAATCGTGTTGTCTTGGACAACGAGGTGCGATCGCAGCGTCTCAGTCTCTGCGTTGTACAAAAACAAGTGGGCATAGTCAGCATCGATTTGTTCAATCACTTGGGTGAGAATTTGACCCAGAAAATCATCGAGTTCTGGCGTCGCTGTCAATACATCTAAGGTCTGGGCGATCGCTTCATTTGTCTTCGCTAATTCTGCCGCGCGCTCCTGGGTGGCTTTCTGTTGCTCTTGCACAATGGCGGTTTGCTTGGTTTCGTCAGCGAGACGGGTGAGTTGTATTGCCACGATCGCCTGATTCGTCAGAGCCTGCATGAATTCCAGCTGTTCGTCGGTAATGAAGGTGCGATCGTAGAAGCAAAATCCGATGTAGCCAATGGGCGTCTCCCCGGCCTTCATCGGAATACAGGTGATGGCCCTGTGGCCTTCGGTTTTATGCCATTCGAGTGATTCTGGCCACCAAATATCTTCGTCATAGGGCTGAGTTTCGTCGTAGGTGAGGGGACGATCGGCGGTAATAATGGTTTGCCAGCCCAGAGTCAGGTCTGCTGGTATGGGGTGGCTGAACATTTCCGGATCGTTGGGGCCAACACCGATATAAATCTGTCCCTCCTGCACAGCAACACGTTGGGTGAGGGTATGGCTGGGCGCATCGTAGAGGAAAAGATGGACTTTGCAGGCATTGAGTTGACGTGCCATCTCAGCAACAATGGCGCCTAAAAATGGCTCTAGCTCTGGATTGGATGCAAGGTCGGTGAGGCTTTGGGCGATCGCTTCGTTGGTTCTCGCTAGCTCCAAGACGCGCTCCTGGGCAGCCCGTTCCTGTTCTTGCAGGAGGGCCGTTTGCTTTGCTTCTTCCGCAAGGCGGGTAAGCTGCAAGGCTAAGGCCGCTTGATTGGCGAGGGCATAACCTAGCTCGATGGTTTCTTCTGGGAGGATGCGAGCGCTGGGCAGGAAAATTGCGATCGCGCCAAACGATTGCTCACCTAAAACAACGGGGAAGTTGAATGCTTTTCCTGGCAGATCAACGCCATGGCTTTGACACCACTGGTGAATATTATTGTAGAAAGGTCCGATGAAATCATCGGTTGGTGAGAGGTTGTACACCGTATGTTGCGTACGCTGAAAGAGCGTCTCACTGTCAATCATATCGGGATGCACCATAAGCCCTTGAACCCCGTGGTGACCTGTTAACTGTTTGCCCGTTAACACTTCACCGTTGATGATGACGAGTTCCAAATAAGCAATGTTGTCTTGGCCGTTACGCCAGTACTCCAAAAAGGGCGAGTCAAACTGTAGGGCGATCGCCTGCAATACATAGCCCAAAAACTTCGATAGTTCCGGTTCAATCACCAGCGTGTCAATCGTTTTTTTCAAGACACGATTAACCTTCGCTAACTCTGCTGCCCGCTCCTGGGCCGCTTTCTCTCGCTCAGCCAGGATAGCTTGCTCTGACTGGTGCAGAGCTTCGTCTTGGGCCTGGCGGGAAATGGCCGCTGCAATGCTCTCCGCCGCCACCCGCAAAATCGAGATTTCCGCCTCGTCATACAGCCGAGGCTCACCACAGTTATCGAAGCCAATTTGTCCCCAAGGTTTGCCATCAACAACAATCGGCAGATAAACAACCGAGCTAATGTCCTGAGACTTAAATAAATTGCGGTTCGATTCTGAAAGCTCCGTAACCAGATAGTTTGCGACCTCTTCAGCTTGAAGATGCTTGTACAATTCTGGAAACTGTTGCCAAGTTGCGGTAGCTAATTCAGGCGTAGCATGATGGGCTGCCATAACACCGTCTCTGCACCATTCCGCCGCAATGGAGATCAGAGAGGTCGGTGCTACGGGATAGCTTTGGGTCGTTGCAATCGCACAGCGATCGCTCCCCACGGCCTCCCCCAGCAACCGTGTCACCTCCGGCAACACGGTCGTATAGTCCGCCGAGCGCAACAGCAAATTCGCCGCCTCTGCCACGCTGCCCAGCAGCCGCGCACTTTCCTGGGCCGCCTGGTCCCGCCGCGCCTGCTCCTGATAAATCGAACTGCCCACACAGGTTGCGGCTGTCTGAAATACCGCTAACTCAGCCGGCGTGAGGCGTTTGGGTTCATGGCAATAGTCCATGGCCACCAGCCCCCAAACCAGCCCTTCCACCAAGACCGGGACTGCGTAGGTTGCTTGCACACCCAGAGACTGCTGGCCGCTGCGGAAGGGTTCCTCCATTTCCGCAACAATGCCCCCCACGGAGTCCCCAGCAAGCAACTGCTTAAACCAATCTTCGACCCCTTCGCTAACAATTTCGACGAGGTCGGGACTTTCCATTTGGCGGCAAATGCCATCGCCATCCCACTCATGAATAACTCGCATTGAGCCAAGCGTCTCCTCGGTGGTGTCAGGTGATGGATGGTGCTGCATGACCGAGATGCGATCGCAGTCCAGGTTTTCACCAATCGTAGCTAAAGCCTGATCAACGCTGGCGGCCACATCATTGCTAGACAGGAGTTGTTTCGCGGCTAGGGCCGTTGTTGTGAGCCAACGATCGCGCGTGCTCAAGACCTGATTTGCCGCTTCGAGTTCTACGGCACGGGCAGCCCGCTCCCGCTCGATCAGGGCAGTGCGCTCGGCGGCTTCGCGAGCGGCCTGGGCCTGGAGTTCTGCCTGGCGCAGTTGCTCTCGTTCGATCGCACTACCAACACAGTTTGCCAGCGTTCTTAGGGCTCCTAGCTCAGCTTCACTGCGCTCTGTTTGTTGATGACAGTCATCAAGAGCCACAATCCCCCAATAACAGTCACTGACAATGATTGGCACCGCATAGGTCGACTGCACCCCCAGCTCCTGCTGCCCACTGCGAAATGGCTCGGGCAGGTCCGCCACAATGCCGCCAAAAATTTCTCCTCTGGAAAGCCGTTCTACGGCAAACTCAATCCCAGCGTCACTAATTCGTACCAGTTCAGGATGGTTGAGTTGTATCGGTAGACCCTCTACAACCCACTCAAACAGCTGCTGGTGATAGCTAGAGGGGTTGGAAGGAGGACCAAAGTGTTTCATTAAGCCAACGCGATCGACCTCCAGTCCGACCCCAATAATTTGGAGTGCGTCGCTAACTGCGTGATCAAAATTGTCTTCGGTGAGCATGACATTGGCGGCGGCGGCGGTGGCTTCGAGAATGCGATCGCGCGCTGCCAATTCTTGGTTATGGGTCTCTAGCTCAATCGCACGGGCCTGGGCCGTTGCTTCGCGTTCTTTCCGGGCATCGTCCCGTTCAATGGCACTACCGATGCAAGCCGCCGCTGTCTTCAGTACCGAAATCTCTGCTTCGTTCCAAATTCGTTCAGTTGTGCAATCATCAAAGCCAAAATTACCCCAAAAATTCCCCTCAATAAAGATGGGCACGGTCAAAACTGATAATGCCTGCTCCTGGACTTGCTTGACTTGTCCCGCTTTTGACATGTCTCGGGCGAGCTTCTGTACCGTTTTTCCTGCCTTTAGTTCCGCCAACCAATCGGCATAGCCTTCGATTTCGCTATAAAACATTGGATACTGACCCGGTAGATCGTAGCTCCTTACGACGCCTGGCACTGTCCATTCGTAGGGGCAACTGGCAAATTCTTTCTGAGTTTGAGCATCTACATGATGCTGGTAAACAAAGATGCGATCGATACCTGCGGCTAGGGCGATCGCCTCTAATGCGCCATTCACCGCCGTATCAAAATCAGCGACTGACAATAATTGCCTTGCCGCTTCGGCTACGCCACCGAGCAAGCGATCGCGCCTGAAAAGCTCATCTTGAAGCGGAACAGGCTCAATGCCTAAATTCCTGGCCATACACGCACTCTGGGAACAGTCTCTTGTTTTCTAAGCGAAATATGTCCTCACACTTGACTTGGCTGGGTGAACACTTTTATCTTGCTTGACAAAGTAAATCACCCTGAAATTATGTATGGGACTTTCAAAAGACAATCTCAAGATTTTCTTGACGATCTTTCTTGATGCTTATTGATCCCCAAAATTTGATGGTTGGATTGCTTTTTGTGGTCTCTGCGACGCAGTGGTCCAACGGTATGGAGGTTGTTGAGCACAAACCTATCGTTCTTCCACGGCACTGTCCTTGGCTTGGATGCGGTTTTTTGCCGCAGTGGTGGTAGTACGGCGATCGGGTGCCTTGGTGTTGAGTTGAGGGTGAGTCGTTTCTGGGGGAGTTGGCTCCCCTGCTGTTGGGGCCAGGAGTTTTTTGAAAAGGGCTTCGTAGCGATCGAGGGCTAGCTCAAAGCCATAGTGAGTCTCGGCATAGGTCCGATTTCGAGTGCCCATGTGTTGGACCTGCTTGGGATGCCGGTGGAGATGGGCGATCGCCGCTGCAAGGGCCGCCGGACTTTCGGGCTCGACAATCAGTCCTCCTTGGCTTTGGCGTAGTGCTTCAGCGGCAGAACTGTGCTCGTGCACCGAAGCAACAATCGGCAATGCGCTGGCCATGAGCGACTGGGTTTTAGACGGCATGTTGAAGTCTGTGACATTGCGTCGCTGCACCACAAGACCGACATCCGCCGCCGAGAGGAGTGCTGGCAAGTGTTCTCGAGGCTGGAGTGGTAAGAAATGAATGTTGACCTGAGCAATCTTTTGCGCCTGGCACCATGCCTGGAGCCGTTGGATCGCGTTGGATTCCCCAACAATCAGAAAGGCAATGTCTGGTTCATTTTCGAGCTGAGCTGCAGCCTGTAGGAGGGTCTCCAGACCTTGGCTGTGGGCAATGTTGCCGGAGTAGAGGGCGATGAATTTGTTGGTGAGCCCATGCCTTGCGCGAAAGGCTTTACCCTGGCTTGGTTCAGGGCAAATAAAGGAGAGGTCGATCCAGTTTTGAATACAACAAATTTTTGATGGACTGACATGCTTTCGAGCCAAGTTGCCGATGAACTTGGGGCTGATCACGCTGATGGTGCTGGCTTTGCGATAGGCAAAGGCTTCCAGTTGGTGAAAAAGGTGGATCAATACCTTGTTCTTGAGGATGCCGAGTTGAATTGCGGCGTCGGGCAGGATGTCTTGTAAGTTCAGGACAATTGGGCAGTTGTGAATACAGCTAATCATCACTGCTGGAACGACGACGGGAAGCGGTGGGGCGGTCATCAGAATAACGTCAGGACGAGGACCGAGAAGGGCCTGGGCAAAGCTGGTGCAGACGAAGCTGAGGTCGAGCAGGATGCGATCGAGCAGGCGGGGGGTGGGGCGGGCCCAGATGTAGCTGCGCTGGATGGTGACGTTGTTGCGGGTTTCGGTGGTGTAGAGCTGGCCCCGGTAGGCGGGATAGATTTGCCGTTGGGGGTAGTTGGGCATTCCGGTGACGACCCGTACCTCATGTCCTCTGGCGGCAAGACCCTCGGCGAGTTCGGTCATGAGGGGGGCGATGCCGATGGGTTCGGGATGGTAGTTGTAGGAATAGACGAGGACTCTCATGAGTAGAGCCTACCGGAAAGGGAGGGGACGGGTGAGGAGGCAGGTCACAGGAGGTGTTTGAGGCGAGGAGAGTGGCAGGCGAGGGGAGAAAAACCCGGTTTCTGCTGGGGCTGGGGCTCTGGCCAATTCTGCATTCTCAATTCTGCATTC